>CAIUKV010000229.1 GCA_903899845.1 uncultured Actinomycetes bacterium
GACGACCCGGCGGGCGTGGTGCACGCCGTTGCAGAAGTCGGGGTCACCGAAGGTCACGTGGCGGGCACCGGCGGCGACCTGCTGCTCGACGTCGCGCAGCACGTCGTCGAGCGCGACCACCCGGATCCGACCGTCGTAGATCACCGGCACCGGGCAGTGCCGGCAGCGGTGGGCGCAGCCGTGGCTGGCCTCGACGTAGGCGACCGGACGCTCCTCGCCCGCGATCGCCAGCCGGGCGTACCGGTCGAGGCCGGGGAGCAGGTCGCGCGCAGGGAGCGGGCCGCCCCCGCTGGCGGCCCGGCGGTCGAGGACGACGACGTTCGCGTCGTCGGCGCCGTCGACCCAGTCGGCGAGCGCGGCGTCGGTCTCGCCGGCGAGGACCCGGTCGGCGACGTCCGCGAGCATCGGGGCGTAGAGGCCGTAGGCGCACACCGGGGTGGCCGGCGCGACGTCGCGCACGAGGCCGACCACCCGGCGGGCGATCCGCATCGCCGTGTGCATCGGGACGGCGATGCCCACCCGATCCGCCCAGGCCGCCATCTCGGGGTCCCAGGGCTCCACCGCGAGGTCGAGCGTCCGGACCTCGTGGCCCGCAGCCCGGAGGCGCCCGGCCGGACCGGCGATCTGGAGCGGCTGGTGGCCGAGCTCGTAGCAGCCGATCAGCAGGACCCGCACCGCCGACAGGGTAGGGGCCGACGGCCCCGGTCCGGTCCCGGCGAGACCGGGTGCCTCCCCGGGTTCGCTCCCGGGTGCGTCAGTCGACCTCGACCCGGAGGCAGGCATGGGCCCGGCGCAGGCTCTCCTCCACCGCCTCGGGCGTGGCGCCCCGGGCGAAGCAGAACCCGAGGTAGCGGTCCCCCTCGGGGAGCGCGACCACGGGCCGACCCCGGGCGATCGTGACCTCGAGTCCGACCACCCCGGGCACGGCCCGGGCGGCCTCCTGGCCGTGGACGGCCCGCAGGGTGCCGGTGGCGGGGATCGGGAGCATCATCACGCCGCTGGCCGCGGCCTCCCGGTGCAGGGTGCCGACCGGGAGGCCGAGGGCGTGGCGCACGATGACCTCCTCGAGCGAGATCCCGGCCCCGAACCGCAATGCCCGAGCGCACAGCCCGCCGATCGACCGCGCCGCGACGTCGATGACCCGGATGCGGTCGCCGGCCGGGTCGGGGGTGAGGCGCAGCTCGGCGTGGACCGGTCCCTCGGTGAGGCCGATGGCGGCCGCGGCGTCTCGGGTGACCCGAGCGAGCGCCGCCTGGGTGGCCTCGGGTCGGCGCGACGGGGTGACGTAGATCGTCTCCTCGAAGTACGGGCCGTCGAGCGGATCGGGCTTGTCGAACACCGCGAGCACCGTGAGGACGCCGTCCACGAGGAGGCCCTCGACCGCGACCTCGGCGCCGGGGACGAACTCCTCGATCATCACGGGGTCGCCACAGGCGATGGCCCCGGCCCGCCGGGCCGCCGCGGCCGCCGTCGCCGGGTCGTCGGCCCGGATCACGCCCTGACTGCCCGACAGCCCGACCGGCTTGAGCACGCAGGGGAACCCGACGTCGGGGAGCGCGTCGGGATCGTCCACCGGCGCCCATCGGGGCTGGGGCACCTCGGCGGCGTCGAGCGCGGTCCGCAGGGCCCGCTTGTCTCGGGTGCGGGCCGCCGCCTCGGGGTCGCAGTGCCGCAGGCCGAGCGCGGCGGCGGCCCGGGCGGCCACGACCACGCCCTGGTCGTCGACGGCGAGGACGGCGTCGACGGGGCCGCGGTCGTCGAGGTCGGCCAGGATCGTCGCAGCGCGGTCGGGGTCGTCGAAGGGCAGCTCCACCGCCCGCAGCCCGTCACGGGCCACGGCCGGGGAGACCTCGGGCGCGGCGAGGACGATCTCGGCCCCGACCGCCCGGGCGGCGGCCACGAAGTCGGTCGCCCGGTAGGACGTCGTCGGCAGCAGGAGAACCACGCGCACCCCCCTATCATTCATGCCATGAGCGATGTGGTGGAACCGGTCCTGGGCATCACGGATGCCGCCCGCGAGAAGATCCTGGAGGTCCGGGCCGCCGAGCCCGAGGCCGGGTCGCTGGCGTTGTGGATCACCGTGACCGGTGAGTCGGGCGGGGCCTACACCTACGACATGTCGTTCCGGGCGCTCACCGACGCGGGGGAGCTCGAGGTCGTCCAGCACCACGACGACCTGCCGGTGGTGATCGACGGCGACAGCGTCGAGGCCCTGGCCGGGGCCACCCTCGACTTCACCACCGCCGGGATGGTGATGCAGAACCCGAACCGCCCGGCGCCCAAGGTCGCAGCCCCGCGCCCGGCCGCCGACCTCAGCGGTCCGGTGGCCCAGGCGATCCTCCAGGTGCTCGAGGACCAGATCAACCCGGCGATCGCCTCCCACGGCGGGCGGGCCGACCTGGTCGCGGTGGAGGAGTCGATCGCCTACCTGCGGCTGTCCGGTGGCTGCCAGGGCTGCAGCATGGCCGCCGCGACCCTGAGCCAGGGGATCGAGGTGGCGATCCTCGACGCGGTGCCCGAGATCACCGAGGTCCGCGACGTCACCGACCATGCGTCGGGGACCAACCCGTACTTCGAGTCGGCCAAGAAGTAGCGGCGGGCGGGCGCCGGGCTCAGGCGAAGCGGGCGGCGTCGTCGGCGGCGTACCGGGCGACCACGCCGTCGACCGCGGCGGTCTGCGTGAGCGACTCGGTGAACTCGGCGAGGCGGGGTCCCGGGATCGCCATGGTCATCTCGGCGACGTTCATGCCGGTGCGCACGCGGCTCAGCGCGCAACCGACGCTCGCGATCGGCTCGCCCTGCTCCTTGGCCACGGCCACGATGTGACACTGCGGCTTCCCCTCGATGCGCAGGCCGGGCCAGGCGTCGGAGACGGTCATGAGCTGCTTGCCGTTGAGCCGGAGCAGCACGACGTCGGGGTCGACCGGGGTCTCGGTCAGCGGCCCGTAGACCACGGCGCCCGGGCGCTCGGTCACCACCGGGATCTGCGGGACGACGTCCATGGTGACCCAGCCGCTCCCGAGCAGCGCCGCGACGTCGGAGTTGCCGGCGACCTCGTCGAGGGTCTTGAACCCGTGGGTGACGCTGCCGACGCTGCAGTTGCCGTGGTCGGCGGCCACGGTCGAGAACGTGCGCTCGGCGCCGCGCATCCAGAACACGCAGCCGGCCGGCACCCGCCCGGTGCGGCCGTCGTCGGCGGGCTCGCTCATGGGCGCGTCGAACGCGGCGACGCCGGGCGGGGGCTCGGCGGCGAAGGTGATCGCGATCGGCGGCGCGTTGAGCTTGAGCGCGTCGGTGAGGGCGGTGGCGAGGGCGGTCCAGTCGGAGGTCATGGGCGGGAGCCTAGGGGTTGGGGTCTGCGTCGGGCCGCCTCGCTGCACCGCCGAAGCGGGCCACCTCGGCGTCGAGGTCGAGGCGGCGGACGACGGCGGCGCGGGCGGCGTCGCCCCAGGCCTCGGGCGGGACCGCCCACATGATCTCGAACTCGTTGCCGTCGGGGTCGAGGCCGTAGAGGGACTTGCTGGCCCCGTGGTCGCTCTCCCCGGTGTAGGCGCCCCGGGCGACGAGCTCCGCCTTGGCCGCGACGAGGTCGTCGACGGTGTCGACCTGCCAGGCGAGGTGGTAGAGCCCGATCCGGCCGCGCTCGGGCCCGGGGGCGTGCGCGCCCGCGGTGAACAGTCCGAGGTCGTGGTGGTTGTCGGTGGCGCGCGCCCGGAGGAACGCCGCGGTCCCGGGGACCTCGGTGACGATCTCGAAGCCGAAGACGTCGGCGTACCAGCGTGCGCTGGTGGCGGCGTCGCGCACGTACAGGACGGCGTGGTTCAGGCGCCGGACCGGGATCACGGGGTCTCCTGGCCGCGCAGGGCGCGCAGGCTCCCGACGACCTCGGGGAACGCGACGGCGAACTGCTCGACGTCGGAGCGGGTGCTCGACCAGCCCACGCTCACCCGCAGCGACCGCTCGGCGTCGACGCCCATGGCGGCGAGCACGGGGGAGGGCTCGAGCAGCTCGCTCGAGCAGGACGACCCCGAGTGGACGGCGACCCCGCGCTGGTCGAGCCCCAGCAGCACCGGCTCGGCCTCGACCCCGGCGATGCCGAGACACACGAGGTGGGGCAGGCGGGCCTCGGGGTCGCCGTAGCGGACCACCCCGGGTACCGCCGTCGCGGCGGCGGTGACGAGGTCCGTCAGCGACCGGGCCGCGGCCGCCTCGGTGGGGAGCGCCGCGGCGACCTCGGCCGCGGCGGCGCCGAAACCGACGATGGCGGGGACGTCCTCGAGGCCGGCCCGGCGGGCCCGTTCCTGGGCGCCGCCGACCACGAACGGGGGCAGGCGCAGCCCGCGCCGGACCAGCAGTGCGGCGGCCCCCCGCGGCGCTCCCCACGAGGCGCCGTCCACCGAGCACAGGTCGGCGCCGAGCGCGCCGAAGTCCACGGGGACGTGGCCGGCGGCCGCGCTCGCGTCGACGTGGACCAGCGCGCCGTGGGCGTGGGCCGCAGCGACGATCTCGGGCACCGCGGTCTGGAGCGTGCCGACCTCGTGGTTCGCGAGCTGCACGCTCACCAGGGCGGTGTCGGGCCGCAGCGCGTCGGCGACCGCCGCGGCCGGGCACCGACCGAGCCCGTCGACGCCCACGACGGTGACGGCGAGCCCCGACCGGGCGCACGCCTCGAGGACGGCGGACTGCTCCACGGCGGTGGTCACCAGGTGCGCCCGGTCCCCGACGGCCCGGGCCCGCTCGACCGCACCCCAGATCGCGGTGTTGACCGCCTCGGGGCCGGTCGCGGTGAAGACGACCTCGCGGGGCCGGGCTCCGAAGCACGCGGCGACCTGCTCCCGGGCCTGCTCCACCGCGACCCGGGTCGTGCGCCCCTCGGCGTGCAGCCGCCCGGGGTCGCCCGGGTTCGCCGCGAGGAAGGGGATCATGGCGGCCTGGGCCGACGGCCGCAGTACCGACGCCGAGGCGTGGTCGAGGTAGGCGCGGGGCACGAGCCCGCTCAGACGCGGGCGACGCAGTGGTCGTCGCCGCCCGGCCGGCTCGCCGCGAAGTGCGGGGTGGTCTCCCCGTGCAGACCGGCCAGCATCCCCCGGATCATCCCGCGGTCGAGGGCGCACACCACGTGGGGGTACTTGTGGGCGGTCGCGCCGAACGGGCACGACTCCGACACGATGGTGAGCGAGCCCCCCTGCTCCTCGGCGTGGGCGGCGAAGCCGTGGGCGGTGAGCGCGTCGGCGACCGCGGCGACCGCCGAGCGCACCGACCGTTGCCCGGCGTTCGGGTCCATCCGGGCCGCGAGGCTGCGCCCGTACTCGTAGCCGACGCCGTCGGCGAGCGCTGCGGCGTGGTCGGGCCCGAGTGCGTCGAGCGCGGCGGCGAGCAGGTCGGCGAGCACGTCGTCGTGCTTGAGGGGGAGCGCGAGCGGTGCCTCGAGCGCCGCGGCGCAGTACCGCTTCGACGGGCGGCCGGCCCGGGCGGCGGCGTCGGTCGCCTTGCGTCCGACCTCGACCACCAGGTAGCCGCCGCCGGTGAGCTTCTCGAGGTGGTGCCGGGCGACGTTGGGATGCAGGGCGAAGCGCTCGGCGACCTCGGCCGCGGTCGCGCCGTCGCCGCCCCGTTCGCGCACGAAGAGATAGATGTCGCGTCGCGTCGGATCGCCGAAGGCGTTGGTGACGGCAGCGACCGCCGCGGTGAACTCGTCGTCGGTGAGGTTCCGGTCGGTTCCCGGTGCGGTGCCGGTCGCGGGCGGGGGCGGGGTCGCCACGGCCGGTATTCTACCTATCCCGGTAGTGGAAATCAGGCCCGGCCCGGATCGGCCCGGGCCCGGCGGGAAGCGAGCGCAGCACCGATGGCCGACGAGACCCAGGTCCGCACCGCCCTCGCCAGGGTGGAGGAGCCCGAGCTGCGGATCCCCGTGACCGAGCTCGGGATGGTCACGGGGGTGGCCGTCGACGGCGACACCGCCGTGGTCGCGCTGGCGCTGCCCCTCGTGGGCGACGACCGGGCCGAGGCGCTGCACCGGCGGATCGCCGACGCCGTGCTCGCGGCGACCGACCTCGGGCGGGTGGAGGTCGACGTCCGGGCGATGGAGCCCACCGAGCTCGCCGCGGTCGCCCGGGTGCTCAAGGGCGAGCCCCCGCCCAACCCGCTCAAGATCATCGACGCCAATGCGCCGGCCCGGCCCGAGCCCCGGGTGAACCCGTTCCTCGACGCCCGGACCCGGGTGATCGCGGTCTCCTCGGGCAAGGGCGGGGTCGGGAAGTCGTCGGTGACCACCAACCTCTCGATCGCCCTCGCCCAGCGGGGCCACCGGGTCGCCGCCGTGGACGCCGACGTCTGGGGCTTCTCGATGCCGAGGATGCTCGGCATCCGCCGGCCCCCGGACCTCGTCGACGACGTGATCGTCCCGCCCGAGGCGCACGGGGTGCGGCTCATCTCCATGGGCTTCTTCGCCAGTGAGGAGCAGGCCGTCATCTGGCGGGGGCCGATGCTGCACAAGGCGCTCGAGCAGTTCCTGACCGACGTGTACTGGGGCGACCCCGACTACCTGGTGGTGGACATGCCCCCGGGCACCGGCGACGTCGCGCTCTCGATGGCCCAGTTCATCCCGCGCGCCGAGGTGGTGATCGTGACCACGCCCCAGCCCGCGGCGCAGCGGGTCGCCCAGCGGGCCGCGGCCATGGCCGAGAAGGTCAACCTCGAGGTGACCGGCGTGATCGAGAACATGGCCTGGTTCACCGGCGACGACGGCACCCGGTACGAGCTCTTCGGGTCCGGTGGGGGTGCCGAGCTCGCCGAGCGGCTCGGGGTGCCGCTCCTCGGCCAGGTCCCGCTCGTGCCCGAGCTCCGCGAGGGTGGCGACGAGGGCCACCCGATCGTGGTCGCCCACCCCGACGACGAGGCCGCCGTGGCCTTCCGGGCCATCGCCGCCCGCCTCGACGGCGGATGACGGGGGACCCGGGCACTACGGTGGGAGCCATGGAGATCAGGATCGGAGTCGTCCACACGCCCAAGGAGATCAGCCTCGAGATCGAGGGCTCGGTCGCGGACGTGAAGCAGTCGATCGCCCAGGCGCTGTCCGCCGACGACGGTGTGCTCTGGCTCACCGACAAGCAGGGGCGCGAGATCGGCATCCCCGCCGATCGGGTGGCCTACGTCGAGGTCGAGCCCGAGGGTGCCTCGAAGCGCGTCGGCTTCGCCCGCTCCTGACCGGGGAGCGCCCCCGCTGACCCGGGGAGCGGTGGCGTGACCGACCTCCTCGACCGACGGCTCCTCTTCGTCACCGGCAAGGGGGGCGTGGGCAAGAGCACGGTCACCGCGGCCCTGGCCCTCCTCGCCGCCGAGCAGGGAAAGCGCGTCCTCCTCGTCGAGGTCGACGCCAAGGGAAATCTCCCGAACCTGTTCGAGCACCCCCCGGTGGGCTTCGACCCGGTCGCGGTCGCCCCCGGGGTCTTCGCGATGCAGCTCACGACCGAGGCCTCGCTGCGCGAGTACCTCAAGCTCAACCTGCGGATCCCGATGGTCGGTCGCATCGGGCCGATCGCCGGCATCTTCGACTTCGTGGCCAATGCCGCGCCCGGGGTCAAGGAGATCCTCACGGTGGGGAAGGTCTGCTGGGAGGTCCGCGAGTCGATCGAGGGTCGGGCGCCCTGGGACCTCGTCGTGGTCGACGCCGCCGCGACCGGGCACGTGATCGCGCAGCTCGACGCGCCGCGCACGATCCGGGACCTCGTGCAGACGGGGCCGATCCGCAACCAGACCGAGTGGATGATGGCGATCCTCTCGGATCCGGCGATCACCGCGCTCAACGTGGTGACCGCCCCGGAGGAGATGCCGGTCAACGAGACGATCGAGCTCGTCGCCCGGGCGCGGGCCGAGACGGACGTGCCCCTCGGCGCGGTCGTCGTCAACCGCGTGCTGCCCGAGCCGTTCACGGTCGCCGACGAGCCCGTGTTCGCCGCGATGGCCGACGGGCCCGCCCTCGACCGACTTCGCCAGGAGGCCGGTCCTGCGGTCGACACCGTGCTCGACGCCGCCGCCCTCGCGGTCGCGCTGCGCCGGGCGCGGGTGCCCCACCTCGACGCTCTGCGGGCCGGCGTCGACCTCCCGTTGCTGTACGTCCCCTATCTGTTCGTGCGCGACCACGGGCTCCGGGCCACCCGCATGGTGGCCGACGCCCTCGGCGCCGAGCTCGGGCTGTGACCGGGTCGGGCCGCCCTGCCGTCGGGCTGGAGGCCCTGCTCGCGTCGCGCGAGGTGGTGGTGTTCTGCGGGTCGGGCGGGGTCGGCAAGACCTCCACCGCCGCCGCCACGGCGCTGGCGGCGGCGACGCAGCTGGGGGGTCGGGTCCTGGTCGTCACGGTGGACCCGGCCCGGCGGCTCGCCGACGCCCTCGGGCTCGACGGCATCGGCAACGAGGAGCGCCGGGTGCCCGACGCGGTGCTCCGGGCGGGTGGGTGCACGCCCCGGGGCGAGCTGTGGGCGGCGATGCTCGACACCAAGGCGTCGTGGGACGACCTGGTGCGCCGTCACGCCCCGGACGAGGCCACCGCCGCGCAGATCCTCGACAACCGGCTCTACGACAACCTCACCAGCCGGTTCGTGCAGAGCCACGACTACATCGCGATGGAGCGCCTCTACGACCTGCACAGCACGGGCGCGTACGACCTGATCGTCGTCGACACACCACCGACCCGCAACGCGCTCGACTTCCTCGACGCGCCCCAGCGCATGGCCGATTTCTTCGGTGGTCGCCTGCTCCGCTGGCTCACCGCGCCGTACCGACTCGGAGGCGGGCGCGGGGCGCGCTTCGTGAACTTCGCGTCGAAGCCCTTCTACCAGATCGCCGACCGCCTGCTCGGGACGCAGTTCCTGCAGGACATCGCCGAGTTCTTCCTGAACTTCGAGACGATGTACTCCGGGTTCGTCGGTCGGGCGCGCGCGGTGGAGCGGCTGATGCAGGACCGGCGCACGAGCTTCGTGGTGGTCACGACGCTCGAGGGTGCCCCTCTGCGGGAGGCCGAGTTCTTCTGCTCGGAGCTCACCGCACGCGGCCTCCACCTGGGTGGCCTCGTGCTCAACCGCGTGATGCCGGAGGCGTTCACCGATCCCGCGGTCGCCGCGGCGGCCCGCGTGCTCACCGACGACCCGACCCGGGTGGCGACGGCCCTCGCCACGACCGGCGTGGCGGCGCTGGCGGACCCGGTCGCGGTGGCCCGGGTGCTGCGGACGGTGGGGACGTCGTTCCAGCAGCTCGCGGTGGTGGCGACCCGGGAGGCCGAGCTCCGGGCCGAGCTGTCGCGGGTGCCCGAGGCGATGGCGACGGTGCCGACCTTCGCCGAGGACGTCCACGACGTGCGCAGCCTGGCCCGGATCGGGGAGTGCCTCCTCGGTGCCCCGTTACCATCGGCGCGTGTCCGTGCCGATGCTGGAGCTGGCGAGGCTGAACACCGGCCTCGATGAGCCGGCGCTGCACCACCTCCAGCGCCTGGTCGCCACCTGGCAGGTGCTGGCGGACCTCGCCTTCTCCGACCTGCTGATGCTCGCGCCGGTCGACGGCACGTCGGGGCGGCGCTTCCTGCTCCTCGCCCACGTCCGGCCCACGACCGGCCAGACGCTGTACCCCACGGACCTCGTCGGCCGAGTGGTCGAGGAGTCGGAGCGCCCCCTGGTCGCCCGGGCCTGGCACCTCGGGGAGATCGCCGCGGGCGTCGCCCCGGTCATGGGCTCGGCGGAGCGGGCCCGGCTCCAGTGCATCCCGATCCGCCAGGACGGCCGGGTGATCGGGGTCCTGAGCCTGGAGTCCGGCACGACCTCGACCCGGCGACCGGGGGAGCTCGAGCGCCACTACCTGGCGACGTTCGAGCGCCTGGCCCGGATGGTGGGCGAAGGGAGCTTCCCCTTCACCCGCGGCGCCGTGGAGCTCGAGGAGGCCCCCCGGGTGGGTGACGGGGTCATCGTGCTCGACGAGGAGCGACGGGTCCGGTTCGCCAGTCCCAACGCCGTGAGCGCGCTCCACCGGATGGGCATCCACGCGTACCCGACCGGGCTGCGCCTGAGCGAGGTGGGCGTGGATCCGGCGCCCGTCGACGCCATGTACCGGGACCCGGCGCCGGTGATGCTCGAGCTGCAGCGCGGCGATTCGTCGGTGGTGGTGCACGCCCTGCCCCTGCTCGCCGCCACCGACGTCGTCGGCGCGATCGTGTTGATGCGGGACGTGACCGACCTCCGCCACCGGGATCGCATGCTCGTGACGAAGGACGCCACGATCCGGGAGATCCACCACCGGGTCAAGAACAACCTCCAGACCATTGCGGCGTTGCTCCGGCTCCAGGCCCGCCGCCTGCAGTCGGACGAGGCCCGGGCGGCGCTCGAGGAGTCGGAGCGTCGGATCCGGGCTATCGCCGTGGTCCACGAGACGCTCTCGCGCGACGCGTCCGACGTCGTGCCCTTCGACGAGATCGTGCGACCCCTGGCCCGTCTGGTCGAGGAGGCGTCGGGTGGTCCGGACTTCCCGATCCGGATCGAGGTGGAGGGGCAGGTCGGCGACCTTCCCGGCGACCTGGCCACGCCGCTCGCCGTCGTGCTCAACGAACTGGTGCAGAACGCGGTCGACCATGCCTTCCCCCCCGGTCGGAACGCGGCCGGGGCCGGGAGGGTGCGGGTCACGCTCGCGCGCGAGGGGGACGACGCCGTCGTGGTCGTGGCCGACGACGGCGTCGGTCTCCCGCCGGGGTTCACCCTCGACGCCCCGTCGGGTCTCGGCCTCTCGATCGTGCACACGCTCGTGACGACCGAGATGGGCGGCTCGCTCGAGCTCGTCGACGACCGCGGTGCCCGGGCGGTGGTGCGGGTCCCGGTGGGGGGGCCCGACGACGGCTGATCGCCGACGCCGCCCGGTGCGCCCCCGGGTCAGGCGCTGGCGCGCTGGGTCGAGACCCAGCCCTTGCGGAGCTTGCGGCGCTCCTCCTCGGTGGTGCCCCCCCAGATCCCCGCCTCCTGGTTGGTGGCCAGGGCGAACTCGAGGCATTCGGGAGCGACCTGGCAGGCCGTGCAGATCCGCCGGGCGGTCTCGATCTGCTCCTGGGCGTTGCCGGTGACGCCGATGGGGAAGAACACGTCGGGGTCGGACTCGCGGCAGGCCGAGCGGCTGCGCCAGCTCTCGGTGTCCCAGTCGTGGGTGCGGATCCAGGTGAGGGCCACGGCGTCGATCTTTCGTCGGTGGGTGAGGATGCGGCCTGCGGCGCAGGACCGGGACCGCTCGCCGTCCTCGGGTGCTCCCTCGAGGCGGGTGGAGGCGGGTAGAAGACACTAGGGGGTGCGGCGTCGGCGCACAAGGCCTCTGACCTGGGCTTTTGTGACCTCGTCCCCTGTCTTCCCCAGCCGGGCCCCCCGGCATCCCCAGGAGATCCCCAGGAGATCCCCAGGAGATCCCCAGGGAGATCCCCAGGCGGTGACCGTGGCGGGACCCGTCGTCCCCGTCGGGGTCCCGGTTCTCCCGGGTGGTGGTCCGGTTGTCCACACCCTCGGCGTGGTTCTCCCCAGGCCGCCCTGCCCCGCCGCTGGGGCGATCGGCACAGGGGATGCACAGGGGATGCACAGGGGATGCCCGGGGGATGCCCGGGGGATGCCCGGGGGATGCCCGATTCCTCCCCAGGGAACAAGCAGAATTCCCCAGGAACCCCGTGCGCCCCGTGCGCCCCGTCCAGCCCGTCCAGCCCGTCCAGCCCGTCCAGCCCGTCCAGCCCGTCCAGCCCCCAGCCACCCTCGCCCGAGGAGCCTCGTGGCCCGACCCCTCGTCCTCGCCCACCGGGGCGCCCGCCGCCGGGCGCCCGAGAACACGCTCGAGGCCTTCGCCGTCGCCCGTGACCTCGGGGCCGACGGGGTGGAGCTCGACGTCCGCCGGACCGCCGACGGCGTGCTCGTCCTGCACCACGACCCGGGCCCGACCGACGGGCCGGTGCTGGCCACGGTCGCCCACGCCGAGGTGGCCGCCCGGTTCCCTGCGATCCCCACGCTGGACGCCGCACTCGACGTCGCCGCCGGCCTGCTCGTGAACGTCGAGATCAAGAACCTGCCGTGGGAGCCCGACTTCGACGCTTCGGAGTCCGTGGCCGATGCGGTGGTGGCGCGGGTCCGGGGGCGGGGCGCCGACGACCGCGTCCTCGTGTCGTCGTTCCACCTGCCGACGATCGATCGCGTGCACGAGCGAGCGCCGGAGCTCCCGACCGCCTACCTGTTCATGGTCGGGACCGACCTCGCCGCGGTCGTCGACCTCGCGGCCGAGCACGGGCACGGGGCACTCCATCCCGACGTCCGTGCCCTCACCGACGCCGCCGGGGCCGACTTCGTCGCACGCGCCCACGAGCGGGGCCTCGCCGTGAACGTGTGGACCGTCAACGAACCGGCCGAGATCGCGCGGATGGCCGACCTCGGGGTGGACGCCATCGTCACCGACGTCCCCGACGTCGCCGTCCAGGTGCTCGGCCGCTAGGTGCCGGTACCCACCTCGGGGCGGACCGGGAGCACGACCCGCAGCGCATCGGGGACGTAGCGAACGTCGAGGGTCGCAGTGGTTCCCAGGTAGTCGCCGTCGACCTGCCACGGGAACGCGCCGTCGGGCGCCTCGAGCCGCAACGCATGGACGTCGTGGAGCTGCACCACCTCGCGTGTGTGCTGGAGGTGGCGGGCCCGGCCCACCGACGAGCCGAACGCACCGGCGGCGTCGCGGAGGCGGAGCCGGGTCATCGAGGTCACGGCGAGGGGGCGGTCGGGCCCGGCGTCGGGGGTCAGGAGCATGCGGCGCGGCCCGACGTACGAGTAGGGCGCGAGGTTCGAGACCACGGTGAAGCGGGCGGCGTGGTTCTGCCCGTCGGGGGTGGTGACGTGGATGGCCGGAGTCGCCCGGTCCACACCGTGGGCGAGGGTCCGCAGCGTCTGCCAGGCGAAGGCCGGATGGGCCGCGACGCGCTTGACCCGCCGGTCGAGCCGCTCCATGCGCTCGACCACCGCTGCGTCGAAGCCGGCGCCGAGGTGGAACAGGAAGGGCCGGGCCCCGGCGAGGCCGATCCCGAGCGGACGGACCGTGTCGGTGTCCAGCGCGACGAGGAGCGCGGTGAGCGCCGGGTGGAGGCGGTTCGAGAAGCCGACCGCCCGGGCGAACACGTTGGTCGAGCCCCCGGGGAGGGCGGCCAGGGCCGTCGCGGTGCCGAGGAGGCCGGCCGCGGCTTCGTTGAGGGTGCCGTCCCCGGCGGCGACGACCACGACGTCGATCCCGTCGGCCGCGGCCGCCGCGGCGAGGGCGGTGGCGTGGCCCCGCCGCTCGGTCGCCACGGTGTCGACCCGGTGGGTCGCGGCCAGGCCGGCCTCGAGGTGCGCGCGCCGTGTCGGCGTCATCGACGACGCCTTCGGGTTGACGAGGAGCCGCACGCGCACCGGCGCAATCTACGACGACGTCCCGTACGATCCCGGAGCCATGGCACACGACGCTCCGGGGCCCGACGCGCTGCGGGCGGTGACCGAGGAGATCGTGGCGTGCCGGGCCTGCCCCCGCCTCGTCGGCTGGCGCGAGCAGGTGGCCCGGGAGAAGCGGGCGGCCTTCCGGGCCGAGGACTACTGGGGCCGTCCGGTCCCCGGATTCGGTGATCCCGGCGCCCGCCTGCTCGTCCTCGGGCTCGCGCCGGCGGCGCACGGGGGCAACCGGACCGGCCGGGTGTTCACCGGCGACCGCTCGGGCGACTGGCTCTTCGCCGCGCTGCACCGGGCGGGGTACGCGAGCTCGCCGGTCTCCGAGCGGGTCGGCGACGGGCTGGTGCTCACCGACTGCTACGTGGCGGCGGCGGTGCGTTGCGCACCTCCGGCGAACGCGCCCAGCCCGGAGGAGCGCGACACCTGCCTGCCCTTCCTGGCCCGCGAGCTCGACGCGCTCACGGGGCTCTCGGTGGTCGTCACGCTGGGCGGCTTCGCCTTCGATGCCCTGTGGCGCGTGCTCGCCGCCCAGGGTGAGCCCCGGCCGGTGCCCCGCCCGAAGTTCGGGCACGGGGTGGAGGTCGCTTCGGCGCGGTACACGATCCTCGGGTGCTACCACCCGAGCCAGCAGAACACCTTCACCGGTCGCCTGACCGAGCCCATGCTCGACGCGGTGTTCGCCCGGGCCCGGGCCCTGACCGGCTGACCGGCTGACCGGCCGACCGGTGGCGTCACCCCAGGAGTGAGGCGAGCTCGCCGACGAAGTAGACGACGGCGATCGCACCGAGCACCGACGCGACGGCGATCCGCAGCGTGCGCTCGGTCGCCCGGAGCGCGAGGTGGGCACCGATCCGGGCACCAGGCACGACCCCGATCGTCAGCGGAAGGGCGTACTGCCAGTCCACGTGCCCGAGGGCGGCGTGGGTGACGAGGCTCGGCACCGAGAGGGCGCCCACGCAGGCCAGCGACGTCGCGATCGCCGCCTTGAGGGGCAGGTGCATCCACGACGTGAAGAGGGGGACGAGGAGGATCCCGCCCCCGATCCCGAGCAGGCCGCTCAGGGCGCCCGCGGCGAGCCCGGCGGTGGCGCAGTAGGGCGCCCCGGCCCGCTCGACGAGGGGGGCGGCCGGCGCCGCGGGCCGGTCGGCGGCGACGACGGCCGGGGCGCGGGGCGGGAGGGCCAGCCGGATCGAGGTGAACGCGAGGAGGACGGCGGTGGCCAGCATCAGGAGGTGCCCGTCGCCCGGGACGAGGTCGGTGGTGAGCGCCCCGCCCACGGCGGCGAGGATCCCGAACCCGGCGGTCCAGGCGAACACCCGCCAGCGGACCAGGCCCTCACGGGCGTAGCGGAGGGTGCCGCTGATGGCGGACGGGAGGACCGAGGGGATGGTCGACCCGACCGCGTCGATCGGCGTCGCGCCGAGGGCCCGGATGACGGGTGTGGAGACGACCGCACCGCCCACCCCGAACATCCCGGACAGGATCCCGGTCGCGATCCCGGCGACGACGCCGATGAGGAACCCACCCAGACCCGCCACGCGGGCGGAGGCTACCGTGCCGGGTGATGCCGACCCCGTCCCTCCGCGGTGTGTACGTCCCGCTGATCACCCCGTTCGCCGCCGACGGCTCGGTGGCGCTCGACGCGTTGGAAGGCCTCGCGTCGGGGTACCTCGACGCCGGTGCCGCCGGGCTGGTCCCGCTCGGGACCACCGGGGAGGCGCCCCTGCTCGACGCCGACGAGAAGCGGGCCGTGGTCGAGGTGTGTGCACGCGTGGGGCGGGAGCGGGGCGCCCAGGTCATCGTCGGCTCGGGGTCGAACAACACCGCCGCGACGCTGGCCGCCACCGAGGCGTACGCCGCGGTCGCGGGGGTCACCCACGCGATGATCGTCGTGCCGTACTACGTCCGCCCGAGCCAGGCCGGCATCGTCGCCCACATCCGCGCCGCGGCCGACGCGAGCCCGGTGCCGGTGGTCGTCTACAACATCCCACTGCGGACGGGCCGTGTGCTCGAGGCCGCCGGGATGCTCGAGCTCGCCGCCCACCCCAACGTCGTGGGGGTCAAGCAGGCGGTCGACGGGATCGACGTCGCGACGCTCGAGATCCTGGCCCGGGCCCCGGCTGACTTCGCCGTGCTCGGCGGTGACGACCCGTACCTGCTCCCGACCGTGCTCATGGGCGGCGCCGGCGCGATCTGCGCGTCGGCGCACGTGTGCACCGAGCACTTCGTGCGCATGATCGAGTGTGGCCTCGCCGGCGACATCGCCGGTGGACGCCTCCGCCACGAGGCGCTCCTCCCGGTGGTGCAGGCCTGCTTCGCCGAGCCGAACCCGGCGGTGTTCAAGGCCGTGCTCCACGCCCAGGGTCGGATCCCGACGCCCGATCTCCGGCTCCCGCTGCTCGCGGCGAGCGCCGGGGCGCGTGACGCCGCCCTCGCCGCGATCGAGGCCGCCGAGGCGCGGATCGCGGCAGGGTGACGCGCCCGGCCGACGGGCCGGTCAGCGCCGCAGCAGCTCGGCGACGCGGAAGGCGAGGTCGAGCGACTGCCGGGCGTTGAGCCGGGGGTCGCACATTGTCTCGTAGCGCTCCTCGAGGTGCTCGTCGAGGACCTCGTCCGAGCCACCGAGGCACTCGGTGACGTTCTCGCCGGTCAGCTCCACGTGCACGCCCCCGGGCGCGACGCCCGCAGCGTCGCAGGCGGCGAAGAACCCTTCGATCTCGCGCATGATGTCGTCGAGGCGACGGGTCTTGTAGCCGCTCGCGTGGGTGAACGTGTTCGCGTGCATCGGGTCGCAGGCCCAGACGACCGGGTGCCGGGCGGCAGTGACGTCGCGCAGGACCGGGGGGAGGGCGTCGCCGATCCGGTCGGCGCCCATCCGGGTGAAGAGCACGAGGCGCCCCGGGCGCCGGTCCGGGTTCAGCCGGTCGCAGAGGGCCACGACCTCGTCGGGGGCCACGTCGGCGCCGAGCTTCACGCCGATCGGGTTCTCGACCCCCGACAGGAACTCCACGTGGGCGGCGTCGAGCTGGCGGGTGCGCTCGCCGATCCAGAGCAGGTGGGCCGAGCAGTCGTACCAGTCGCCGGTGAGGCTGTCGCGCCGGGTGAGGGCCTCCTCGTACCCGAGGAGGAGGGCCTCGTGGGCGACCCAGAAATCGACCTCGTGGAGGGTCTCGGTGCCGAGGTCGATGCCACAGGCGGCCATGAAGCGCAGGGCCCGCTCGATCTCGTTGGCCAGGGCGAGGTAGCGCTGGCCCTCACGGCTCGACGCGACGAACTCCTGGTTCCAGGCGTGGACGCGGGTGAGATCGGCGAAGCCGCCCTTGGTGAAGGCGCGCACCAGGTTCAGGGTGGACGCCGACTGGTGGTACGCCTGCACGAGGCGACGCGGGTCGGGGCGGCGGGCGGCGGCCTCGAACGCGAAGTCGTTGACGGTGTCGCCCCGGAAGGACGGCAGCTCGACGCCGTCGCGGGTCTCGGTCGGCGACGAGCGGGGCTTGGAGAACTGCCCGGCCATGCGGCCCACCTTCACGGTGGGGACCCCACTGCCGTAGGTGAGCACCACCGACATCTGCAGGATGATCTTGAGCTTGTCGCGGATGGCGTCGGCCGAGAACGCGGTGAACGACTCGGCGCAGTCGCCGGCCACGAGGAGGAAGGCCCGGCCCTCGGCCGCGGCCGCGAGCTGGTCGGAGAGGCTGCGGGCCTCACCGGCGAAGACCAGCGGGGGCTGGCGGCGCAGCTCGGCCAGGGCGGCCTCGAGGGCCTCGGGGTCGGGCCAGTCGGGCTGTTGCGCCGCGGGGCGGTCGCGCCAGCGCTCGGGGGTCCACGCATCGGTGGCGGCAGCGTCGGCGGGCACGTCGGCGGGCACGTCGGCGGAGGACAGGGGCACGGTGGGCATCATCGGGTTCCGGTCGGGTGGGGTCCGGGTGGGGTCGGACGCAGGCTAGAGATAGCCGCTGGGCGGGTTGGGCCCCCCCGGCTGCGCCAGCTCGAGGGCGCGCCGACGGCGCATCTCCTCGAGCTGGGACTGGGCGACGGCCTGCTGGGTGAACAGCGTGGCCTGGATGCCGTGGAACAGGCCCTCGAGCCAGCCGACGAGCTGGGCCTGGGCGAGACGCAGCTCCGACTCGGTCGGGGTGTCCTGCTCGAGGGGGAGCACCACCTCGGCGAGCTCGGCCTGCAGGTCGGGGGACAGCACCGACTCGAGCTCGGAGAGCGACTTCTCGTGGATCTCGCGCAGGCGACGACGGCCGGCGTCGTCGAGCGGGGCCCGGCGCACCTCGTCGAGCATCGACCGCACCATCGACGCGATCCGGATCAGCTTGGTCGGCTGGGTGACCTGCTCGGCCGTCTCGTCGTCGCCCCCGGCCTCGCCGTCGCTCGGGAGTCCGGTCCGCGCGAGGTCGCCGGACGGCACCAGGATCTCGGGGCGGACGCGCTCGCGTTCGCTGGTCTCGTCGTCGCTCATGGAGGGCTCCCGATCGGCGGCTCTCCATGCTACGGAGTCCGGGGGGCTCCGAGGCACCCGGTTCCGGGCTCCGAGGGCCGCCCCGGACTCAGGGTCCGGCCGGGTCCGTCCGTTCGGACAGGTCCGGCACCTGTCCGACGGCACCCTCCACCCGGGGGCCGGGGACCCGGCGGAACCCGTACGGGGTCGCGGGCCGCCCCGGCTGGCACACCCAGCAGGATCCGGTGGCCTCGGCCGGGGCCTGGGCCGCGGTCACCACCGCCTCGGCGATCTGCGCCGGGTCCATCAGCGGGAACCCGGCGGCGTCGAGGGCCTCGCGGATCTCGGGCCCGAGGATGGCGGTGTCGGTGAGGCCGGGGCACACGGCGTGCACCGCGATGCCGTCGTCGGCCAGTCCGGGGGCGATGGACCGCACGAGGCCGACGACCGCGTGCTTGGTGAGGGCGTAGACGGGGTCGGGGGCGAAGGCCATGAGGCCGGCCAGGGACGCCGTGGCCACGATGACCCCGCCGCCGCGGGCCCGCATCGCCCGGATCGCGGCGCGGGCCGTGAAGACCACGCCGTCGACGTTGGGCCCGAGGATGCGCCGATAGTCGGCGTCGGCGAGGTCGGCGAGGTCGGCGACGCCGATGGCGATCCCGGCGTTGGCGACCGCGAGGTCCGGTCCGCCCAGACGCGCCGCGCACTCGGCGAACGCGGTGTCGACCTCGGACGCGACGCCGACGTCGGCCACGACGGCGATGCCGCCCACGGCGTCGGCGACGACGCCGGCCGCGACCGGGTCGCGGTCGACGACGCAGACGGCCATCCCCTCGGCGGCGAGGCGGTGCACGGTGGCCCGCCCGATCCCCGACCCCCCGCCGGTGACGAGTGCGATCCGTCCGTCGAGCTCCATGCCCGCACCGTATCCCGGTCCCGGCCCGGGTGCCGTCGTGCTATGACGGTCCCGTGCGGTTCTCGCTGTCGCTCCCGCTGCTGAAGGACCGCTCGCACGCGGATCCGTACCGCGAGACGTACGACCTGGCGGTGGTCGCCGAGGAGTGCGGGTTCGACACCGTCACCATCGGGCACCACCACTTCATGCCCGGCAACCTCGCCGACCCGCTCACCTTCCTGGCCGCGGTCGCGGCGCGCACGTCGACCGTTCGGGTGGGCACCGGGATCTTCCAGCTGCCGATCCACAACCCGGTCCGGGTGGCCGAGCAGGTGGCCACGATCGACGAGCTCTCCGGCGGCCGCATCTCGCTCGGCGTCGGCCTCGGCTGGTGGCCGCTCGAGTACGAGGTCATGGGCTCGGACTTCGCGACCCGGGGTGCGCGGATGGAGGAGGCGTTGACCATCCTGCGGCAGGTCTGGACCGAGGAGCGCACGAGCTTCGACGGGCGGTTCTGGTCGTTCCCCGAGCTCACCGTGCACCCCCGACCCGTGCAGCAGCCGCACCCACCCCTGTGGGTGGCGGGCGTGGCCGACGCCGCGGTCGACCGCGCCGCCCGCCTCGGCGACGCGTGGGTGTGCGGACCGGTGCAGTCGCTGGCGAAGGCGCAGTCGTGCCTCGCGGTGTACCGCGACGGCTGCGCCCGGGAGTCCCGGACCCCGGCGTGGATCCTGCGCCGGTACGCGTGGATCGGCTCCGACCGTCGGCAGGTGCTCGACGAGGTGCTGCCCACCTACGTCGACGGGCTCATGGAGCACTGGCGCGAGTCGGTCGAGGACGACGTCGAGCGGGCGCTGTTCGCCCGCATCGA
The DNA here is from genome assembly GCA_903899845.1 of uncultured Actinomycetes bacterium. Classification (GTDB taxonomy): domain Bacteria; phylum Actinomycetota; class Acidimicrobiia; order IMCC26256; family PALSA-555; genus CAIUKV01. The sequence goes on from CAIUKV010000229.1 coordinate 19,677, forward strand.
CGCGGGCGACGACGTCGGACCCGAGGAGATCGCCGCCGACCGGCTCGTCTACGGCGCCCCCGACGACGCCGTCGCGCAGATCGCGCGCTACCGGGAGCTCACCGGCTGCGATCACGTGCACCTGGCGTTCGGTGCGGGACTCCCGGCCGACACCGGCATGGCGTCACTCGGGGACTTCGCCGCCATCGCCGAGATGATCCGGCTGGTGGGCCATGAGGTGATCCCGGCGTTCGCATGAGGCGCGCCGCGTGGGTGCGCGGCACCGACCGGATCCTGGGCCGCCCGCCCCGGGGGCCACGTCCGGCCTGGCTGCCGGCGGGTCCGGACGACCTCGTGCTGCGGGCCGCGCTGCGCGCCGACGCCGACGGGCGCTCGGCCTGGGACGCGTACTGCGCGTGGGCCGGGGTCCCGTCCCCGGAGCACGAGCGGCTCCTGCCCCTGGTCGCCGCCACCCGGGCGGCCGACAGCCCCGACGGGCCGCTGCTCGCTCGGGGCCGGGCCCGGCGGCGCCACACCCGGGTCCGCCTCCGCTGGCTCGTGCACGCGGCGGCCCCGGTCCTCGGGGACCTGGCGACGGACGGGCGCCCGGTGATGGTGCTGAAGGGCCTCCCCCTCGCCCTCCGCCACTACCACGACCCGGGCCTGCGCCCGCTGCACGACGTCGACGTGCTCGTGCGACCCCGCGACTTCGCCGCGACGCTGGACCGCCTGCGGTCCCGGGGCTACACCACCCGCGTCGTCGTGGACCCCGCCTTCGTGGTCGATGCACGCGGCGTGGATCTGGAGGCGCCGGGGAACGGGCCCGCCCTGGACCTGCACTGGCAGGTGCACCGGTCGGTCGCCCTGCGCGGTGCCCCGGCGGCCTGGGGGCCACGGTTCTTCGACCGTGACCGACCCGACGACCCGGTCTGGGCGCGCTCGGTCCCCCTCGAGGTCGGGGGCGCGACCGTGCGGGCGCCCTCGGCGGCCGACCTGCTCGTGCACGTCATCGCCCACGGCGCCGCCGTCGGCCGGGAGCCTGCGCTGCGCTGGGCGGCCGACGCCGCCGTGCTGATCCGGGGCGGTGGCGTCGACTGGGACGTCTTGGTCGCGGACGCCGCGCGTCGCGGGGTGACGCCCGAGATCGCCGACGCGCTCGGGTACCTCGCCGATGCGCTCGGCGTCGCGGTTCCTGCCGACGCGCGCGCCCGGCTCGACGCCATTGCGCCCGGCCGGCGCACCGTGGTGGCCTACGCGGCGCGGACCGGTCCACCTCCGCCCACCCGGATGCGGCTGCGTCGCCACGCCCTCACCTGGGCGGCCCGGACCGCCACGGAGCCGATCAGGACCTCCCTCGTGGCGATCCCCCGCTACGCCGCCGCGTTGGCCCGGCGGGACCGGACCGGTGCTGCGGGTGCCGGGAGCCCGACGCCGTGACCGTCGACCCACGCGCCGTGGCGGTGATCGACGCCGGGTGGCCCGACCCGACCCGATCGGCAGGGGAGCGTGCGACGGTGGACCTGGTCGACGCGCTCGTCGCCCGTGGGGACCTCGTCACGATCGTGGGCCTCGGGCGCGACCCGCGCGAACACTCCGGCCTCGGGGCCGTGCTCGCGTCGCGGGGTGCGCAAGTCCACCCGACGGTCGGGCTCGCGGCGGTCGCGACGGTGCTCGACGCCGAGCGCTGCGGGCTCGTCTTCGTGCAGCGCCCCGGTCCGATGGTGCGCGTCGCTCCGGTGCTCGCGGCGCGGCCCGAGGTCGCGGTGGTGCACTGCGGGCACGACCTCCACGCCGAGCGACTCGGGGCCGAGGCGGCGGTGCTCGGCACCGACCCGCGGCGGGCCCGCCTGCTCGCGGTGGCCGAACGGGCCGCCCGGCATGCAGCGGACGTGACGACCTACCCGAGCGCGACCGAGGCGGCGGTCGCGGAGGCGACCGACGCCCCTGGCGTCTCCACCCAGTCCCGGGTGGTCGCGGTGCCGTACTACCGCCTCGGGCCGGGCGACCTCGACCGGGGCGCCCGACCGGATTCGGGTCGACGGGGGATCCTGCTGGTGGGTGGCGCCGATCACGCGCCGAACCGTGACGCCCTCGCGTGGACGGTCGCCGAGGTGCTGCCCCGGCTGCGCCGCGCCGGTGTCGACGATCCGGTGACCGTGGTGGGGGACTGGCCGGCCGCGCGCCGCCCGCGGTCGACGGACGGGCTGCGGTTCACGGGCCGGGTCGACGACGCCACGCTGCGCGCGCTGCACCACGACCACCGCCTGCTCCTCGCTCCGCTGCGCTTCGGCGCCGGAGCCAAGCGCAAGGTGGTCGCGGCGATGGGGCTGGGCCTGCCGGTGGTGACCACGGCGGTGGGTGCGCGCGGCCTGCTGGTGCGTGACGCCGGTCCGGGCGACGGGGTGATGGTCGCCGACACGCCCGACGCGCTGGCCGACGCCGTGCGCGCGCTCGCCGATCGGGAGCGGTGGCGCGCGTGCACCCGGGCGGCGCACGCCGCGGTGACGGTCGTCTACGGCGTCGATCCGTATGATCGCTCGGTGGAGATCACCGCGCGCCTCGCCGGCGGCGTCCGGGACGCCCGCACGGGGTTCCGGGCCCGGGAGACCTCCGCACGAGGGGGACTGCGTGACGTGAGGGGGACTGCATGACGCGAGGTGGACTGCATGAGGATGGTCGATCGAGCGCCGGCGACGCCGACAGCGGACGGGTCGCGGGAGCCGCGGCACCCGGCCCGGTCGACGACCGGCTGGACCAGCCCTACGAGCTGTGCACCCCGGCGGTGATCAGCGACGAGGTCGACGGTGAGATCCTGGCCATCGACCTCGAGCGCGGCATCTACTACGTGGTCGCGCCCGCCTCCGCGGGGGTCTGGCGGGCGCTCACCACCGGGGTGCCGCCCCGAGCGATCGTCGCCGGCCGGGACCCAGCGGCGGCCAGCGCAGTGCTCGACTTCCTCGACCGCCTGCGCACGTCGGGTCTCGTGCGCGTCGCGAGCGTCCCTGCGGCCCCGACCGGTCCGGTCGAGTGGGCGGGCGGTCCGCTTGAGGTCGAGGCCCACGACGACATGGCCGACCTCCTCGGCCTCGACCCGATCCACGACGCCGACGACACGCACGGATGGCCGACGCCCCGGGAGGACTGACCGCGGCGGCGTGGGTCGCCGCGGTCCACGAGCGGTTGGCGGCGTCGGCGGTGCCCCTCGTCGGGGCGCACTGGGGCCCGGCCCGACTCCGGCACCGCTCGGCGCGCCCCGAGTGGTTCGCCCGCTTCGATGTCGCCTGGGCCCGCCCCGTCGCCGCCGGCACCGATCCGGGCGGCGGCCCCGATCGTGCGCCCGGCGTCGCTGCCGACGTCGACCTGTGCAGTGGCGCAGTCGCCGACGTCACCGACGCGATCGGCCCCCCGCCGCGCGGCGATGCCGTGGTCGCCGTCGACCGGGCGGTCCATGACGGCACCGTGACCGCATGGGACCGCGCGTCGGGTCGGGCGGTGGTGCTGCGCACCGGCCCGCCGGACGAGTACGAGCAGGTGACCCCGCTGCGCCCCCTGGTCCACTGGGTGGCGCTCGCCCGCGGTGGGGTCCTGGTGCACGCCGCCGCGATCGGACATCCGCCGCCCGACCCGCCCGACCCGCCCGACCCGGTGTCCCGCCCCGCCCGGGGAGTGCTCGTGGTGGGTGACGCCGGTTTCGGCAAGTCGACGACCACGCTCGCGGCGTTGGCCCGCGGCTGGGTCACGGCCGGCGACGACGCGGTGATGGTCCTCCCGGTCCGGACCGGGCCCGACGGGACCGCGGCGCCGGGCACGCGCTGGACGGCGAACGCGGTCTACGCCGCCGTGAAGACCAAGGTCGGCGCGGCCCACCCGCCCCCGGCCGGGCTCCCCACCCGGTCGTGGGTGATCGGCGGCCGCAAGTGGGTGCACCACCTCACCGCCACCGACGGACGCACCCTCGTCACCGCGCTCGACGTGGTCGGGGTGGTCGTGCTCGATCCCGTCGCCGACGCAGGCGCGCCGGTGCGGCAGGTGTCCGGGGCCCGCGCCCGGACCGCAGTGGCCCCGTCGACGGTCGGCGCGCTCCCGGACCATCCGGCCGAAGTGCTCGCGCGCATCGGCGCAGTGTGCGGAGCCCATCCGGCGTTCGTCCTCCCGCGTCGCGACGTGCTCGACCGGACCGTCGCCGACCTCGACGGCATCCTCGCAACGGCCACCGAGCGGGTGGACCCGCGCGTCGACGTGGTGATCCCCGTGCACGACGGTGCGCACCTCGTGGGCCGGGCCCTCGACAGCGTCATCGCCCAGACGGTGGGGCGCCTGCGCGTCATCGTGGTCGACGACGCGTCGACCGACGACTCCGTCGCGGTCGTGGAGGGCTGGCGCACCCGCGTCGCGGCGGCCGGGCACGCGCTGGTGGTGCGCAGGCATCCGGACAACCGTGGGGTGGCCGCCGCCCGCAACCACGGACTCGCGGCGGGTGACCATCCGTACGTCGCCTTCCTCGACCAGGACGACCGGTGGACCCACGATCACGTGGCGGTGCTCCACGCCGCCCTCGCCGACTCCGGCGCCGACGCCGCCTACGGCCGGGTCGAGTACCGGACGATCGACGGGTCGGCGCCGCCGCCGTGGGCGCGGCCGGCCTGGTTCGCCGGGGACCAGCCGGGCCACGTGTTCGGGGCCGGCCTGTTCCGGCGCTCGGCCTTCGACCGGGTCGGCCGCCTCGACGTGACCAAGGGGATGTTCGACGACGTCGACTGGTACCTGCGCCTACGCGACGGTGCGGTCCCCCCGGCCGTGGTGGACCGGGTGGTGCTCGAGCGAGGCGTCCACCCCGCGAACCAGTCGCGGGGGTCGGCGCGTGACCACGCGGGACTGCTCGGGTCGGTGCGGGCCCACCTCGCCCGGATCCGGGCGGTCGCGCCGGTGCGGCTCGACGTGGTCGTGCCGGTCCGCAACGGCGTGCGGTACATCGGCGCCGCGGTGGCCTCGGCGCTGGCCCAGGAAGGGGCTGACGTCCACGTGGTGGTCGTCGACGACGCGAGCACCGACGGCACCGCCGACCTCGTGGCCGGGTGGACCGATCCCCGGATCACGCTGGTCCGACTCGACCGGCACCGCGGCATCGGCGCCGCCCGCAACGCGGGGGTCGCCGCAGGCGGGCGGCCCTGGCTCGGGTTCCTCGACGCCGACGACCTCTGGCCTCCCGACCGCACGGCCCGGCTCGCGGCGGCCCTCGGGGCGGCGCCAGACGCCATCGCGGTCGGGCGGGTCCACGCCACGGGGGATCCCGAGGGTGATCCCCCGGAGCCCGGCACGGTCGGGGCGCTCCCGGCGGCGGTGCTCGCCGGCGGGATCCTGTGCCGGCGGTCGGTGCTCGACCGGGTGGGCCCGTTCACCGAGGACCTCCGGGTGGGCGAGTTCGTGGAGTGGCTGGCCCGGGCTCGGGTCCTCGGGGTGACCGAGGTCGACGTGCCGGAGCTCGCGCTCGTCCGGCGGCTCCACCCGGACAGCACCACCCGCACCGGCCGCCCGGCCTACCGCGACTACCTGCGGGCGGTGGCCATGGTCCGGGCCCGGATCCGGAGCGCGGCGGGGAGCGAGGCCGGGAGCGAGGCCGGGACGGAGGCCGGATGAGCGCCGGGGAACCGGTGGGTGCCGTCCTGGTGGAGGCTGCGCTCACGCCACCGGGTCCCGAGCGCACGGCGACCGTGGTCGGTGCGCTCACGGGTACCGAACCGGACGCCCTGGGCTTCGCGGGATGGCGCGCGCTGCTGCTCCTCGACGACGCGATCGCGGCCGCTGCGGCCCGGCCGTGGCGGGTACGGACGGCGGGCCTGCGCCGCCGGTCGTTCGTCGCCGCGGCCGTCGCCACGCGCTGGGCGACGCAGGTGAGCGCCGCGTTCGCCGACGTCGCGATCGACCACGTCGTCACGGGTGAGCTCGCGCTCGCGCTTCGCTACCCGCGCCCGGGAGACCGCCCGGTCCACGGGGTCACGGTCGTGACTGCGGCCCCGCGCCGACGGGCCGCGACGGTGCTGCGGTCGCTCGGGCTGCGGCCCGAGCGGTCCGGACCGCGCTCGCTCGTGGCGACGTCGGACGGACTCCGGCTCCTCGTCCACCGGGGCTGGCCGGGAGCGCCGACCGAGGCGCTCGGGTCCGACCCGACCGGACCCGCGGGTGGGGCGTTCCCGGTGGCGACCCGGTCGGCGGAGGCCCGCCGTCTCGCGCGGCCGCCCGCCGACCCCGACCCGCCGGCCGAGCGCCTCGACCTCGCCGCGCTCGCCGGTCGGATCCCGGTACCGCCGCCGGCCTGATCCGGCCGGGAGCGACCCGCCTCAGGCGCGGGGTGGGAGCCCTGCGGCGGCCCGGCCGGCCACCTCGGCGGCGTGCCCGGCCCGGAACAGCTCGACGATCGCCGGGCGCGCGATCGCCAGGATCACCACGAACACCAGTGCCACCCCGCCGACGGCACCGACCGGCGGCAAGGCGGTGGCGGCGAGGGCGGCGACGATCAGCGCCGTCGCCGCGAGCACGCCCACGACCGACCGCCAGGGTCGGGCGCGCACGAGATCGGCGCTGACCAACCCGACGACCAGGAGCGGCTCGATCGTGAACGCGTCGAGCGCCGTGGCTCCGTCGATGCCGAGCCGTTGGCCCCAGTAGATCGCGGTCCACGCGGTCGCCGCACCGATCACCACGGCGAACTGGAACCGCAGCCGGGGGGTGAGGATCGCCCGGCGAACGACTAAGGAGGTCACCAGCGCACCCGCTGCGCAGCATGCGACGAGGATGAGGATCGTGTCCCACCGGGCGGTCTCGACCAGGAACAGCGCCCCGACGTAGCCGGCGGTGGCCAGCCTGCGGGCCATCCGCAGGGCCAGCGTCGCCCACACGGCGACGGTCACCCCGAGCCACCACCAGTCGGGATCGATCCGACCCTGGAAGCTGAGCGAAGGGCCCTTCGGGGCGAAGCCGAGGAGCAGCACCGGCGACGCGATCGCGGCGGTGACGGCCAGTGCGATCGCGATCGCGGCGGTGGTCTTGCGGAGCCCCTGGTGGATCAGGTCGTAGGCGATGATCCCGGGTGTGACGTAGAGGCCGGCCACGACGAAGAGCGCAAGGACCGGCGGGCCGTCCCAGAGCTGGAGGACACCCCGCAACGCGGCGTGGCTGGTCGTCGACACCACCACGCCGAGGCCGTACACCCACGGCTTGGTGACCACGGCCCAGCGCACCACGACCAGGCGGACCACCACGACGGTCAGCACGGTGAAGGCGACGATCGACCCGAGCACCGCCCATTCGCCCGCGAACAGCAGGATGGCGAGGTAGCCGGGGGTGAAGGTGCCGCCGGTGACCCGCTGCGTGCGCACGTAGAGCACCGCGACGACGATGACCGACACCAGCAGCACGAAGCGGGCGAGCTCGACGTCGAGGCTCACGGGTGAACCTGATCGGGTCGGCTCCGGCGACGCGCCAGCGCACGCTCGATCCGGACGGCCGTCGTCGACTCGACGTTGGCCATCTGCACGACCAGCACGTCGGGACCGGTGGGCCGGAGTCGGCGCAGGCGCCGCACCAGCGCGCCCGCGGTGATCGCGGACCAGGTCCGCAGGGGTCGGACCTCGCGCCGGGCGAAGCCCTGCTGATGCAGGATCCGGCGCATCGGCCGGTACGCCGCGCCGGTGAGGAGCACGCGGTCGAACTCCCGACGCTCGAGGAACGCGGCGAACTCGATGCTGCGCAACGGGCGGTCCCAACGACTGTGCACGATCGCGATCCGGAACGGCCGCCTCGCCCCGGTCCGCGACGAGGCGCCGGGGCTCTCGTGGGTGTTACGGGGGTCGAGGGCGTCGAGCGCGGTGCGGGTGCTCTCCGGGTCGTTGATCGATCCGAGGTTGACGAACGTGTGGGTGGTCGTCCCGACCGTGATGCGGTCGGTCACCGGGTCCCGGGCCAGGGGCTCGTGCGACCCCGACCCCATGGCCTCGAGCGCGGTGTCGGCGTGGATGCCGAGCAGCGCCGCCACCGCCAGGACGGCGGCCACGTTGTCGGGGTGCTCGTCGGGGACCCGGGCGCGGACCGCGGCCGGCAGCCAGTCGCCGTGCACGGTCACGCACGCAGCGCCGTAGCCGCCGATGCCGGCCCGCAACGTGGCGAGCACCTCGGGATCGTGCTCGGCGGTCACGACCACGCGCGCCCCCTCGGCGACCGCGGCGTTGGACACCGCGATGGCGGCCGGGGTGAGGCCCTGGTCCTCGAGGTGGTCCGCGCGCGCGTTGGTCACCAGCGCGACGCCGGCGGCGATGATCCCCCGCTGGGTGAGGGCGATGAGCTCGGGGTTCACCGCCATGCACTCGACCACGAGGCTCCGGGCGCCGGCGGCCCGGGCCCGCCGCACCGTCGCGAACAGCTCGAGCACCGAGTGCTGCCCGGTCCGCACGACCGGCTCGGTCGCGCCGGTGGGGGCGAGCTCCTCGGCGACCGTGCCGGTCACCCGACCCCAGGGCGCACGGTCGGCCGCCCGCAGCACCGCGTGGAGCAGCCGGACGGTGGAGGACTTCCCCCGGGTGCCCGTGACGAGGATCCGGGGGGAGAGGTCCGCGAGCGCGGCGACGTGCCGGCGGCACCGGCGATCCCAGACCAGGACGAGGACCGTCGCGGCGAGCACCGCTGAGGTCCCGAGGGCGGGGATGATCAGTGCCTCCACCGGGCCTCCACCGGGCCTCCATCGGGCCTCCACCGGGCCTGTCCCGGGCCCCGGTCGGGGAAGCGCCCTCGGCAGGACTCGAACCTGCGCACACGGCTCCGGAGGCCGATGCTCTATCCGCTGAGCTACGAGGGCAGTCCGGGGAGGCTACCAACCTGTCGGTCGGGTCCCCGGCCCGCCGACCCGACGGCGGGTCGAACGGTCGCTAGTTTCCGGGTGGCGAGGAGGTGCGGGATGTCGATCCACCGGCTGCAGCGGTCGAGGTGCATCGTGCGAGCGGTGACCGCCGGTGCGGTCGCGGTCCTGACCGCGCTCGCGTTCGCGGGCTGCGGGGGAGGGTCCGGTGGGGGGGATCGGGTCGAGCGGCGCGGGTCCGGGGAGGAGCGGTCGCTCACCGTCGCCAACCGCCTCGACACCTCGGTGGGCTTCTGGCCCTACACCGGACGGTCGGGGAGCCCGGGTGGCGTCGCGCCCGGCGAGACGGCCAGGTCCGGCGGCGCCCCGGTGCCCGGGGAGAACGACGTCTGCGTCGCTCTCGGCCAGGGCGGAGCGACCATCCGCTTGGCCGTCATCGTGGTGGGCGACGTCATGCGGGTGAGCACGCCGGCGCGGTGTCCGGGTTCCCGCCCGCAGCCGGGTGAGCCCCAGGCGGTCTGGACGGCCGAGGAGCGCTCGGGGCCCCGGCTGCTCGACGCCGGCTTCGCGGGGGGGCAGCTGTGCGCAGAGCGCCAGGGTCGTCTCGACGTTCGGGTCCGGATCGAACCGAGCACGACCCCCTGCTGAGGAGCGTGGCCGGTACCGTCCGGCCTCGGGGGCGGTCGGACGAGGGCGGATGGGCCGGGGACGGTCATGAGCGGGAGGTGGGAAGTGACCGGCGACGGTCGGTGGGTCGGTTGCGGGCCTCGGCGAGCCTGGCCACGGCGGTGCTGTGCGGAGTGGCCCTGCTCGGCTGCTGCGGCGGTGGGTCGGGGGAACGGTCGGACGGCCGCAGCCCCGAGCGCCAGGCTGCGCTCGACAACGTCCGGCTCTGCGTCGAGAACGGCCTCGACCAGGAGATCGACGCCAAGACCATCATCCCGTCGTCGTGGTTCAGCTCGAATCCGCTGGACCCCGGGAGGACGCACTGCGAGAGTGACTGGCAGAGCACCCCGCCCGACGTGTGCTTCGACGTCGTGCGAGCCGGTCAGATCATCGCCCGCGTGAGCGCGTCGCACGTCTTCGGCAGGATGTCCGGCTACACGCCGGAGCGCTGCGAGAACACCGACTACGTGGACGGGCGGACCCAGCTCTACGGCTCGGGCCTGGGTCGGGCTCTGCTCCGCTCGGGCACGCCCGGGGTCGAGGTGTGCGTCGACCGCTCGGCGAAGTTCACGGTGACCGCCAAGGTCCAGCGGAGCGGCTCGGCCTGCTGAGCCCGGCCGGGGAACCCACCGGGTCCGGGGCCGGCGGCACCCGGGCGTGGCGGCACCTGGGCGTGGCGGCACCTGGAAGTCGGGGCACCCGGAAGTAGGGTGTGGGCTCCGCTCGCCCGGCGAAGGACCTCCCCGTGATCCGCGACAGCCTCATCGCCGCCGTCGAGGGCGCGCTCGAGCGGGCGGGACTGCCCGCCCCGGCCGGTGGCGTCGTCCTGACCCCGGCCGAGCGGCCCGAGTTCGGCGACTGGACCACGAACGTGGCCCTGCAGGTGGCCAAGGCGGCCGGGGTGGCGCCCCGCGAGGTCGCGACCCGACTGGTGGCCGCGCTCGAGGCCGACCCGCCCGACCGTCTGGCCCGGGCCGAGGTGGCCGGCCCCGGGTTCGTCAACCTCCACCTCGACCCGGCCTGGCTCCACGACGTGCTGCGCGCCGTCGTGGCCCGGGGCGAGCGGTTCGGCCACGGCGACGCGCTGGCCGGCTCGCGGATCAACCTCGAGTTCGTCTCGGCCAACCCCACCGGCCCGCTGCACGCCGGCGGCGGCCGTTGGGTCGCGGTCGGCGACGCCCTCGCCAACCTGCTCGCAGCCCAGGGCGCCGAGGTGCACCGCGAGTACTACCTCAACGACGCCGGGGTGCAGCTCGACCTGTTCGCGGCGTCGCTCCACGCGCGCTACGCGGGAACCCCGCTGCCCGAGGACGGCTACCAGGGGGAGTACCTGGTGGAGATGGCCGACCGGATGCGGGCCGAGCTCGGCGACGCGGTGGCGGTCGAGCAGGCGCGTGAGTGGGGCTACGCCGACGTGGTGGCGTCGCTGCGCCACGATCTCGGCCGGATCGGGGTGCGCTTCGACACCTGGTTCTCCGAGCGGGTGCTCCACGAGCGGGGCGACGTGGCCCGGGTGCTGGCCGCGCTCGCCGAGCGCGGGACCTCCTTCGACGCCGACGGGGCGACGTGGCTGCGGGCCACCGACTTCGGCGACCAGCGCGACCGGGTGCTGGTGAAGTCCGACGGCACCACCACCTACCTGTGCAACGACCTCGCCTATCACGAGGACAAGTTCGCCCGGGGCTGGACCCACCTGATCGACATCTGGGGTGCCGACCACCACGGCCAGGTCAAGTCGCTCCAGGCCGGCCTCGAGGCCCTCGGCCACCCGGCCGGTGAGCCCGAGGTGCTGTTGGGCCAGCTGGTCAAGCTGATGCGGGGCGGCGAGCCGGTGCGGATCTCGAAGCGGGCCGGCACCGTCGTGACCCTCGCCGACATCCTCGACGAGGTCGATCCGGACGTGTGCCGGCTGACCTTCCTGCTCCAGGGCATCGACACCGCGCAGACCTTCGACCTCGACGTGGTCACCGCGCAGTCGATGGACAACCCCGTGTACTACGTGCAGTACGCGCACGCCCGGATCGCCTCGATCGCCCGCCAGGCCGCAGCGCGTGGCGTGGTGCGGCGGCCGCTGCTCGAGACGAACCTCGCGCCGCTCACCCACGAGCGCGAGCTCGACCTGCTCCGGTCGTTGGCGGTGTTCCCCGAGGTCGTGGCCGAAGCCGCGGCCCTGCGTGCGCCCCACCGGGTCACGACCTGGGTGCGCGACTTCGCGGCGCGCTTCCACGGCTTCTACCGCGACTGCCGGGTCATCTCCGACGACGCCGCGAGCACCCAGGCCCGGCTGTGGCTGGGGGAGGCGTGCCGCATCGGGCTCGCCGCGGCCCTGGCCATCCTCGGGGTCGGTGCGCCCGAGGAGATGGCCCGGCGGGCCGACGCCCCCGACGGCGCGTCCGGCGCGTCCGGCGCACACGGCGCATCCGACGACGGTGTGAACGCGGACCTCGGCGGCTCGTCGTGAGCACGGCGCCCATCGACCGGTCGCTCGTGCCCGCAGGGCTCTGGGGCCTCGACGCCGAGGCGATCGCCACGGAGTTCGGCACCCCGCTGTTCGTCTACGACGAGGACGCGATCCGGGAGCGGGCCCGCGCGTACGTGGCTGCGTTCGGGCCCGACGCGGTCGTCTACGCGGGCAAGGCGTTCCTGTGCGCGGCGATGGTGCGACTGGTCGCCGAGGAGGGCCTGCACCTCGACGTCGCCACCGGGGGGGAGCTCCACGTCGCGCGGCGCGCGGGCTTCCCGTCCGAACGGATCGTCCTGCACGGCAACAACAAGAGCGACGACGAGATCCGGGCTGCGCTCGACGCCGGGGTGGGGCGCATCGTCGCCGACTCGCACGACGAGATCGACCGGCTCGAGCGCATCGGTGCCGAGACCGGCACCGCGCCCCGGGTCCTCGTCCGGGTCACGCCGGGCGTGGAGGCCCACACCCACGAGTACATCGAGACGGGCACCGAGGCGTCGAAGTTCGGCTTCACGGTCACCGGTGGGGTGGCCCGCGACGCGGCGCTGCGGGTCGCGGCGTCGCCGCGGCTCGACCTGGTCGGGCTGCACTGCCACATCGGCTCGCAGATCTACGCGCTCGACTCCTACGCACGGGCCACCCGCATCGTGCTGACGCTCGTGCGCGACCTGCACGATCGGGGCGTGCCGGTTCCCGAGTGCAACCTCGGAGGAGGGCTCGGGGCCCGGTACCTCGCCGACGATCCGGTGCTCGACGTCGGCGCCTACGCGCGGGTGCTCCACGAGGCCGTGGCCTCGGCGGCGACCGAGGTCGGCGTGCCGGTCCCCCGCATCATGGTGGAGCCGGGCCGGTCGATCGTCGCCGGCGCGGCGATCACCCTCTACCGGGTCGGGACGGTCAAGGTCATCCCCGGGATCGGCACCTACGTCGCCGTCGACGGCGGCATGAGCGACAACCCCCGGCCGGTCCTCTACGGCGCCGGGTACGAGGCCTACCTGCCCACCCGCCCCGACGCCCCCCGCGACCTCGCCTGCACCGTGGTGGGGAAGCACTGCGAGCAGGGCGACGTGGTCGTCGCCGACGCCCACCTGCCCGCCGACGTCACGGTGGGCGATCTCCTCGCCACCCCCGCGACCGGGGCCTACGGCTACTCGATGGCCTCGACCTACAACAAGGTGCCGCGGCCGGCGGTGGTCTTCGTCCGGGACGGGGCGCCCCGCCTGGTGGTGCGCCGGGAGACCCTGGACGACCTCCTCCGGCTGGACGTCGGGTGACCGGGCAGACTGTGGCCGTGACCGATCGTGTGCGGGTGGGGCTCCTCGGGTGCGGCAACGTCGGGGCGGCGCTCGTGCGCCTCGTCGCCGGGCACGCCGACCTGATCGCCGCCCGGGCCGGGGCTCGGGTCGAGATCACCCGGGTGGCGGTGCGGGACCTGACCCGGACCCGCGACCTGCCGCTCCCGGCCGCAGTCTTCACCGACGACCCCGCCGCCGTGGTGCGCGATCCCGACATCGACGTCGTGGTCGAGGTGATGGGTGGCGTCGAGCCCGCCCGCGAGCTCATCGAGACCGCGCTGCGAGCGGGCCGGCCGGTCGTGACCGCGAACAAGGAGCTCATCGCCCGCGACGGACCCGATCTCCTGCGCCGGGCCGCCGAGTCCGGGGTCGACCTGCTGTTCGAGGCGTCGGTGGCCGGGGGCATCCCGCTCATCCGGCCGCTGCGGGAGTCGCTCGCCGGTGACCGGATCCGGCGGGTGCTCGGCATCGTCAACGGCACCACCAACTACATCCTCACCCGGATGACCGAGGACGGCTCGACCTTCGCCGACGCGCTGGCGGAAGCCCAGCGGCTCGGGTACGCCGAGGCCGATCCGACCGCCGACGTCGAGGGCTTCGACGCCGCCGCGAAGGCGGCGATCATCGCCACGATCGCGTTCGGCGCGCCGGTCGGACCCGACGCGGTCTACCGCGAGGGCATCACCGGGGTGACCGACGACGACATCCGCTCGGCCCGCTCGCTCGGCTACGTCGTGAAGCTGCTCGCAGTGGCCGAGGCGGTGGGCGACGAGATCGCGGTGCGGGTGCATCCGGCCCTGGTCCCGGTGCACCACCCGCTCGCCTCGGTCCGCGACGCGTTCAACGCCGTGTTCATCGAGGCCGACGCGGTCGGCGAGCTGATGCTCTACGGCCGCGGGGCCGGCGGCGACCCCACGGCGTCGGCCGTGCTCGGTGACCTCGTCGACGCCTGCCGCAACCTCGTGGCCGGAGCCCGCGGCGCGACCATCGGCGAGCTGGTGCCCCGGGCGGTGCGGCCCATGGCCGAGACCGAGTCGCCGTTCTCCGTGCTCATCGAGGCAGCCGACCGGCCCGGCGTGCTCGCCGAGATCGCGACCCGGTTCGGGAGGCACGGGGTGTCGATCAAGTCGATGGAGCAGCGGGGCCTCGGCGCCGGCGCCCGCCTCGTGTTCATCACCCACCGGGCCCGGGAGGCTGACCTCCGCGCGACCCTCGACGCGCTCCGCGACGTCGACGTCGTGCAGCGGGTGGGATCGGTGATCCGCGTGGTCGGCGAGGAGGACTGAGTGGACCGGCCGTACGGATCCGCGTGGCCGGGCCTGATCGAGGCCTTCCGCGACCGCCTCCCCGTGACCGACCGCACGCCGGTGGTCACGTTGCTCGAGGGGAACACGCCCCTCGTCGACGCCCCCCGCCTGGCCCAGCGCACCGGCGTCGCGAGCGTGCGCCTCAAGGTGGAGGGAGCCAACCCCACCGGGTCGTTCAAGGACCGGGGCATGACGATGGCGGTGTCCACCGCGGTGGAGCGGGGCAAGAAGGTCGTGATCTGCGCCTCCACCGGCAACACGTCGGCGTCGGCCGCGGCGTACGCGGCCCGGGCCGGCCTGATCTGCGCGGTCGTGCTCCCGGCCGGCCAGATCGCCCTCGGCAAGCTGGCCCAGGCCCTGATCCACGGTGCGAAGGTCGTGCCGGTGGAGGGCACGTTCGACGACGCGCTCGACATCGTGCGGGCGCTGGGCGAGCAGCCCGGCGTCGAGGTGGTCAACTCGGTCAACCCGGTGCGGATCGAGGGCCAGAAGACCGCCGCGTTCGAGATCGTCGCCGCGCTCGGTGACGCGCCCTCGGTGCACTGCATCCCGGTGGGCAACGCCGGCAACATCACCGCGTACTGGCGCGGGTACTGCGAGGACCTCGATGCCGGCAACGCCGGGCGCCGCCCCCGCATGCTCGGGTGGCAGGCCGCCGGTGCGGCGCCGATCGTGACCGGCGCGCGGGTCCCCAAGCCCCAGACGATCGCCACCGCGATCCAGATCGGCAACCCGGCGTCGTGGGACGGCGCCCTCGCCGCCCGCGACGAGTCGGGTGGGCACATCGGCGCGGTCACCGACGACGAGATCCTTGCGGCGTACCGGACGCTGGCCGCCGACGAGGGCGTCTTCGTGGAGCCGGCGTCGGCCGCGTCGGTCGCCGGACTGCTGCGGGCCGCCGAGGAGGGCCGGCTCGCCGCCGACGACGTCGTGGTCTGCACGGTCACCGGTCACGGGCTCAAGGACCCGCAGCGGGCCATCAGCCAGGTGGAGGTGGGCGAGGCGGTGCCCGCGTCCGTCGATGCGGTCGGTGAGGTGATCGGCCTGTGAGCGGGTCGCCCCGGCCGGTCGCGCTGGTCACCGGCGCCTCGTCGGGCATCGGCGAGTCGTTCGCCCACGCGCTCGCCCGGCGGGGGCACGATCTCGTCCTGGTCGCCCGGCGGGGGGCCGTGCTCGAGGATCTCGCGGCCCGGCTGCGCGCCGAGCGCGGGATCGCGGTGGAGGTGTGCGCCGCCGACCTGGCCACCCCCGGAGGCACGGCGCAGGTGGCCGAGCGTTGCGCCGATCCCGACCGGCCGCTCGACCTCCTCGTCAACAACGCCGGGGTGGGCACGATGGGGCAGTTCTGGGCGCTGCCCGCGGCGGGGGAGCTGGGTCAGGTCGCGCTCAACGTCGTCGCCCTCGTGCACCTCACCCATGCCGCCCTCGGCCCGATGGTGCAGCGAGGCCGGGGCGGGGTCATCAACGTGTCGTCGATCAGCGCGTACCAGCCCATCCCCCGCCACGCGACCTACGGGGCCACCAAGGCGTTCGTCTCGAGCTTCACCAATGCGGTGCACGAGGAGCTCCGGGGCACCGGGGTGAAGATGATGGTGCTCGCCCCCGGCTACACCCGGACCAACTTCCAGGCCGACGGCTTCGACCCGCAGCACCTGCCCGAGTTCGTCTGGCAGCAGCCCGACGAGGTGGTGGCCACCGCCCTGACGGCCTACGACCGGGGCCGGGCCGTGTGCGTCACCGGGATCCTCAACGTGGCCGCGGTCGCGGCGACGAAGGTGCTCCCCGCCGCCGCCAGCCGCAAGGTCGCCGGTTTCGTCACCCGGCGGGCCTACTGAGGACGGCCCGGGTCCCGTCGCCGTGACGGTCTCGGCGGCCGTCCGCCGCCACGCACGCGAGCGGCCCGACGCCCCGGCCTTCGTCACCGCCGACGACCGGCTCACCTGGTCCGAGTACGACGCGTGGGCCGACCGTCTCGCCGTGGTGCTGCGGGGGACGGGCGCCGACGGCGACCGCGTCGCCGTGCTGCTGCCCGACGGGCCGGCGGTCCACGCCGCGTACCTGGCGGTGGAGCGGGCGGGTCGCGTGATCGTGGGCATCGGCCCCCGAGCGGGGGAGCGTGAGATCGCCCACCTCGTGGGTCTCACCGGCGCGCAGGCCCTGGTCACCGACCGTCCCGAGATCGCGGTCGGGCTCGGCCTCGACGCGATCGACCCGGTCCCGGCCCGGACCGGGGACCCGTCGCGACCCGGGCCCGACCTCGCGGACCCGTCCGACCTCTGGCTGTTGAACTCGACCTCGGGGACCACGGGGCTGCCCAAGTGCGTGATGCACGACCAGCAGCGGTGGTTCGCCTTCCACGAGCTCGCGGTCGGGGCGGGGGCGCTCGGGCCCGACGACGTGTTCATGAGCGTGGTGCCCGCCCCGTTCGGATTCGGCATCTGGACCGCGCACGTCACGCCGACCCTCCTCGGCGCACCCACTGTCGTGATGCCCCGGTTCGAGCCCGATGCCGCCCTCGCCCTGATGGCCCGTGAGCGGGTGTCGGTGCTCGCCGCGGTCTCGACCCAGTTCGTGATGCTGCTCGACGCGCCGACGCTCGCCGAGCACGACCTGGCGCATCTGCGGGTGCTGTTCACCGGTGGCGAGATGGTGCCGGCCGCCCGGGCCGCGGAGTTCGAGGCGCGCACGGGGTGCGCCGTGCTGCAGTTCTACGGATCCAACGAGACCGGGGCCCTGAGCCGCACGACGCTCGACGATCCCCGCGACCGTCGACTGCGGACCGCCGGACGGGTGATCCCGTCGATGCAGGTCCGGCTCCTCGACGACGACGCCGACGTCACCGCGACCGGCGGACCCGGCGTCGCCGCGTGCCGCGGACCGCTGAACTGCCTCGGCTACTACGGCGACGCGTCGGCGAACCGGGAGCTCTACACCGCGGACGGCTGGATGCGTACGGGCGACGTCTGCACCGTCGACCCCGACGGCTACGTCACGGTCGTGGGCCGAGCGTCCGACTTCATCATCCGGGGCGGCAAGAACATCAGCGCCGCGCAGGTCGAGGACGAGGTGGGGTCGCACCCGGCGGTGGCGCTCGCGGCCGCCGTGGCCATGCCCGATCCGGTGTTCGGTGAGCGGGTCTGCGTGTACGTGGAGGCACCCCCGGGCGCCACCGCCCCCGACCTCGACGCGTTGCGGGCCCACCTGGCCGACCGGGGCGTCGGCAAGGAGCTCTGGCCCGAGCGGCTGATCGTGCTCGACGCGCTCCCGCGCGCCTCCGGCGGCAAGATCGCCAAGGGTGCGCTGCGCGACGACCTCCGCCGGCGCCTTGCCGCGGAGGCGACGCCGTGACCCCGTTGCGGGTCGAGACCGCATCGGGGTGGATCGCGGGCGACCGGGTCACGGACCCCGCCGGCTCGCCGCTGCTGCGCTTCCTCGGGGTTCCGTACGCCGCGCCGCCGGTGGGGGCGCGGCGCTGGCGCGCGCCGGTGCCGCCCGCCCCCTGGACGGGGGTGCGTCCGGCCCGGTCGTTCGGTCCGGCGCCGCCCCAGGCCGGGTCGGTCCCGTCGCGTCTGCCGCCGTTCCACGTCGCCGACCAGAGCGAGGACTGCCTGACCGTCAACGTCTGGACGCCGGCCCGGTCCGGCCGTCGTGCGGTCCTGGTGTGGCTCCACGGGGGCGCATACCTGTCCGGCGGGACCGCCATGGGGGTCTTCGACGGGGCCCGACTGGCGGCCGAGCACGACGTGGTGGTGGTCACCGTCGGCTACCGACTCGGCGCGCTGGGGTACCTCCGGATCGACGCCGAGGAGGACGGGGCCGACGACTGCGGCCTGCGGGACCAGGTCGCCGCGCTGGCGTGGGTGGAGGCGCACGCCGCGGCGTTCGGCGGCGACCCGGCGAACGTGACCGTGTTCGGCGAGTCGGCCGGCGGCGGCTCGGTGCTCCACCTCTGCGCGCTCCGCGACCGACCGGCGTTCCGGCGGGCGATCGTGCAGAGTGGCGAGCCCCGGACCCTCACGACGGAGCTCGCGGTTCGCGTGCGCGACGCGTTCCTCCGGGAGCTCGGGCTGGACCCGGCCGCCGCCGACGTCCTGGACCGGGCCCGTCGCCGCCCCGTCGACGCGGTGCTCGCGGCCCAGGCCGCCGTGGTCGCGACCCTCGCCGGGCCGACCGGGCTGATGCCGTTCCACCCCACCTTCACGGCCGACCTGGTGGACCTCGACCCGATCGACGCGTGCGCGGCCGGACGGACGCGGGGCGTCGACCTCGTCATCGGGACGTGCCGCGACGAGCTCAGCCTCTGGCCCGATCCCCGGGCTCGGGACCTCGACGACGCCGGGCTGCTCCGCCTGCTGGACCGCCTCGCCGGGGGCCGGGGTGACCCCGACCGGATCCTCGCCGCCTATCGGGACGGGCGTCCCGACCGACCGGCGGCCGACGTGTGGTCGGCGGCGCGGACCGATGCGGTGCTGCGGGTGCCGGCGCTGCGGGTGGCCGACGCCCACGCCGCCGCCGGCAACCGGGCCTTCGTCTACCGCTTCGACTGGGAGGCTCCGGACATCGGCGCCGCCCACGCGGTGGACCTGCCCTTCACCTTCGGCACCTTCGCGCGAGACGGCTGGGGTACCGCCGTGGGGGCCGACCGGCGTCCGGACGAGGCCGAGCACCTGGGACGGGTGCTGCGCGGCGCGTGGTGTGGGTTCGCCGCCACGGGAACGCCGAGTCATCCCGATCTCCCCGGGTGGCCCGTGCACGACGCCTGCACCCGCCCGACGGCCTGCTTCGACGCGGCGCCGCGGGTCGTCGACGATCCGGCGGGAGCCGAGCGGGCGGTCTGGTCCGACTGACGGCGCGCCTCAGCGGGCCTCGATCCGGAACACGCCCCGGGTCTGCGACACCACGTGGAGCGTCCCGTCGTCGGTCGCGCCGAACGACGTCGGCGACGGCACCGTGACGCCGAGGTCGCGGACCCGGGTGCGGCCGTCGTCGCGGATGCGGACGGCCCGGATGCGGCCGTCGCAGTAGTCCGAGAACACGTACCACCCCCGCAGCGCAGGCAGTGACGGCGTCCGGACGACGTGGCCGCCGATGACCGAGCAGTACCCGTCGTCGTGGGAGAGCGCGAGCTGGGGCAGCACGGTGCCGGACACCTCGGCGTCCCGGAAGCGCTCGGGACCCTCGAAGCGGTTCCAGCCGAGGTTCGCCCCGGCGGCGACGTCGGGCGTGAGGCGGGTCACCTCCTCGAACCGGCTGCCGCCCACGTCGGCGATCCAAAGGTCGCCGGTGGCATCGTCGAACGAGAAGCGCCACGGGTTGCGCAGGCCGAGCACGTACACCTCGGCGCGTCCGCCCCCGCCGACGAAGGGGTTGTCGGCGGGCACGGAGTAGGACGCGTCCCCGGCCGGGGCGGGGTCGATGCGCAGGACCTTGCCGAGGAGCGAGCGGGGGCTCTGCGCGTTCCCGCCCGGGGCGTGGCCGGGCCCGGTGTCGTCCTGCCCGCCCCCGTCGCCGAGCCCGAGGTAGAGGTGGCCGTCGGGCCCGAACGCGAGCTGGCCGCCGTTGTGGTTGGCCTGGGGCTGGGGCACCGTGAGGACGGTCCGCCGGGACCCGGGATCGGGGCGCCCGCCGGCGACGGTGAGCTCGTCCACCACGGTGTCGCCCGAGTCGAGGGCGGAGTAGTGCACGTAGAGGCGGCCGCCGTCGGGTGCGAACGCGAGGCCGAGCAGGCCCTGCTCGCCCCGGGCCCGGGTGCGGTCGGTCAGGTCGAGCACCGCCACCGGGGCGCGGCCCGGGCGCAGGGCCAGCACCCGACCCGACTGCTGCGCGAGGTAGAGCGCCCGATCACCGGGTCGCGACGCGAGCGCGGTGCCGCCGGGCACGTCGGCGACCGGGACGAGGCGGATCGCGGCGCGCCGGGACGGCTCGGCCGCGTCGGCGGGCTCCGGACCCCACCCCGGGACGCCGACGAGGACGAGCACGCCCGTGCACACGCCGGTGAGCACCCGGCCCCACACGCGACGGACGGCGGCGCCGACACCGGGCCGAGGGGCGGACCGGGCGGGTCCGGACGCGCGCAGCACGCGAAAAGGGTACGGGCCCGGTCCGGGGGCCCCGGCGCGAGGGCACCCGTCGCCGCCGCGTACGATGCGCTCGTGAAGTACGTGGTCCTGGTCCCCGACGGCTGCGCCGACGAGCCCAACGCCGAGCTCGGTGGTCGCACCCCGCTCGAGGTCGCGACGATGCCCCATCTCGCTGCGCTCGCGGCGCAGGGCGAGGTCGGCAGGGCCGCGGTCATCCCGCCGGGGCTCCCGCCGGGCAGCGACGTCGGGAACATGGCGATCCTGGGGTACGACCCCGCCCGCTACCACACCGGCCGCGCCCCGATCGAGGCGGCGGCGATGGGGGTGGCGCTCGGGCCCGACGAGGTCGCGTTCCGCTGCAACCTCGTCACCGTCGACGACGCGGGCACGATGGTCGACTTCGCGGCCGGGCACATCTCGAGCGCCCAGAGCCACCCGATCGTGGCCGCGCTCGACCGCACGCTCGGTGCCGGTCGCGACGGCGTGCGCTTCCACCCCGGCGTCGAGTACCGCCACCTGTGCGTCGCCCCGGCCGACTGGGCCGACGCGGAGTGCGTCCCGCCCCACGATCTCACCGGGCAGCCCGCCGTGTGGCCCGAGGGCGCGGCGGCACCGAAGCTGCGCGCGCTGATGGACGCGTCGCGGCCCGTCGTGGCCGCCGCGGCCGCCGAGGTCGGGTCGGTGGCGACCCAGATCTGGCTGTGGGGCCAGGGGGTGGCCCCGGTGATGCCGCGCTTCGCCGATCGGTTCGGGGTCGAGGGCCGACTCAGCTCGGCGGTCGACCTCGTGCGCGGGCTCGGCGTGCTCACCGGGCTCGACGTCGTCGACGTGCCCGGCGCGACCGCCGGGTTCGACAACGACTACGCCGGTCAGCTCGGTGCATGCCTCGCCTCGCTCGCCGATCGCGACTTCTTCCTGCTGCACGTCGAGGCGACCGACGAGGCGGGCCACCAGAACGCGGTGGCCCAGAAGGTGACCGAGCTCGAGCGCTGGGACGCCGAGATCATCGGACCGCTGGTCGCAGCCCTCGACGGGGAGCCCTACCGCGTGCTGCTGCTGCCCGATCACGCCACTCCGTGCGCGCGGATGACCCACACCGCGGACCCGGTGCCCTACCTCCTGTTCGACTCCACCCGACCGGGCCCGGGGGGCGCGTACACCGAGTCGGGGGTGGCCGGTCGTCCGGCGGTCGTCGCCCACGACCTGATGGCCCGGCTCGTCGCCTGATCCGGTAGTCTCGGCCCCGTCGCCCCTGCGACGCCGGGAATCCCGTCGGGACCGGCCGCCCATCGCCCGACGACTCCCTCGCCGGGCGGGTGGCCCCCCGCAGACCCGGAGTGGCCCGGACCCCGGGTCCCGCCCGAACCGCCCGTGCACGTGCCGTGCCGGGCCCCGACCGGGAGCACCACTGCCATGAGCACCCCCGAGCTCGACCGTTCCCTGCTCGAGCGCAAGGACCGCGACGAGCTGCACGCGATCGCCGGCGCGGTCGGGGTCAAGGCCCCGACCCGCATGCGCAAGGCGGACCTGATCACCGCCATCCTCGACGCCGCCGGCGCGGCCGCTCCGTCGGCCGCGGCGAAGCCGCGCACCGTCCGCTCGGCCCGGGCCTCGGCCGTCGCGGCCGCCTCGGTCGAGGCGATCGCCGCCGAGGAGAACGCCCTCGCCGCCGACGCGGCCGAGCCCGAGATCGCCCCCCGACCGCGGCGGAGCCCGGCGTCGGCGCGCGCCGCCGAGCCGGAGGCGGCGGAGGTCCCGGCGGAGCCCGGCCCCGATCCGGAACCGGCGGACGACCCCGGCCCGGCCGCAGCGCCGGTGGTGCGCGACGACCAGGACCGCGAGGTCGTCGCGTTCGAGCACGACGACGACATGGGCGGGGGCGACGGGGGTGCCCGGCGCCGACGCCGCGGCCGCGGTCGCAACCGTCCGTTCGGCGAGGGTGAGGTCCGGCCCGGCGTCGACGGCTCGGGTGAGCCGGTCGCGGTGGCCGGACTGCTCGAGCTGCGCGACGAGGGCTACGGCTTCCTGCGCACGACCGGCTTCCTCGCCGGCGCGACCGACGTGTACGTGTCGGCCTCGCAGGTGCGTCGGTTCTCGCTGCGCAAGGGCGACCGGCTCGAGGGCGCGTCGCGACCGCAGGCGAGCAACGAGAAGTACCCCGCGCTGCTCCGGGTCGACACGGTCAACGGGCTGTCTACCGACGAAGCCCGCCAGCGCCCCCGGTTCGATTCGCTCACGCCGTTGTTCCCCGACGAGCGGCTGCGGCTGGAGCAGCCCGACAACCCGGGGGAGATCACCGGTCGGATGATCGACCTGCTCGCGCCGATCGGCAAGGGGCAGCGCGGACTCGTGGTGTCACCGCCGAAGTCGGGCAAGACCACGGTGCTCAAGCACATCGTGGCGGCGATCGAGCGCAACCACCCGGATGTGCACGTGCTCGTGCTGCTCGTCGACGAGCGGCCCGAGGAGGTCACCGACATGCACCGCCACATGCAGCGGGGCGAGGTGATCGCGAGCACGTTCGACCGGCCGTCGGAGGAGCACGCCCAGGTGGCCGAGCTCGCGATCGAGCGGGCCAAGCGCCTGGTCGAGATGGGTCGCGACGTCGTGGTCGTGCTCGACGGCATCACCCGCCTGGCCCGGGCCTACAACCTCGTGGCCCCGGCCTCCGGACGGGTCCTGTCGGGTGGGGTCGACGCCGCTGCGCTGTACCCCCCCAAGCGGATCTTCGGGGCGGCCCGCAACCTGGAGGAGGGCGGCTCGCTCACCATCCTCGCCACCGCGCTGGTCGACACCGGATCGAGGATGGACGAGGTGATCTTCGAGGAGTTCAAGGGCACCGGGAACATGGAGCTGCGGCTCGACCGCCGCCTCGCCGAGCGCCGGATCTACCCGGCCGTCGACGTCCGGCAGTCCGGGACCCGGCACGAGGAGCTGCTCTTCACCCGGGGCCAGCTCAACCAGATCTGGAAGCTGCGCCGGGTCCTCGACGCGCTCGAGGACGGCGCCGGGATCGAGCTGCTGGTCGAGAAGCTCCGCTCCACCAAGAGCAACGAGGAGTTCCTGACCGAGATGGCCAAGGCGGCCGACGGCGGCCGCTGAGGCCGAGGGCACCCCGCCGGGGCGCGCCGGCCCCCGGCGCCCTACTATGGCGAGTCACCAAGGCATGGAGCGATCATGAAGGCTGACATCCACCCCACCTACGACACCTGCACCGTCCGCTGCTCGTGCGGCAACGTGTTCGAGACGCGGTCCACGGTCTCGGAGTTGCGGGTGGAGCTGTGCTCCGAGTGCCACCCCTTCTACACGGGCAAGCAGAAGCTGGTCGACACCGGTGGTCGGGTCGAGCGCTTCCAGCGCCGGTACGCCAAGGCCCAGGGCACCAAGAAGTAGCGCCGTGCCGAGCCGCACCCCGCCCCGCTACCTCGGCGGCCAGGCCGTCATGGAGGGGGTCATGATGCGCGGCCCCCGCACGTGGGCGGTCGCGGTGCGGAACCTCGACGGCGAGGTCGAGGTCGTCACCCACGAGGCACCCACGTGGGCGGAGCGCTGGGCGAAGATCCCGGTCCTGCGCGGGATCATGGGTCTCGGCGAGTCGATGAGCCTCGGGTTCAAGGCGCTCGCGTGGTCGGCCGACCGGCAGATCCCCGAGGAGGAGCGGATCTCCTCCAAGGCCATGGGTGTGACCATGGGCGTGGCGTTCGCGCTGTTCACCACGATCTTCATCCTGATCCCGGCCTTCGTGAACCGGGGGGTGTCGTCGTACTTCGGGGTCGAGGGCTTCGCCTTCCACCTGGTGGAGGGCGGCATCCGCCTGGCCATCTTCCTCGGCTACCTGCTGCTGATCGGGCTGATCCCCGACATCAAGCGCGTGTACCAGTACCACGGCGCCGAGCACAAGGCCATCGCCGCCTACGAGAACGGGGTCGAGGTCACGGCCGAGTCGGCGCAGCGGTTCTCGACCGACCACGTCCGCTGCGGCACCAACTTCCTGCTCACGGTCATGGCCGTCACGAT
Source organism: uncultured Actinomycetes bacterium (assembly GCA_903899845.1). Taxonomy (GTDB): domain Bacteria; phylum Actinomycetota; class Acidimicrobiia; order IMCC26256; family PALSA-555; genus CAIUKV01. The sequence continues at coordinate 44,333 of CAIUKV010000229.1, forward strand.
CGTCGTCTACTCGTTCGTCGGCCGGCCGTCGCTGCCGTGGCTGATCGCCTCGCGCATCCTGCTGATCCCGCTCGTCGCGGGGCTCGCCTACGAGGTGATCCGCTTCGCCGCCGGCCACATGCAGTGGGCCTGGGTCCGGGTGCTCATGAAGCCGGGCCTGCTGCTGCAGAAGCTCACCACGCGCGAGCCGACGCTCGACCAGGTCGAGATCGCGGTCACCTCGCTGCGAGCGGTGCTCACCGCCGAGCAGCTCGCCGAGGTCGAGGCCCGTGCCGCCCGGCCCACCCCGGCTCCGGCGCCGGGGACCCCGGCGTTCGGCACCGCCTGAGCGCCGGCTGAGAGCCGCGCTCCCGCGCGCATCTCTGAGGCGGGCTTCACGGTTCCATCATCCGGGACGCCGATCCTCGGTGCATGGCCCGAGCCGATCTCGTCGCCCACGTCTACCGGCGCCTGTCGATGGGGCCGCAGCCCGATCTCGTGGCGTCGACGCGGACGCCCGCCGATGCGATCGCTCGCGCCCTCGACCTCTCGGCCCCCGCGGCGACGCCCGCGGCGTTCATGCCGCCGACCGACTTCGATGCCGCAAGGGACTTCACCCAGATCCTCCCCGTGCTCGCATGGTGGATCGGGCGGATGCAGGACAGTCCGCGCCTGATCGAGGAGCGGCTGACCTGGTTCTGGCACGACCACTTCGCCACCGGCCTCCAGAAGGTGCGGGTGCCGTACCTCATGTGGCAGCAGCACCTCACGATCCGTCGGAACGCGACCGGGAACTTCGCGACGCTCCTGCGCGAGATCAGCCGGGACCCGGCGATGCTCGTCTATCTCGACGGTACGACCAACTCCGCCCAGAGTCGCAACGAGAACTTCGGGCGCGAGGTGATGGAGCTCTTCACGCTGGGGCGGGGGCCGTACACCGAGCAGGACGTGGTCGAGGTGGCGCGGGCGAGCACGGGCTGGGTGAACCACATTCCGGGCCGCCCCGGGGCGCGGGGCCTCGACAACCCACCGTGGACTTCGACCTTCGTGCCGGCCCGGTTCGACTCGGGACCGAAGACGATCCTCGGCCGCACGGGCAATTTCGATCTCGACGGAGCCCTCGGCGTCCTGCTCGACCACGACGCCACGGCGGAGCACGTCGCCGGGAAGCTCTACCGCGCCATCGTGGGCCGACGCCCGTCCGCCGCCACCGTCCGGCGCCTGGGTGCGCGCTTTCGCGACTCGGGCTACGAGATCCTCCCGTTGGTCGAGGCCATCGTCGACCTGCCCGACTTCCTCGCCGGCGCATCGGTGGGCGTCAAGCCCCGCTCACCGGTCGAGAAGCTCGTCGGTCTGGTGCAGGCGGTGCCGCCGCCCACGGGCGGGCTGGGAGCCGTCGGCTCGGGTGGCCGCCCGTCCGGGGTCACCGGTGCGCTGCGTGTGCTCGGGTACGTCCCGTTCGCGCCCCCGAACGTGGCCGGGTTCCCCGAGGGGGACGCGTTGATCGGCCCGCACCAGCTCGTCCACACGATGGATCTGCTCTCGGTGTACCCGCGCCGTCCACCCGTGCCGCCGGCGCTCGATGATCTCCTCGCACGGTTCGCGCTGATCGACGTGAGCGACCGGACCCGCAGGGTGCTGAGCCGGGAGCCCGATCCAGCCCGTCGCCTCGCCTTGGTCCTGGCGTCGCCCGAGTACGCGGTCGTCTGATGGACGCCGGACGTCCTGGGGTGCCCGACGCCGACGCGCTCGGTTGGAGCCGTCGCCGCTTCCTCGCCGGAGCCGGGTTGGTCGCGGGTGCGGTCGTCGCTGGGCACACCCTGTCGGTCTGGGGTCGTCCCGTCGAAGGCGCAGCGCCGACGATCGCGCCGGCGCGCCGGTCCTCCTCCCGGATCGTCGTGATCGCGGAGCTCGCCGGGGGCAACGACGCGCTCGACACGGTCATCCCGTTCGCCGACCCCCGCTACCGATCGCTGCGGCCGACGCTCGCACCGACGTCGCCGCTCCCGCTGGACGAGACTTCGGCACTGCACCCCCGACTGGTGCGGCTGGCCGAGCGCTACCGATCCGGCCAGGTTGCGATCGTCGAAGGGGTCGGTGTGCCCGACAACGATCTCTCGCACTTCGCCTCGCTCGCGACGTGGTGGTCGGGTCGCCCCGGGGATCCGGGCGCCACCGGCTGGCTCGGACGCCATCTCGACCGGACGGTCGGGTTCGACGACCCTCTCGCCGGGGTCGTGATCGGACCCGGTCCGTCGCCGGCGCTCACCGGGGCGGCCTCGTTCACGACGAGCATCGCCGATGCCCGCGGCCTCACGCCCCGGGGGCCGGCGTGGTTGGCGGCCGACGCCGCACTGCTCGATGCGTGGGCGGACATGGGCCGGGCCCGCGGGTCACGCCGACACCTCGAGGACGAGGTCCGTCGCTCGGTCGCCGCCACCGACGAGGCGCGCACCGAGCTCGCCCGCGCCTTGGGAGGCGGGACCGGTGATGCAGAGGCGGCCGACCCCACCGGACCCGGCGAGGGCACTGCGACCGCAGCGTTCGCGGTCGCGGCCCGTCTGGTCACCGGCCCCCGCCCACCGCAGGTCGTGTACCTCACCGATCTCGGTGACTTCGACACCCACGAGGGGCAGGCGGGGCGCCGGGCGGCGCTCATGGGCGACCTCGATGCGGGCATCGACGCATTCCTGCGGGCGGTCGAGGCCGCCGGGCGGGCCGACGACGTCATCGTCGTGACCGTCTCGGAGTTCGGGCGCCGGGCCCAGGAGAACGGGAACGGGACCGACCACGGCAACGCCGGCACGCACTTCGTGGTCGGAGCACCGGTGGCGGGCGGTCGCTACGGGCGCCCGACCTCGCTCGGCACCCTCGACGCCCGCGGCAACCTGCCCGTCGCCGTCGACTACCGCGATCTCTACGCAACCGTCCTCGGCTGGCTCGACGCCGATCCCGAAGCGATCCTCGGGCCCGGGTTCACCCCCCAGGACGTCTTCACCACGTAGGACCGGGGCGTCGACTCCGAGCACCGGGGGTGCGGACCGGAGCCCGGTACCGTTGGGAGCCGTGTTCGAGCAGCTCGACGAGTTGGTCGCCGAGTTCACCGAGCTCGAGGGCCGTCTCCCCGCCGTCTTCGCCTCGGGCGACCAGCGGGCGGCCCGTGACGCGGGCCGACGTCACGCCGAGCTCAAGCCCTTGGTCGAGGCCTACCTCGCGTTCCGGACGGCCGAGACCGACCTGCGCGACGCCCGGGAGCTGCTCGACGGCGAGGCGGACCCCGACATGCGCGACTACCTCCGCACCGAGATCGCCGACCGCGAGACCGCGCTCGAGGACCTTGCGGGCGAGATCCGCGAGCTGCTGGTGCCCCGTGACCCCGACGACGGCAAGAACGTCATCCTGGAGATCCGTGGCGCCGAGGGCGGCGAGGAGGCCAACCTCTGGGCGGGCGACCTGTTCCGCATGTACGACGCCTACGCCCGCCGGCACGGATGGCGGGTCGAGGCGCTGTCGAGTCAGCCGTCGGACATGGGGGGCTTCCGCGAGGTCACGCTCGTCGTCAAGGGCGACGACGCCTGGGCGCGGCTCAAGTACGAAGCCGGGCCGCACCGGGTGCAGCGCGTCCCGGCCACCGAGAGCCAGGGGCGGATCCACACCAGCGCCGCGACGGTGGCGGTGCTCCCCGAAGCCGAGGAGATCGACGTCGTCATCGACCCCAACGACCTCGAGATCGACGTCTACCGGTCGAGCGGCCCGGGCGGCCAGTCGGTGAACACGACCGACTCGGCGGTCCGCATGACCCACACGCCGACCGGCTTGGTGGTCACCTGCCAGGACGAGAAGAGCCAGCTGCAGAACAAGGAGAAGGCGCTGCGCATCCTGCGCTCCCGGCTCCTGCAGGTGGAGCGCGAGCGTCAGGAGGCCGAGCTCGCCGACGCCCGTCGGAGCCAGGTCAAGAGCGGTGGTCGCTCCGAGAAGATCCGCACCTACAACTTCAAGGAGAACCGGGTCACCGACCACCGGATCAAGGTGACGGTGCAGGCGCTCGACCAGGTGCTGGCGGGCGGTGAGGCCCTCGACGAGATCGTCGACGCGCTCGCGGCCGACGAGCGCCGGCGCCAGCTGGGCGATGGCGCCCCGTAACGACGACGCGCCCACCTGGCGCGCGCTCGAGGCCGAGGTCCGGGCCCGTCTCGCGGCCGTCGCGGGTGACGCGGCGGCCGCCGAGGCGCGGTGGATCCTGCTGGAGGCGTCGGGGGCGAGTGCGGCCGAGCTGGCGACGGACGCCGACGATCCGGTCGGGGCGCTGGCCCACCACCGGGTCACCGCCATGCTGGAGCGCCGCCTCGACGGCGTGCCGCTGCAGTACGTGCTCGGCAGCTGGCAGTTCCGGGGCCTCGACCTCATGGTGGACTCGCGGGTCCTCATCCCCCGGCCCGAGACCGAGGTCGTCGTGCAGGTCGCGATCGACGCCCTCGTCGCCCGGGGCGCACGGGTCGGGCGGTCCGACCCGTGGGCGGCGGGGCTGACCGAGTACGCCGTCGCCGATCTGGGGACCGGCTCGGGCGCGATCGCGCTCGCCCTCGCCGCCGAGCTTCCCGATGCGGCGGTGTGGGCCACCGACGTGAGTGCCGACGCGCTGGTGGTGGCGCGGGCCAACCTCGCGGCGATCGGCAGCGCTGCGACGCGGGTGCGCATGCTCGAGGGCGACTGGTTCGTCGCGCTGCCCGACGCGCTTCGCGGCGAGATGCGCCTGATCGTGAGCAACCCGCCCTACGTCACCGACGCCGAGCACCCGGCGCTCCCTCCCGAGGTGCGCGACCACGAGCCTCACGGTGCGCTGGTGAGCGGGCCGACCGGGCTCGAGTGCGTCGAGCACCTCGTGGCCGGCGCACCCGACTGGCTCGAGCCCGCCGGTGTGCTGGTGATCGAGATCGCACCCCACCAGCGCGACGCCGCGCTCGCCGCCGCCCACGCAGCCGGGTTCGCGGCTGAGGTCCGGCCCGACCTCGCCGGTCGGGACCGGGTGCTGGTCGCTCAGCTCGAGACCTGAGCCGTCCGAGCCCGGCGCTCCAGGGTCATGGTGCGGGTCCGGCCCGGGCCTGGGCCGGGGTGTGGGGTGTCGTGGGGCGGTGGAGACGTTCGAGGTGGATCCCCCCGGGGAGGGCGGGGTTGCCGGTGAGTGAGAGGTGACCGTGGGGGACGAGTTGGCGGTGGTGGGGTGCGCACACGGTGACGAGGTTGGCGACCACGGTGGGCCCGCCCCACGAGACGGGGACCATGTGGTGGACCTCGAGGCCCGGGCGGGTCTGACAGCCGGGCCAGCGGCAGCGGCCGTCGCGGGCGATGATCTGGC
>CAIUKV010000230.1 GCA_903899845.1 uncultured Actinomycetes bacterium
ACCCCCCGGGGGCTCGACCAGAATCACCTCGGCCCCGAAGTCGGCCAGGAAGCGGCCGCAGAACGCCGCGTACTCCCCGGCCAGCTCGATCACCCGCAGTCCCGCGAGCGGGCCGGGTCGGGTCGGGTCGGGGGGCGCGAGCGGCGCCGTCGACAGGTGCGGGCCGATCGCCTCGCGTGCCATCAGATGACCCCCTCGGACCGGAGGTCGGCGATCTCGGCCGCGCCGAGACCGAGGATCTCGCCGTACACGACGTCGTTGTCCTGTCCGAGCAGTGGCGCGGCCCGCTCGATGCGCCAGTCGGTCTCGGAGAGGTGCACCGGCAGCCCGTCCACCCGCAACCGGCCCATGGCCCCGTGCTCGACCCACGGCCACAGGCCCCACTCGGTGGTCCCGGGGTCATCCTCGATGCGCTCCCCCGGGCGTTGCACCGCGACCCCCGGCACCCCGGCGGCGAGCATCTGCGCCTGCAGGTCGAACTTGTCGCGGGGTCGGCACCACTCGGCGAGGCGGGCGTCGAGGTCGGCCTGGCGCGCGACGCGACCAGCGAGGGTGGCGTAGCCCGGGTCGGCGGCCCACCCGCCGTCGGCGGTGGCCCCGAGGACGCCGGCCAGCGCGGCCCAGTCGTCGTCGTGGCGACAGGCGATCGCGAACCACTCGTCGTCGCCCCGGGCGGCGTAGATGTTGTGCGGGGCCATCACCGGCGTGTCGCTGTGGTTGCTGTCGGGCGAACCCGGGCGACGGGCCGGACGACCGTTCACCGTGTAGTCGAGCACCACCGGGCCGAGCATGGTCGCCCCGGCGTCGGTGCACGACATGTCGACCCACTGCCCGGCGCCGGTGCGGTTCCGGTGCACGAGCGCGGCCAGGATCGCGAGGGCCATCACGTTGCCCCCGTGGTGGTCCATGTACGAGTAGCCCCAGCCCGCCGGGGGCAGGTCGGGCAGGCCCGAGGTGAAGGTCAGCCCACAGCACGCCTGCACGATCGGACCCCACGTCTTGAACGACGAGTACGGACCCCGGTGCCCGAACCCGCAGTTCGACACGTAGATCACGTCGTCACGGATCTCCCGCAGGCGCTCGTACGGGAACCCGAGATGGGCGAGGACGCCGGCGGCGAAGTTCTCGGCGACCACGTCGGAGATGCGCACGATCTCGGCGAGGAGCTCGCGACCCCGCTCCGTGCGCAGGTTCAGGGTGATGCCGAGCTTCTCGACGTTGTGGTTCTGGAAGCCCCCACCGAACTCGCCGCCCCGGCGCTCGTCGACGAAGGGCTGCATCCCCCGCAGGATGTCCCAGCGCCCCTCGGTGACCGGGTCCTCGATCTTGATGACCTGGGCCCCGAACGCGGCCAGGGTGCGCGTCGCGCCGGCGCCGGCGAGCTGGCCGGTGAAGTCGCAGATCCGGATGTGCGAGAGCGCCCCCATGGCGGCCGGACGTTACCGCGATGCGCCCCCGGCCGCACCGGACACACCCGGGGTACGCTCCGCGCCACCCCACCCCCCGCCTGGAGGTCGCGATGACCGACGTCCCGCCGCCCGACGCCGACCCCGTGCTCTCGGCCGACCTGGTGCGGGCGTTCTCCCTGGCCGGACGGACCGCCGTGGTCACCGGCGCGGCCCGGGGCATCGGCGCCCGGGTCGCCCTGACCTTCGCCGAGGCCGGGGCCGACGTCGTGATCGCCGACCTGCGCGCCGACGACCTCGCCGCCACCGCGGCCGGGGTCCGGGCCCGGGGTCGGACCGCCACCGTGGTGCCCACCGACGTCTCGCGGCGCGCGGCGGTCGATGCGCTCGCCGACGGAGCCCTCGCCGCGCACGGCCGGGTCGACGTCTGGGCCAACGTCGCCGGGGTCCTGCGCTACTCCGCGATCGTCGACACCACCGAGGCCGACTACGAGCTCGTCACCGCGGTGAACCAGGCCGGCGTGTTCTGGGGCACCGCCGCCGCGCTGCGGGTGATGCAGGCCCACGGCGGATCGGTGATCAACGTCGCCTCCGCCGGGGCCGACATGCCCGCCCCGAACATCGCCGTGTACGCGATGACCAAGGCGGCGGTGCTGATGTGCACGCGCTCGGCCGCGCTCGAGGGCGGGCCGGCCGGGATCCGGGTCAACGCGGTCGCGCCCGGCTTCGTCGACACCCCGATGGTCGCGGGCCACTACCGCCGCGCCGACGGCACCGAGGACCCCGAGGCCAAGCGGTCGGCGTTCGCGACGCGCGCCGCCCAGAGCCCACTCGGGATGACCGGTGAGCCCGAGGACATCGCCTGGGCGATGCTCTACCTCGCCGCCGACGCGTCCCGCTACGTGACCGGCCAGGTCCTGCGGCCCAACGGCGGGGTGGTGATGCCGTGAGTCCGGCGGCACCCCGGGTCTTCCCGCCCACGCTCGCCGACCTGGAGGCCGAGGCGCAGCAGGCGGCGTCGCCGGCCGCGTGGGCCTACCTCGCCCACGGCGCCGGCGCCGAGCACACCATGCGGGCCAACGCCGAGGCGTGGACCCGTTGGCACCTCCGGCCCCGGGTCCTGCGCGACGTCGGCACCGTCGACGTCACGACCACGCTCCTCGGCACGCCGGTCGCCACCCCCGTGGTGGTCGCCCCCACCGCGATGCACCGCTTCGTCCACGACGAGGGCGAGCGCGCCACCGCGCGGGCCGCCGCCCGCTGCGGCGCCCTGTACGTGGTGTCGATGGCGGCGACGACCTCGATCGAGGACGTCGCCGCAGCCGCGCCCGACGCTCCCCGGTGGGCCCAGATGTACATGCTGCGCGACCGGGGCCGGACCCGGGCCCTGGCCGAGCGGGCCGGAGCCGCCGGGTACCACGCCGTCGTCGCGAGCGTCGACGGGGGCGCCGTGCACCGGCGTGCCCACCTGGGCGCGGGACTGGTGCCACCGGACGACTTCCGCTTCCCGAACCTGGCCGCCCCCGACGAGTCCGACCGCTCGGACCTCATGGCGATGGTCTCCGACTTCGATCCCACGGTGACGTTCGCCGACCTGGCCCGCTTCGGCGAGTGGAGCGGGCTGCCCGTGGTGGTCAAGGGCGTGATGCGGGGTGACGACGCCCGGGCGTGCCTCGACCACGGTGCCGCGGCGGTCGCGGTGTCGAACCACGGCGGTCGCACCCTCGACGGCCTCGCCGCCACCGCCGACGTGCTGCCCGAGGTGGTGGAGGCGGTGGCGGGCCGCGCCGAGGTCTACGTGGACGGTGGGATCCGCAGCGGGGTGGACGTGCTGCGGGCCCGGTGCCTCGGCGCGCGGGCCGTGATGGTGGGGCGCCCCGTCCTGTGGGGGCTCGCGCTCGACGGCGAGGCGGGTGCGGCGGGCGTGCTCGACCACCTCACCGAGGAGCTGGCGCGGGCGATGGCGATGTGCGGGTTCGCCACGCTCGCCCCCGGTCCCGACGGTCCCGGACCCGACGCGCTCCTGCCCCGCGCCTGATCCGCGCGGGGAATCGTCACCCCGCCGCGCCGGTTGGCCCACATCGTGCGTCTCCGTCCTCGTCCCGGCCCTCCCCTGCGACCGACCCCGTGGTCACGATGAGCAAGCGGCTCGTCCTCGCCCTCGCCGCCGTGGTGGTGGTCGCCGCCGTCGCGGTCGGCGGCTGGTGGGCGTTCTTCCGCAGCGACGCCCCCTCGGCCGTCGGCATCGACCGCGCCACCGAGTCCCTCGACCGACCCGATCCCAAGGCCCCCGCGAGCCCGCTCGCCGGCACCTGGACCGTCGACCGCTCCATCGGCAGCTTCAGCGCCTTCTCGAGCACCTTCGCCGGCTTCCGGGTCCAGGAGGTCCTCGCCTCGATCGGGGCGAAGACCGTGGTCGGCCGCACGCCGAACGTGACCGGCCAGATGACGTTCGCCGGCTCCACCGTCACCGCCGCCGACTTCACCGTCGACATGACGACGCTCACGACCGACGACTCCCGCCGCGACAACGCGATCCGCTCCCAGGCGATCGAGACCGTCCGCTTCCCCACGGCGCAGTTCCGGCTCACCACCCCCATCCCCCTGCCCTCGGTGCCCGCCGACGGGGTGGAGATCACCGTGCCCGCCACCGGCGCGCTCACGCTGCACGGCGTGACCCGCGACGTGACCATCCCGCTGACCGCCAAGCGCCAGGGGCCGGTGATCGCGGTGGTCGGGTCGCTCGAGGTGGCGTTCGCCGACTACGCGATCGAGAAGCCCCGGGCCGCCATCGTGGTCTCGGTGGAGGACCGGGCGGTGATGGAGCTCCAGCTGTTCCTCACCCGGACGGCCTGAGCCCCGCCCGGCGACGCGGCCGGATCAGTCGAACCAGTCCCACTGGAAGGGCACGACGGTCTCGTAGGGTCCGGCGTGGACCGGCCGCACCGGGGCGTCCCGCCACCGGTCGGCCAGCAGCGGCCGGATCGCCTCGGCCACCGCGAGCGGATCGTCGTCGAGGTAGCAGACCGTGACCCGGCGCTCCCCCCCGCTCCAGCCCGCGCCGCGCAGCGCCGGGCTGGTGGCGAACTGCCACACTCCGGCGACCCCGGGCAGCGCGCACGCCGCCACGGCCCAGTCGGTGTGCAGGCCGCGGACCCAGGCGTCGGCGGCATCGGCCGCCGACGCGCGGCCGGTCTCCTTCGGCTCCTCAACGATCGTGTAGATCCCCCGATTGGGTCGGTACGGCACCGCCTCGGCCCCCACGAGCACGCGCGGCGCGGCGTGGCCCTCGAGCCACTGGTGGGGGCCCGACACCGCCGCCCGCCGGTACTGGTGGAAGCGCCCCAACGCCCGGAGCTGCTGCCCGACCTCCATGAAGTCGCGCAGGGTGCGGTCGACGGGATCGGCCATCAGGTAGAGGGTCATGTAGTGGACCGGGCGCAGCGGGTCCTCGTCGACCGCCCGGGCGGCCCGGCACGCCGGCGTGGACACCCAACGCTGCCCGAACACGATCCCCGGGATGGGGAACTGCTCGGGCATGTGGTCGAGCTGGTGCCACTCGTTGTAGGCCCGGTGCTCCGCCGGGTCGGTGATCTCCGTGAAGGAGAAGAACCCCACCTTGACCTTGTTCACGGGCGGGAGCGTAGCCAGCCCGGCGGACGCCACCCGGTGCGACCCCGGCCCGACCCCGACCCGACGCCGGCGTGGCGCCCGGCCCGGCCCCCGTGCCAACCTGCAGCCGTGCACCCGTTCCGTGACGTCGTCGTCGCCGGCGTCCACAATCCCCGCCAGGCCCGGGTGCTCGAGGGCGAGACGTCGCTGAGCGTCGCCATCGACGCCACGCTCGGCGCCCTTGCCGACGCCGGGCTCGACGTGCGCGACGTCGACGGCATCACGGGGGCCCTCAGCAGCGACCTCGCCTACGACCTCGGCCTGGGCCCGGTGTGGCAGTCGGCGAGCGCGCTCGGGATCCCGGCGGTGATGGAGGCGGCGGCCCAGATCGCCACCGGCCTCAGCGACGTCGTGGTCGTGGCCGCGGGCCAGGCGGGCGTGTACACCGAACGGGCGAGCACCGCGCCGTGGACCCGCCCCAACCACGAGTTCGTCGCGCCGTACGGGATGTTCACTGCGGCCGAGTTCGCCCTCATCGCCCGCCGCCACATGCATCTGTACGGCACGACGGCCGAGCAGATGGCCACGGTCGCGGCGACGGTCCGCAACAACGGGCACGTGCACCCCGAGGCGATCTACGCCGGGCGCGGCCCCTTCACCGTCGACGACATCCTGGCCTCGCGCATGGTGGCCGACCCGTTCCACCTGCTCGAGTGCGCCATGACCTCCGAGGGCGGCTGCGCGATCGTCCTGGCCCGCGCCGACCGCGTCCCCGACCTGCCCCAGCCACCGGTCTGGATCCTCGGTGGCTCGACCGACCGGCTCGGCCCCTCGTACCGCCACGCACCGGCCTGGGACCTCCGGGGCCGCGACCCCGACGGGATCCCCAACGGCTACGTCGGCCGCCGGGCCGCCCGGCGCGCCTTCGCCGCCGCCGGCCTCGGGCCCGACGACGTCGACGTGTGCGAGCTCTACGACCCGTTCTCGTTCGAGATCATCCGCCAGTTCGAGGCGTTCGGGTTCTGCGGCGAGGGCGAGGGCGGACCGTTCGTCATGGACGGCACCATCGGGCCCGGCGGCCGGTTCCCGATCACCACCGACGGTGGCCTGATGGCGTTCAGCCACGGCGGCCAGACCTCGCAGCTGCTCCAGCGCGTGATCCGCGGCGTGCAGCAGCTGCGGGGCACGTGCACGACCATGCAGGTCGAGGGCGCCGAGGTGGCCCTCTGCTCCGGTGGTGGCGCCGGCGCGCTGTTCAACGACGTGCTCCTGCTCGGTCGGGAGCGCCCGTGAGCCCCGAGTCCGCTCCCACCGGCGAGGAGCATCTGGTTCCGCAGCCGGCCACGATCCCGCCCCCCACACCGAGCGCCCACTCGGCGCCCTACTGGGAGGCCGCGGCCCGCCACGAGCTCGTGTACCAGCGGTGCGACGCGTGCGGGCACGCCGAGTTCGACCCCGCCGTCGTGTGCCGCCGCTGCGGCGCCCGCGCGCTCACCTGGGCCCGCAGCGCCGGGCTCGGCACCGTGTACTCGTGGACGGTCGTGTGGCGACCGCAGCAGCCCAGCTTCGTGGTGCCCTACGCCCCTGCGATCGTCGACCTCGACGAGGGCTACCAGATGCTGGCCGCCGTGATCGGGTGCCGGGTCGCCGACCTCACCGTGGGCCTGCGGGTCGCGGTCGAGTTCCACCCGGTCGCCGACGGTTTCGCCCTCCCCTACTTCCGCCCGGTCTGACCCTCCGTCGGGACCCGCGGTGCTGATACCCCCAGGGGTATAGAGTGACCAGGGCCCCGATCCGGAGGACAGGCCCATGGCGTTCCCGCCCATCACCGCCCACCTCCAGCAGTCCGGGGCGAGCCCCGGCACGCTGGACGCGGCCGCCCGGCTGCGGACCGAACCGACGTCGGAGCGGGCCGCATGAGGCTCCCCGAGGACGTCACGGCCGACCTCCAGCGCCGGCTCCGCCGCATCGAGGGGCAGATCCGCGGCCTCCAGCAGATGCTCGCCGACGACCGTGAGTGCCGTGAGATCGTGACCCAGGTCTCGGCCGCGAGTCGCGCCATCGACCAGGTCGGCTTCCGCCTCCTGGCCGCCGGGATGCACGCGTGCCTCGCCGACGAGTCGGCGGCCGCGGCCGACGGCTTCGACCTCGACGAGGTCGAGCGGCTCTTCCTCAAGCTGCGCTGACCCGCGTCCCGACCCCGACCCCGACCCCGACCCCACCCCCGACCCCGACCCGGGAGGACGCTTCGATGCTCTGGTTCCGGCAGTACTACCTCGGCTGTCTCTCGCACGCCTCCTATCTCGTCGGCGACACCACCACCGGACGCGCCGTGGTGGTCGACCCCCAACGCGACATCGCGCAGTACCTCGACGATGCCGAGGGCGCGGGCCTGCGCATCGAGTGGGTGATCGAGACCCACTTCCACGCCGACTTCCTGTCGGGCCACCTCGAGCTGGCCGAGGCCACCGGGGCCCGCATCGCCTACGGCGAGGCCGCCGCCGGGCGGACCGAGTACCCGATCGAGGCCCTGGCCCACGGGCAGCGACTCGACCTCGGCGAGGTGGTCCTCGAGGTCCGGGCCACCCCGGGTCACACCCCGGAGTCGATCTCGGTGGTCGTGTGGGAGCATGCCGACGACGCCGCGCCCTACGGCGTGCTGACCGGCGACACGCTGTTCATCGGCGACGTCGGCCGTCCCGACCTCCTGGTGTCGGTCGGCCACACCGCCGACGAGCTCGGCCAGATGCTCTACCGGTCGCTCCACGAGCAGCTGCTGACCCTGCCCGACGCCACCCGCGTGTTCCCGGCCCACGGCGCCGGGTCGGCGTGCGGCAAGCACCTGTCCACCGAGACCGAGTCGACCATCGGCGTGCAGCGCGCCTCGAACTACGCGTTGCAGCCGATGTCCGAGGCCGACTTCGTCGCCGTCGTGACCGAGGGCCAGCCCGCCGCGCCGCCGTACTTCCTGTTCGCGGCGACCCGCAACCGCGAGCAGCGCACGCTCCTGCAGGACCAGGGCATCACCCCGATGACCCTCGACGAGGTGCTCGCCGCGCGGCGCGACGGCGCGGTGGTGCTCGACACCCGCGACCAGACGATGTTCGCCGCCGGTCACCTCGTCGGGTCGGTCTCGGTCGGGCTCGACGGACGCTTCGCCGAGTACGCCGGCAACGTCCTCACCGCCGACACCCCGATCATCCTCGTGGGTGAGCCCAACACCGAGGCCGAGGCCCGCACCCGGCTCGCCCGGATCGGCTTCGACCACGTGATCGGCGCCCTCGACGACTACGTCGCCGCGTTCACGGACCGCCCCGAGGTCGTGGTCCGCGCCTCGCGCCTCACCGCCGACGAGCTCGCCGAGCGGCGGGCCGCGCTGCCCGATCTCCAGATCGTGGACGTGCGCAACCCGGGCGAGGTGAGCGCCACCGGCCTCGTCCCCGGCGCAACCGCGATCCCGCTCCCCCGCCTGCTGGCCCGGGCCGGGGAGCTCGACCCGGCGATGCCCACCGTCGTGTACTGCGCCGGCGGCTACCGGTCGTCGATCGCGGCGAGCACCCTGCGGGCCCGCGGCTTCGCCGACGTGTCCGACCTGCTCGGGGGCATCGGGGCCTGGAGCGCATCGGGCCGGGACCTCGCCGGGCCGAGCGCCTGAGGTGCGGGTCCTCCTCGCCTCACCCCTCGGGCTGCTCATCGGTATCACCCTGGGCTCGGTCGGGGGCGGCGGGTCGATCCTCGCCGTGCCCATGCTCGTCTACGGCGCCGGCCTGTCCCCACGGAAGGCGACCACGGCATCGCTCGTCATCGTCGGGATCACCGCGGTCTTCGGTCTGCCCGCGCAGTGGCGCGCGCACCGGATCCGCTTCGTCGCCGGTCTGGTGTTCGCCGTCACGGGGATCGTCGGCTCGATCGCCGGGACCCGCGTCAACGAGGGCATCGACCCGAACGTGCTCCTGCTCGCCTTCTCGGGCCTCGTGGTCGCCGCGGCGGTGGCCATGCACCGACGCAACCGGACGGCCACCCGATCGGTCGAGATCGGGACCGGACCGGCTGGCCCACCGGAAGCCCCGGACGTCGAAGCGCCGGGGCCCACCCGCATCGACGTGGGCACCGCGCTCAAGGTCATCGCCGCCGGCACCGTGATCGGCTTCCTGACCGGGTTGTTCGGGGTGGGAGGCGGCTTCGTCATCGTCCCCGCCCTCGTGCTCGCCCTCGGCTACCCGATGCCGATCGCCGCCGGCACCAGCCTCTTCGTGATCCTCTGCAACACGGTGATCGCGCTGGTGCAGCGCTACTCGGGTGACGCCATGCCCTGGGCCGCGGTGATCGAGTTCAGCGTGATGGCCGTGCCGGGCGTGTTCATCGGCTCCTGGCTCGGCCGCCGGTTCCCGGCACCGACCCTGGCCCGGGCCTTCGTGATCCTGCTGCTCGTGGTGGCCGCCTACACCGCCGTCCGGTCCGGCTACGCCCTCGCCACGGCCTGATCTCCGGACCCCGTGCCCCGACTTGATCCCGCGCGTCGGCGCCGCGGGCCGCTGCGGTCGTCGCCCCGGTCGTGACCGCCGCGCCGGGGGGTCACGGTTCGGCGCGCCCCGTCCCCCGCCGGATCCGGCGTGCGAGGCGCCGCACCCCGGGCGGGAGGGCCCGCCGGAGGCCCGAGGGCGGCGCACCGGCCGCGGCGTACCCGAGCTGCCGGGCGACGTGCAGCCGGTCGTACCTCCGGTCCACCGGGTCGTCGTGGAACCGGACGGGGAGCGAGGCCGCCTGCGCCGTCAGCGTCGCGATGGGGTGGTCCGGGGGCACTCCGAGGCCGTCGCGGTGGCCGAGGTTGGTCATGAGGTTCCGGGAGGGCACGACGCACCGGCCCCCGCGGTCGAGGCGGGTGAGGAGCCAGTGGAGGTCCCAGGCCCCCTTGGGTGCCTGACCGGGTCGGCGCTCCCCGCGTTCGTAGTCCGGGTCCGACGCGAGACCGTCGAAGCGGTCGGCCTCGTACCCGAACACGAGGTCGTCGTCGAGCAGGGCCCGGATCCGCTCGCGCCGCCCGGGATCGGTCCAGGCGTCCATCCGCTCGGTGTAGTGGGCCCAG
>CAIUKV010000231.1 GCA_903899845.1 uncultured Actinomycetes bacterium
ACCGCTCGGGCAGGAACCGCTCGAGCACCGCCGAGCCGTCGAGCGGCGGGATCGGGAGGAGGTTGAACAGCCCGAGCAGCAGGTTCACGACCGCGAACGAGAACACGATCTGGACCAGGAGGTCGCCACCCTGTCGGTCGATGGCCGACGCCAGGCCGCCGCCGGAGTGGAGGAGCCAGCGGGTCGCCGACGCAGCCACGGCCATCAGCACGAGATTGCACGCCGGGCCCGCCAGGGTGACCAGCAGCAGGTCGCGTCGGGGCCGTCGCAGACGACCGGGATCGATGGGGACCGGCTTGGCGTACCCGACGATCGGCAGACCGGCCAGCGCGCCCATCGCGGGGAGGATGAGCGAGCCGAACGGGTCGATGTGGGGCACCGGGTTCAGGGTCAGGCGCCCGGCCCGACGGGCGGTGTCGTCACCGAGGAGGAAGGCGGCGAGGCCATGGCTGATCTCGTGCAGCAGCACGGCCACCACCAGGCAGCCGAAGAGGATCAGCGCCTCCCGCAGCGGCATGGGTCAGCGGCGGGCCGACGCGCAGGTGATGCACTGACGAGCCGAGGGCATCGCCTCCAACCGGGCCTCCCCGATCGCACCACCGCAGGTCTCGCAGGTCCCGTAGGTCCCGGCGTCGACCTTGGCCATGGCGTCCTCGACGTCGCGCAGCGACTCCGACAGGCTCCCGGCCAGCGCTTCGATCTCACCCCGCTCGGCGGTCACCTGACTCGAGTCGGCGAAGCCCCCGTCGAAGGTGCCCTCGGCGGCGTGCAGCTCGCGCAGCTGGGTGTGGAGCCGCTCGCGCTCGTGGTCGAGCCGGGCCCGCACCGTTCCACCGGGGAGATCGGACATTCCGCCAGGCTACCCGGCCTCCGCCCCGGCCCCACCCCGGGCCGCTCCGGCCCGGGGATGGGCCGCCAGGTAGGCCCGCCGGAGGCGTTCGGGCGAGACCAGCGTGTAGATCTGGGTGGTCGAGAGGCTGGCGTGGCCGAGCAGCTCCTGGACCACCCGGATGTCGGCCCCGTGGTCGAGCATGTGGGTGGCGCACGAGTGTCGCAGCACGTGGGGCGAGCAGCGCTCCCCCAGGCCGGCCCGGACCCCGGCGTCGTGGACCATCTTCCACGCGGCCTGGCGGGCCAGCCGCCCTCCCCGCCGGCTCAGGAACACCGGATCCCCGGACGGGCGGCGGGCCCCTGCGCGCCGGCGGGCCTCGAGGTCGGGCCGACCCCGGCGGAGGTAGCGGTCGAGCGCGGCGCGGGCCGGTCGGCCGATCGGCACGATCCGCTCCTTGCGCCCCTTCCCGAACACGCGGACCAGCCCACCGTCGAGGTCGAGGTCGGCCCGGTCGAGGCCGACCAGCTCGGCGATCCGCAGGCCCCCTGCGTACAGGGTCTCGAGCGCGGCGCGGTCGCGCAGCGCGACGGGGTCGTCGCCGACGACGGCCTCGAGGAGCGCGGTCACCTCGGCTTCGGTCAGGGCCTTCGGAATCCCCTGGGGCACCCGTGTCCCGGGGAGGTCCTCGGTCGGATCGCCGACGGCGAGCCCCTCGTCACGGGCGAACCGGTGCAGGGCCCGCACCGACACCACCGCCCGGGCGACGGTGGCCGGCGCGTACCGCGGGCGCCCGTCGTCGTCCCGGGCCGCGGCCAGGCCGTCGGCGTAGGCGGCGACGTCCATGGCGGTCACCCGCCCGATCTCCCGGATCCCCCGCCGGTCGAGGAACGCGCAGTAGCGGCGCAGGTCGCGCAGGTAGGCCGCGACCGAGTTCGGGGCGAGGCCCCGCTCGACCACGAGCCAGGTCCGGAACTCGGCGACGGCGTCGTCGAGGCTGCTCACGATCCGCCGGCGAGGTGGGCCTGGGTGAGGAGCAGGCCGATGATCGTCTTCGCGTCGACGATCTCGCGCGCGGCGATGAGGCGGCCGACCTCGGCGAGCGGGACCGTCTCGATCTCCATGGCCGCCTCCTCGGCGGTCTGGGTGTCCCGGGTGGGGAGCACCTCGAGCCCGAGCGCGGCGAACAGATACGTGTACTCGTCGCAGAAGCCGGGCGTGTTGAAGAACTCGGCCAACGCGACCACCGACCGGGCCCGGTGCCCGGTCTCCTCCTCGAGCTCACGCCGGGCGGTCGCCTCGGGCGCCTCGCCGGCCACGTCGCGCTTGCCCGCCGGCACCTCGAGCAGGGCCCGGTCGCACGCCACCCGGTACTGGCGCACGAGGAGGACGTGGGCGCCGTCGTCGGTGACCGGCACCACCACCACCGCTCCCGGGTGACGCACCACCGACCGCCGGTGCACGGCGCCGTCGGGTCCCTCCACCCGCACGTCGGCGAGCTGCAGGAAGCCGGCCGTCGCGACCGTCGACTGCCCGACGATCCGGAAGCCGTGCACGTCAGACGCGTTCGGCGGCGGGTCCCCGGTCGCCGATCGGCAGGCGGGGGACGCGCCCCTCGGCCCGGTCGCGGGCGGCGCGGGCGAAGGCGGCGAACAGCGGGTGGGGCCGGTCGGGCCGACTCTTGAACTCGGGGTGGGCCTGGGTCGCCACGAAGAACGGGTGCGTCGCGGCCGGGAGCTCGACGAACTCGACCAGGCGGTCGTCGGGCGACGTGCCCGAGCAGATCAGACCGGCCTCCTCGAGGCGGGCCCGGTACTTGTTGTTGACCTCGTAGCGGTGCCGGTGGCGCTCGTAGACCACTTCCTCGCCGTACGCCGCCGCGACCTGGGTGCCGGGACGCAGCCGGGCGGGGTAGAGCCCGAGCCGCATGGTGCCCCCGAGGTCGACGACGTCGCGCTGCTCGTGCATCAGGTCGATCACCGGGTGCGGGGTGTGGGCGTCGAACTCCGACGAGTTGGCGCCGGCGAGGCCGCACGCGTCGCGCGCGAACTCGATCACCGCGCACTGCATGCCGAGGCACAACCCGAGGAACGGCACCTGGTGCTCGCGGGCGTACCCGGCCGCGGCGATCTTGCCCTCGATGCCCCGGAACCCGAAGCCGCCCGGGATCACGATGCCGTCGAGCTCGCGCAGGCGCCCCTCGGTGAGCAGCCCCTCGGCGTCGTCGGAGGCGATCCAGTCGATCTCCACCCGGGCCCCGCACTCGAAGCCACCGTGGCGGAGCGCCTCGACCACCGACAGATAGGCGTCGGGCAGGTTGACGTACTTGCCGACCAGGCCGATGCGCACCGTCGCGTCGCAGGCCGCGATGCGGTCGACCAGCGCCCGCCAGCCCGACAGGTCGGGCTCACGATCGGCGAGGTCGAGGATCGAGCAGACGTAGTCGTCGAGGCCCTCCTCGTGCAGGACGAACGGGATGAGGTAGAGGTTGTCGGCGTCGACCGCCGAGATGATCCCCTCCTCGGGCACGTCGCAGAGCTGCGCGATCTTCTCCTTGAGGTGCGTGGAGATCGGTCGGTCGGACCGGCACACGATCGCGTCGGGCTGGATCCCCCGGCTGCGGAGCTCGGTCACCGAGTGCTGGGTGGGCTTGGTCTTCTGCTCCCCCGACGGGCCGATGAACGGCACCAGCGTCACGTGGATGTAGAAGACGTTCTCGCGTCCGACGTCCTTGCGGAACTGGCGGATCGCCTCCAGGAACGGGAGGATCTCGATGTCGCCGACCGTCCCGCCGACCTCGGTGATCACGACGTCGACGTCGTCCTCGGCGAGGCGGAGGATGCGCTCCTTGATCTCGTTGGTGATGTGGGGGATGACCTGGACGGTCTGGCCGAGGTACGCGCCGCGGCGCTCCTTCGCCAGCACCTCGTGGTAGATCGACCCCGTGGTCGCGTTCGACTTCCGCGAGAGCGGCACGTCGACGAAGCGCTCGTAGTGGCCGAGGTCGAGGTCGGTCTCACCACCGTCGTCGGTGACGAAGACCTCGCCGTGCTGGAACGGGTTCATCGTCCCCGGATCGACGTTGATGTACGGATCCAGCTTCTGGATGGTCACCCGAAGACCCCGGGCCTTGAGGAGCCGCCCGAGGGATGCGGCGGTCATTCCCTTGCCGAGGCTCGAGGCCACGCCGCCCGTCACGAAGATGTGCTTCACCACGTGGAGCGACCGTAGCAGTCACCCTCGGGCTCCCGGCGGATCGGACCGCGCCCGTCGGGGCTCACGTCGGCCATTCCCGGCGGGCCCGGGTCGCGCCCAGCCGGTCGAGCCAGCGCAGCGGTGGGACCCGGTCGATGATGCGGGAGATCGAGCCGACCTCGGCGACCACCGTGAGCAGGATCACGACCACGAGGGCGGTCACCCGGGTCGTCTCGCCCCGGCCGAGGACGATGCCGAGCCCGAGCACCGCCCCGACGATGTTCGCCCCGGTGTCGCCCAGCATCACCCGCTCCCGGAGGTCGTCGGGCAGAAGGGCCAGGGCCGCGCCCATGGCCGGGGCGATGGCGACGCCGGCGCTGCCGGCGCCGAGGACGAAGGCCAGGGGCACGTAGGCGACCAGCGCAGCCTTGAGCGTCCGCCCCGGCGCCCGGTCCAGGAGGTTCCCCAGGTTCGCGGCGAGCGCGATGAGCACGGCGTCGACGATCAGGCGGCGGCCGCTCGCGAACCCCGGGGTGGCCACGAGCACCACCGCCACCGCCGCGCCGCCGAAGAGCTTGAGGAACCCGGTGGTGATCCGGCCCCGGAACAGCGCCCCGACGTGGCCGGTGAAGCCCCGGGCACTGGCGTCGCCGAGGACGTCGTCGACGAAGCCGAGCAGGCCGAAGGCGAACACCGCGAACAGCACGAGGCTGCGGTCGACGGTCAGGCCCGCCCGGTCCCCGACCCCGAGGCCACCGAGCACGGCCCGTCCGGCCTCCACCACCAGCACGGCGATGACGATCAGGATCCCGGCCGCCGTGGGCAGTCGGTGGCCCCGGTAGTTCTCGCGCGCCAGCGTGGGCGCGGCCAGGAGGTCGGGCGCTCCGATCCGCAGGAACACCACGGCGAGCGCCCCGGCCGCAAGGCCGAGGACGACCATCACCGGCGGGGCTCCCCGCCGGTCACACGCCCCACCACTCCGGCGCGGGCCGCTGGGCCCCCGCCCCGAAGCCGTAGTGCGCCACCGTGCCCTGCCCGAGGTCGCCCATCACGAGGACCGCGAGCAGCGGCCCGTCGGCGGTGTCGAGGTTGTCGAGCGTCGCGATCTGCGTGGCCAGGCGGCCGGACCGGACCGGCGTGAGCGCGTCGCCCCGGGCCGGCCCCCCCTCCACGGCCCGCCAGTACTCGGCCACGGCGACCGGCCGACCCGTCACGGCGAGCGCCGTGGCCAGCGGCAGCACCCCTCGCTCGAACCCGACGACCGCACCGGTGCCCTCGGCGAGCAGGAACCGCCGGGGCCGCGCATCCACGGTGGCGGCGGTGAAGGTCGAGCCGTCGACGCCCTGGAGGGTCACGAACCCGGCCCCGTCGAGCGCGCCCAGCAGGTCGGGGCGACCGGGCGCCGGTCCGGTGGCCAGGCGGGTCGCGAGGGCCCGGGCGGCGTCGTCACGCACCCCGGCCCGGGTGGTCGCGGTCGACCCCACCAGCGCGGCCAGCGCCGCGCTGTCGTCGTCGGAGGTGAGCGCCCACTTGTCCTCGAGCCAGAGGATCCCCGGGACCACCGCTCCGGCCTGGCGCCCGAGCACGACGGTCTCCTCGATGGCGTCCTGGTCGACCCCGCGCACCGCGACGGGCAGCACCTCGGCGCCGGACAGCCGGTCGCTCACGGCGAAGCGCCCGACCTCCGCGAGCAGACCGTCGAGGCGCTCCTGCTCGGCCCGCAGGCGGTCGTTCTCGGCCCGAACCTCGTCGGCCCGGGCCTCGACGGTGTCGATGCGGGCCTGGAGGGTGTCCACGGTGGGCTGCCCGAGCACCCCGTAGCCCATCACGACGCCGACCGCGAGCGCGAGGAACACCGCGATGAGCGAGATGACGTGGAAGCGGAAGTTGATCACGGGCGGCCTAGCGGGTGATGGTGAACCACAGATCCTCGACGGTGACCCGCAGCGCGTCGACGATGGTCTGGATGGGACGCGAGACGATGGCGACCACGATGATCGTCACGAGGGCGGCGACGACGAGGAGCACGACGTCGAACCGCCGCACCCGCCCCTCGTAGAGGCGGTGCACCCCCTTGGCGTCGACCAGGACCGGCCCCAGGCGCAGGCGGGTGAGGAACGTCGACGACATCCCCTTGCGCCCCTTGTCGAGGAACTCGACCATCGTGGCGTGGGTGCCCACGGCGACGATCAGCGATGCGCCGGCCTCCCACGCCAGCAGCATCGCCACGTCCTCGCTGGTGCCCTCGGCGACGAACTCCTCGTAGTCGACCCCCCACTCGAGGAGCTGCTCGCGCCCGGGCGCCCGGCCGTCGGGGTGCACGTGGTGCACCAGGTCGGTGGCGGTCGACAGCGTGTCGAGCGCCACCGAGTCGAAGTCCCCGATCACGATGTCGGGCCGGAGCCCGATCTCGCGGAGCGCGTCCGCTCCCCCATCGACCCCGATGAGCACCGGGCGGTACTCGCGGATGTAGGGCCGCAGTGCGAGCAGGTCGCTGCGATAGTCGTGCCCGCGCACGACGACCAGCGCGTGACGACCCCGGATCTCGGTGGTGAGCGGTGGCAGCTGCAACGGCTCGAAGGTGATGCGGGCCTCGCGGCGGATGTACTCGAGCGTGTTCTCGGCGAACCGCTCCAGCTCGGCGCCGATCGAGGCGCGCGCCACCTCCATCGCCGCCTCGACCTCGGCGCGGTCGCGGACCGTCCCGGACCCGAGGAGCTCGTCGTCGCGCCACAGCGCACCGCCCACGAGCCGGAGGTCGTCGCCCTCGCGCACCCGGTCGAGCAGGCCGGGGCCGAAGTCGTCCACCAGGGGGATGCCGGCGGCGAGGATGCGCAGGGGGCCCTGGTTGGGGTAGCGGCCGGTGATCGAGGGCGCGGCGTTCACCACCGCGGCCACGCCGCGCTCCACCAGGCCGTCGGCCGCAACCCGGTCGATGTCCTCGTGGTCGATGACCGCGATCTCGCCGCCCTCGAGCCGCTTGACGAGATCCTTGGTCCGGTGGTCGACTCCGGCCCGACCGGCCACCCCATCGGAGGCCGGGCCGTCGGGTGCGTCTCCCCGTCGCCGGCGGATGAGGGTCACGAGGCGGCCCGAGCCCGGCCCGCGGCCGCGTCGGTGCGGACGGCCGCGGCGTCGGCGAGGAGCTCGGCCGCGTGGCCACGGGCGTGATCGGACTCCCCCACGCCGGCCAGCATGCGCGACAGCTCTCCCACCCGGTCCTCCCCCTCGACCACGACCGCCCGGGCCACGGTACGCCCCTCGTGCTCGGCCTTGCGGACCACGATCTGGTGGTCGGCGTGGGCGGCGACCTGGGCGAGGTGGGTCACACACAGCACCTGGGCCGTGCCGCCGAGCACGCCGAGCAGCCGCCCCACCGCGTTGCCGGCCTCGCCCCCGATCCCGGCGTCGACCTCGTCGAACACCAGGGTCGCGGGCGTCTCGGCGGTCACCAGGCGCAGGGCCAGCATCGTCCGGGCCAGCTCCCCCCCAGAGGCGGCCCGGGCCAGGGGGCGGGCGGCCTCGCCGGCGTTGGCGGCGAGCAGGAAGGTGACGGTGTCGGCGCCGTCGTCGCCGAGGTCGGTCGGCTCCACCGTGATCTCCACCCGGGCCCGGGGCATGGCCAGCTCGTGGAGGTGGCCGGTCACCGCGTCGGCGAGCGGCGCCGCCGCCCGCCGGCGGATCGCCCGCAG
>CAIUKV010000232.1 GCA_903899845.1 uncultured Actinomycetes bacterium
ATCTCGGGGACGACGGTGAACGCGACGAGGCCGAGCAGCACGCGCACGGGGACCTCCGGGGGGACGGGCGGTCCGGACCGACCGCCGGCGTCCCCGGACGCCGGCGGAGCCCGGCGGTGACGCGACGCGGCGGACCGCCGACCGCCGGACCCGGCGGCGTCCGGCGGTCCGGAGGCGGCACCCGGGAGTCCGAACGGACAGAATGGGGGCCCCCGACCGAGGAGTCCGCGATGGCCACGCCCCACGACCGCGCCCCCGAGCTCTTCCTCCCCGAGCCGCTGCCCCGGGACGTCAAGTACACGGTGATCTCCGTCGACGACCACGTGGTCGAGCCGCCCGAGACCTTCGCCGGTCGCCTCCCGGCGGACCTCCAGGACCGGGCGCCCCACATCGTCGAGACCGAGCAGGGCCACCAGGTCTGGGAGTTCGAGGGTCAGCGCTTCTTCATGGTGGGCGCGAACGCGGTGGCGGGCCGCCGTCCCGACGCCGAGACCCGTGAGCCGTTCCGGTTCGAGCACATGCGGCCGAGCTGCTACGACGTCGAGGCCCGCATGCACGACATGGACATCAACGGCGTGTGGGCGGCGGTGAACTTCCCGTCGCAGGTGACCGGCTTCTCGGGCCGGGTCTTCTACCAGGCCCAGGACCAGGAGCTCGGTCTCGCCTGCACCCGCGCGTGGAACGACTGGTTCTACGACGAGTGGTACGCGAAGCACCCCGACCGCATCATCCCGGTCGGGATCACCCACCTGAGTGACCCCGCGGTCGCGGTCGAGGAGATCCGGCGCAACGCGGCGCGGGGCTTCACCGGCGTGAGCTTCCCGGAGCGGCCCCACGACGTGGGCCTGCCGTCGCTGTGGGAGCGTGACCACTGGGACCCGATCATCGCCGCCTGCGTCGAGACCGACACCGTCATCTCGCTGCACGTGGGCAGCTCGGGCATGAGCGGGTTCCCGCCCGGGGCGCCCGGCTTCGAGATGGGCGCGGTGATGTTCGGCCAGCAGTCGCTGCGCACCGCGGTGGAGTGGCTGCTGTCGGGCTACCCGGTGAAGCACCCGGACGTGAAGATCGCGCTCAGCGAGGGCGGGATCGGCTGGGTGGCCATGCTGCTCGACCGGCTCGACAACCTCGTCGACCGCTCGGGCTACGGCGTGAACTGGGACGACCGCCCTGGCGACGTGCTGAAGCGCAACTTCTGGTTCTGCACGCTCGACGATCCGTCGACCATCGACACCCGGCACCGCATCGGGGTCGAGAACATCATGGTGGAGTGCGACTTCCCCCACGGCGACGGCACCTGGCCCGACACCCAGCTCGTCATCGAGAAGTACTGGGGTCACATCCCGAACCGCGAGCTGCGGATGATGTGCTCGGAGAACGCGGCGAAGCTCTACCGCCACCCGCTCCCCGAGGTCGTGCTGCCCGTCGGCGACTGATCGGCGCGGCCGGCGTCAGTCGGCGGGTGGCGTCAGTCGGCGACCGGCCGGTCCTCGGCCCGGTCCTCGTGGAGGTCGCGCGTCTCGATGCGCCAGCCGTCGGCGGTGCGCCGGTACCGGTCGAGGTAGCGGATGGTCATCACGTGGTCGGTGGCGCCGTGCACGTGGTGGGCGACGCAGTGCGTGACGCCGGTCGCGGTGTCGCCGTCGATCTCGGCCCGGTGGTCGCCGACCACGTGGTCGGTGCGCTCGTAGCGGCCGAGGGAGTGGGTGATGGGCTCGGCGGCATCGGGGAGGACCAGGGTGCTCGCGGGTTGGTCGGACCAGTGCACGGTCAGGGTCGCGCCGGTGGTGAAGCACCGGCGGAGCGCCTCGGCGTCGCGGGTGTCGCAGGCGACCGCGTAGGCGCGCACGAGGGCCAGGAGCGCGTCGGCGTCGGGCGTC
>CAIUKV010000233.1 GCA_903899845.1 uncultured Actinomycetes bacterium
ACGCCCGACGACCTCGTGCACGACGTGTTCGCCGCCTCGGTCTTCCCCGACCATCCGATCGGTCGTGAGATCGCGGGCTCGCCGGCCACGATCGAGGCGATGACCCCGGCGGCGATCGCCGAGTTCCACGACGCCCATTACGCGCCCGACGATGCGGTGTTCGCGGTCGCCGGCAACCTGGACCACGACGAGGTGGTCGCGGCGGTCGAGGCCGCGCTCGCCGGGCTCGACCGGGAGCGCGGCGACCGACCGGGCCGCCGCCTGCACGACGGCACGCCCGGCCCGGCACCGGTCGCGGTGGTGGAGGACGACCTCGAGCAGGTCCATCTCGTGATCGGGATGCGGGCCCTGCGCCGCAACGACCCCGACCGGTACGCCCTCGGGGTGCTCGACCAGGTGCTCGGCGGCGGGATGTCGTCGCGGCTCTTCCAGGAGGTCCGGGAGCAGCGCGGGCTGGCGTACTCCGTGTACTCGTTCCGCTCCGCGTTCGAGGAGACCGGATCGTTCGGGATCTACGCCGGCACCGGACCCGAGCGGGTCGGGGAGCTCGTCGACGTGCTCCACGCCGAGCTCGACCGGATCCGGGCCGACGGAGGCGTCAGCGACCGCGAGATCGAGGCGGCCAAGGGGCACCTGACCGGTTCGCTCGCGCTCTCGCTGGAGAGCTCCATGTCCCGCATGTACCGGCTCGGTCGCAGTGAGCTGCTCCTCGGGGAGGTGCCCTCGCTCGATGCGATCGTCGCCGACGTCGAGGCGGTCACGGCCGCCGACGTGGAGCGCGTGGTCGACCGGGTGCTCCGCGACAACCCGGTCTCGGTGGCGGCGGTCGGACCGGTCACCGTCGCGGACCTCACGTCCCGGTCCTCGTCGGTTTAGGCTCCCCCCGATGATCCGGGTGGGCGTGTTCGGCGCCGGGGGGCGCATGGGGGCGACCGTGTGCGCCGCCGTCGCGGCCGATCCGGGCCTGGAGCTCGTGGCCGCGGTCGACCCGCACCACGCCGGCGTCGATCTCCAGCAGCTGGGCGTCGACGGATCGGGGGTGCAGGTGGCGCGGTCGGCCGACGCCCTGCGCGACGCCGGCGCCGAGGTGGCGGTCGACTTCACCGTCGCCGACGCCGCCCGGGGGAACCTCGAGTGGTGTGCCGACCACGGGGTGCACGCGGTGGTGGGCACGACCGGCTTCTCCGACACCGACCTCGAGCGCTTCGCCACCCGCTTCACCGGGAGCCCGGCGAACTGTGTGATCGCGCCCAACTTCGCGATCGGTGCGGTCCTGATGATGCGGTTCGCCGAGCTGGCGGCCCCGTACTTCGAGACCGCCGAGATCATCGAGCTGCACCACGACGAGAAGGTGGATGCCCCTTCGGGCACCGCGATGCTCACCGTGGCCCGGATGGCCGAGGCCTCCCCGGAGTGGGGGGTCGATCCCACCGAGCGCACGGTGGTCGACGGGGCGCGCGGGGGCGCAGGCCCGGGTGGGATCCGGGTGCACTCGGTCCGGCTGCGGGGCCTGGTCGCCCACCAGGAGGTGCTCCTCGGGACGACGGGGCAGATGCTCACGATCCGCCACGACTCCTACGACCGGTCGTCGTTCATGCCGGGTGTCCTGCTCGCGGTGCGGGCGGTCGGCGAGAAGCCCGGCCTCACGCTCGGACTGGACGCGCTGCTCGGACTGTGAGCAGTCCCGAGGCGCGCGCCCGCGTCCTGCAGGGCGCGCTCGACTGCGTGGCCCGCCGGGGCTTCGCCGGGACCACGGTGACCGACGTCGCGCGCGCGGCCGGCGTGTCGCGGGCCACGGTCTACCGGTGGTTCCCCGGCGGCCGGGACGAGATCTTCGCGGCGACGGTGGCGGCCGAGGTCGCCCGGTTCTACGGCGCGATGGCGGCGGCGGTCGCCGACGCCCCCGATCTCGCGACCACGGTCGAGCGGGCCCTGGCCTTCGCCCACCGGGAGCTGCGCGGGAACGCGGCCCTCCAGACGTTGCTCGAGACCGAGCCGGAGCCGCTGCTGCGCTTCCTCGACCACGCG
>CAIUKV010000234.1 GCA_903899845.1 uncultured Actinomycetes bacterium
CCCGGGCGTTCATCGACTGGTGGGGGGCGGCGCTGCTCGCGCTGGCCACGGTGGGCGGGCTCGGCGCGCTGCAGCTGGTGGGCACCGTCGGCGCCGACCCGGTCCTGCTCGTGCTCCTGGCCCTCGCCGCGGTCGCGGGGTACGCCTTCGTGCGGATCGAGCGGCGGGTGGAGGTGCCGTTGATCCCGCCGGGTCTGCTACGCACGCGGAACTTCGGGGCGTCGGTCGCCGCCCAGTGGCTGTTCAGCTTCGCCTATATGGGCGGCTACATCGTGACGCCGGTCCTGGTGCAGGAGGTGTTCGGGCTCTCGGTCGCCCAGGCGTCCCTCGCGATGGTGATCCGTCCCCTCGTCTTCGCGGTCGCGGCGCCGGTGGTCGGCTACGTCGCGGTGAACGTGGGCGAGCGGCGCTGCGCGGTGGTGGGCTCGGTCCTGCTCGTCGCCGCGATGGGCGCCTTCCTCGCCGGCGCGGCCTGGGGTGTGCTCGGGCTCGTGCTCGCCGGCCTGGCCCTGGGCGGGCTCGCCAACGGCGCGGCATCGCCCAGCCTCGTGACCGTGGCGGCCAACGCGATCCCCCACGAGGACCTCGGGGTGGGCAACGCGGCCCAGCAGATGATCGCCCAGATCGGGGCCGTGGCCGGGATGCAGGCGATGTCGCTGACCGCGGTCGGACTGGGCGGCAACGGGTTCTCGGCCGCCTTCGTCGTCGGCGGGGTCGCGGCGGCGGGGGCCGTGGTCGCGGCGGCGGGGCTTCGGGACCGGGGGGCCGCCCGTCCGGTCCTCCGGGTGGAGCCCGCGTGAGACGGGTCCCGTCGGGCGCGCCGAGCGGGTTCGTGCCCGACGGGGAGCTGGAGGGGGGCTCGTGGCGGCCCTGGGGCACCGACGACCGCGAGCCGGGGAGCGCGTACCGGTGGTGGGTGCTCGTCACGGTGTGCTCGGGGCTGTTCGCGACCGGGCTGACCGTCACCGCGCTCACCACTGCCGTGCCCTTCATCCGGCGCGACTTCGGCACCTCGATCGCTGCGATCACCTGGGTGGTCTCGGCGCCGTTCCTCTTCCGGGCGATCTTCGTCCCGGCCTTCGGCAAGGTCGCCGACCGCAGCGGCCGCCGGCGGGTGTGGCTGATCGGGTTCGCGGCGTCGGCCCTCGCCTCGCTGGCGTGCGGGTTCGCCCCGTCGGTGGGTCTGCTGATCCTGTTCCGCGCGATCGCGGCGATCGGTGGAGCCGCGGTGGTGCCGTCGTCGCTCGCGCTCATCGCGGTGGTCTTCGCGCCCGAGGAGCGGGTCAAGGCCTTCGGGTGGTGGTCGGCCACCGCGGCCGCGTCGCCCCTGGTCGGCGTGGTCCTCGGCGGACTCGTGATCGAGGCGTTCGGGTGGCGCTGGCTGTTCTACGGGCAGTTCCCGTTCGCGGTCGTGGCCCTGGTCCTCGGTGCGTTCGTGCTGCGCGAATCGCGGGGGGAGCGGGCCCGGTTCGACCTGGCCGGGACGGTGCTGTCGGTCCTCGGGCTCGGGGCGGTGATCCTCCTGCTCAACCGCGGTCCGATCGGCACGTGGGCCTGGGTCTCGGCACCGATGGCGGTGGTGGCCCTGCTCGCCGCGGTCTGCCTCGTGGCCTTCGTGCTCGTCGAGCAGCGGGTCGCGGCGCCGATCGTGCCGGTCCGCCTGTTCCGGCGCCGCCCGTTCACCGCCGGGGTGCTCGCCAGCTTCTGCGGCAACTTCGCGTACATGGGCGGCTTCTTCATCACGTCGTTGATGCTCGCCGAGCCGCAGCTCTTCGGCTACAGCGCCGCGCACGTCGCCTGGGGCGTCGCGCCGCGCGCGGTGGCGCTCGCGGCGATGGGACCGGTGGCCGGGTACCTCGCCGCCCGCTTCGGCGGCCGCCGGATGGCCACCACCGGCATGGTGGCCGTCGGCGTGTCGATGGTGATGCTCGCGGCGTTGTCGCCGGGCACCTCCTACTGGTGGATCCTGCCCGGGCTCCTCGTCTCGGGCGTCGGACTCGGCCTGATCGGTCCCCCCTCGGTCGCGGCGGTCACGAACGAGGCGGGGAGCGCGGACCTCGGCGCGGCGGGCGCTGCGGTGAACCTCGGCGCGGCCTTCGGCACGTCGATGGGCATCGCGACGATGCAGGCGGTGCTGGTCGCGACCTCGGGTGGTGCGAACGCCCCGGGGATGTCGGCGTTCTCGGCCGCCTTCCTGGCCGGCGGCGTGGTCACCCTGGTCGGGATCGGAGCCACGCTCGGGCTCGAGCCCCCCAACCGCGTCGACCGCGTGCTGCGGATCCGGCGACGCGCCCGCTGACGGGTTCGGGCGTCGGGGCCCGGGCTACTCGGTGATGCCGAGGATCGCCTCGGCCAGCGCGGTCGCGCCGGCGGGCGCACCTCCGGCCTGGGCCTGGTTGAGCAGCTTCGCCAGATCACCCTGGATCTTGACCTTGCCCCCCATGAAGGCGTTGATCCCCGCCTGGGGGTCGCCGGACAGCAGGATCTCGCGCGCGCTGTCGTAGTCGGTGGTCACCGTGAGGTCGGCGTCGGGGGCGTGCCCGATCCCCCAGTGGCCCCGTCCCTCGCGGGCGCCGACGTGCAGATGCTTCTCGGCCCCGTAGGGAGTGTCGGTGACCACCAGGTTCATCACGAGGTCGGCGTGGGCCGGAGCCTCGGCGCCCATGTCCTCGACCAGCCGGTCGACGATCGCGAACCAGTCGTCGCTCAGGAACGGGTACTTGGCCACGGCCCGAATCTAGTGGGGGAGAGCGCCGTAGACTCCGGCGCTGATGACCGACGGCACCACCCCGATCACGGGCCCGATCAGGCACCCCATCTCGCGCGCCGACGTCGAGCACGTCGCCCGCCTCGCCCGTCTCGCGCTGACCGACGCCGAGGTCGAGCGCCTCACCGCCGACCTCGCAGCCGTGCTCGCCCACGCCGCCGACGTCGCCGCCCTGGACCTCGACGGCGTGCCGCCCACGGCCCATCCCCTCCCGCTGCGCAACGTGCTGCGGGACGACGAGGTGCGCCCGACGCTCGACCGTGCCGAGGTCCTCGCGGCCGCGCCGGTGGCCGAGGACGGCCGCTTCCGCGTCCCCCGGATCCTCGACCCGTCGTGAGCGCCGCGACCGAGATCGCCGCCGCCGTGCGGGCGGGGCGCCGGACGGCGCGCGACGTGCTCGAGGAGCATCTCGCCCGCATCGACGCCCGCGAGTCGGAGGTCCACGCGTTCAACCTCGTCCTCGCCGACGAGGCCCGGGTCGCGGCCGATGCCGTGGACGCCGCGGTCGCCGCCGGGGCGGACCCCGGCCCGCTCGCCGGGGTGCCGATCGCGCTCAAGGACAACCTGTGCACCCGGGGGGTGCCGACGACCTGCTCGTCGCGCATCCTCGCGGGGTGGCGGCCCCCGTACGACGCCACCGTCGTTCTGCGCGTGGTGGCCGCCGGTGGCGTGGTGGTGGGCAAGACCAACCTCGACGAGTTCGCGATGGGCTCGTCGACGGAGAACTCGGCCTTCGGCCCCACCCGCAACCCGCGTGACGTCTCCCGGGTCCCGGGCGGGTCGAGCGGGGGTTCGGCGGCCGCGGTGGCGGCGGGCTTCGCGCCGCTCGCGCTCGGCTCCGACACCGGTGGCTCGATCCGTCAGCCCGCCGCCCTGTGCGGCACGGTGGGGGTGAAGCCCACGTACGGCGCGGTGTCGCGCTACGGACTCGTCGCCTTCGCGTCGTCGCTCGACCAGATCGGGCCGTTCGCCGGGTCGGTCGCCGATGCCGCGTTGCTCCTCGACGTGATCGCCGGTCCCGACCCGCTCGACTCCACGTCGTCGCCCCGGGTGCCTGCCGCCCTCGGCCCCGTCCTGGGCGCCGGTGTCGCCGGGCTGCGGGTCGGCCTGATCGACGAGCTCGTCGACGCCGAGGGGGTCGAGCCCGAGGTGCGCGACGCGGTCGGTCGGGCGGCCGCCGCGCTCGAGGCCGCCGGCGCGACGGTCGAGCGGGTGTCGGTGCCGTCGGTCGTCTACGGGATCTCCGCGTACTACCTGATCGCGCCAGCCGAGGCGTCGTCGAACCTCGCCCGCTACGACGGCGTGCGCTACGGCCTGCGCGTCGACGGCGACGACGTCGCCACGATGAACGCCCGCACCCGCGACGCCGGCTTCGGTCCCGAGGTGAAGCGCCGGATCATGCTCGGCACGTACGCGTTGTCGGCCGGCTACTACGACGCCTACTACGGCAAGGCCCAGCGGGTCCGCACCCTGATCACCCGTGACTTCGCCCGGGCCTACGAGCGCTTCGACGCCCTGCTGTCGCCCACCTCGCCGACCGTGGCCTTCCCGCTCGGGGCCAAGGCCGACGACCCGTTGGCGATGTACCTGTCCGACGTGTGCACGATCCCCACCAACCTGGCCGGCCACGCCGCAGCGAGCGTGCCCTTCGGGACGGGGCGCGACGGGCTGCCGGTCGGGGTCCAGGTGCTCGTCGACGCCGAGCAGGAGCCGACGATGTTCCGGGTGATGCAGGTCCTCGAGGAGCAGGCGTCGTGACCACGACCGGGTACGAGGCGGTCATCGGGCTCGAGGCCCACGTCGAGCTCGCCACCGCGACGAAGCTGTTCTGCGGGTGCCCCAACGAGTTCGGGGCGGCACCCAACACCCACGTGTGCCCGGTGTGCCTCGGCCTGCCGGGCTCGCTGCCGGTGCTGAACCGCACGGTGGTCGAGTACGCGCTGCGCTTCGCCGCGGCGCTCGGCTTCCGGGTGCCCGACGAGTCGATCTTCGCCCGGAAGAACTACTTCTACCCCGACATGCCGAAGGACTACCAGATCAGCCAGTACGAGGAGCCGATCCTCGTCGACGGCGCCATCGACGTCGACGGCGTGCGCATCGGCATCGAGCGGGCCCACCTCGAGGAGGACACCGGCAAGACCACCCACATGGGCGGGGGCGGCCGCATCCACGAGGCCGACTACTCGCTCGTCGACTACAACCGGGCCGGCGTGCCGCTCATGGAGATCGTGAGCCGCCCCGACATCCGCACCGCCGAGCAGGCCCGGGCCTACGTGAGCGAGCTGCGCGGCGTCCTCAAGGCCCTCGGCGTCTCCGACGTGAAGATGGAAGAGGGCTCCATGCGCGTCGACGCCAACGTGTCGGTCCGCCCCGTCGGCACCGAGGCGTTCGGCACCAAGGTCGAGATCAAGAACATGAACTCCCTGCGGTCGCTCGGTCGGGCCATCGACTTCGAGATCGAGCGGCAGGTCGCGGCGCTGGAGGCGGGCGAGCGGATCGTGCAGGAGACCCGCCACTGGGACGAGGCCGACGGGCGCACCCACGGGATGCGCACCAAGGAGGGGTCGAGCGACTACCGCTACTTCCCCGAGCCCGACCTCGTGCCGGTCGCACCGTCGGACGCGATGCGGGCCGCGGCCGCCGCGTCGGTGCCCGAGCTCCCGGCCGCCCGCCGGGCCCGGCTGGCCGCGGACTGGGGGGTGTCGGACGCCGACGCCCGGGTGCTCGTCGACGTCGACGGGCTCGCCGACTTCGCGGCGGCCGCGGTGGCGACGCTGGCCGGCGGCACTGCCCGTGACGTGGCGAACTGGTGCACCGGTGACGTCATGGCGTACCTCAACGAGACCGGCCTGTCGGTCGAGGTCCTCCCGCTCGCGCCCGATGGGCTCGCGGAGCTGGTCGGCCTGGTCGCGGCCGGGACGATCTCCCGGAACCAGGCCAAGGACGTGCTGGCCGAGTGCCTGCGGACGCCCAAGCGTCCGGCCCAGGTCGTGCAGGAGCGGGGCCTCGAGCAGGTGAGCGACGCCGGGGCGCTCGCAGCCGTGGTCGACGAGGTCCTGGCTGCCAACGCCGACGCCGTCGCCGAGTACCGCAGCGGCGACGACAAGGCGAGGAAGAAGAAGCGCGGCTTCCTGATGGGGGAGTGCATGAAGGCCCTCCAGGGCCAGGGCAACCCCCAGCTCCTCAACGCCCTCCTCGACGAGCGCCTCGCCGAGCGCCTCGCCTGACCCGCACCCCCTTGTTTGGACGTTTCCGGGGCCTATGGCCCCAGGAAACGTCCAAACACACCGGGTCACTCCATCGGCACGGCGCGCACGATGTGCCCGTCGATGCGGGCGAAGATCTCGTCGAGCGAGTGGCCGGTGATGGTGAGGCCGTGGTTCTTCTGGCCGACCACCGCCCGGGTCGGGTCGGGGGCCTGGCGCACGAGGTCGGCGACCGAGGTCGCGAGCTCCACGGTGCCGCACGGGTAGTTGATCTCGGTGGCGGTCGTGCCCTCGATCCAGGCGTGTACGTGCAGGATCGCGTGCACGTCGGGGTGCTCGCGGTAGATCATCCAGTGCTCGATCGCGTCGACCGACACCCGGTTGGGCTTCACCTCCGGCGGGATCGAGAGGATGATCGAGTCACGCGCCGGCTCGTAGCCGCGCACGAGGAGGATGTCGCGTCCGATCTCGCGCAGGTTGGCCTTGTCGACGCCGCTGGCGCTCATCCAGAACTCGGGGCCCCACACCGCCTCGGTGGGCGGGAGGCGCCGCGCGCTCACGTTGCCGTAGCTCAGCCCCCCGATCCCGTAGAGGAGCTTCACGTGGCGCAGGTCGCGCTCGGAGAGGATCTCCTCGATCGGGAACGCGGCGGGCAGGAGGTCGAGCGCGCCGAGCCGCTCGCCCGCCCGCGTGATCTGCGCGGTCTGGTCGTCGCCGGACCGGAGCGACTCGGGGAGGTCGGGCAGGAACTCGTTGGCGATCACGAGGCGCGACGTCGCGAGCGGCTCGACCCGCTCCAGCACGGCGGTGAAGAACTCGTCGTCGGTCGCGTGGTCGACGCGGTAGGTGCCCTGCTCGAGGGTCACGAACGAGGCGACCGGGCCGTCGGGCCCGTCGCTGACCAGCACGGCGAGGTTGGCCAGGCCCCGCACCAGCAGGGGGTACCCGGTGCGCAGCAGATCGGTCGGCGGCTCGGGGACGTACCCGAGCGCGACCACGAAGGTGGGTGCGTTCTTGCGGCGGTAGGGCCGGGGCTCGTCGGCGTCGAGCGCGTGCAGCACCACCTGCACCGTGGGTCCGGGCTCGCCGACCTCGGTGTACCCGCGGTCACGCATCGCCCGGGCGAGACCGTCGACGAACCAGGCGAGCCGTGGGGGTGTGGGCGCGCCGTTCCGGGCGAAGGTGCGGTCGACCACCCGGCCCCGGTCGGCCACGGCCGCGGCCATGGTGAGCGGAGCGGATGTCGTGGGTCGGGACTGCACCGTCATCGACAGGACCCCCGGGACGGCGGCTGAGGGGGCCAGCGTAGGCCGAAACGGCCGAACCGGTCGGGAAGGCACGACGGCGCCGGGTCCGGACCCCGCCGGTACGCTGCGGCCCATGAGCGACATGAAGCCCCGCAGCCGTGAAGTGACCGAAGGGATGCACCGGGCCCCCGCCCGGGCCATGCTCCGGGCCATCGGGATGACCGACGGCGACTGGGGCAAGTCCCAGATCGGCGTGGTCTCCTCCTGGAACGAGGTCACCCCGTGCAACATGCCGCTCGACCGCCTGGCCAAGCGGGCCAAGGAGGGCGTCCGCGACGCCGGGGGCTTCCCGATCGAGTTCTGCACCATCGCCGTCAGCGACGGGATCTCGATGGGGCACGAGGGGATGCGGGGCTCCCTGGTGTCGCGCGAGATCATCACCGACTCGGTGGAGTGCGTGATGCACGCCGAGCGTCTCGACGCCATGGTCACCTTCGCGGGCTGCGACAAGAGCCTGCCCGGGATGATGATGGCGGCGGCCCGGCTGAACCTGCCGTCGGTGTTCCTGTACGGCGGCTCGATCCTGCCGGGGCACTACAAGGACCAGGCCCTCGACATCGTCAGCGTGTTCGAGGCGGTCGGGGCCTGTGCGGCGGGCACGCTCAGCGAGAACGAGCTCGGGGAGATCGAGAAGCGGGCGTGTCCGACCGAGGGCTCGTGCGCGGGCATGTTCACCGCCAACACGATGGCGTCGGTGGCCGAGGCGATCGGCCTGTCGCTGCCCGGGAGCTCCTCCGCCCCGGCGGTCGACCGCCGCCGTGACGACCTCGCCTACGAGAGCGGCCGGGCCGTCCTGAACCTGCTCGCCCAGGACATCCGGCCCCGTGACATCCTCACCAAGGAGGCGTTCGAGAACGCCATCGCCATCGGCATGGCCCTGGGGGGGTCCACCAACATGGTGCTGCACCTCCTGGCGCTCGCGTTCGAGGCGAAGGTCGACCTCGACCTCGACGACTTCAACCGGGTCGGGGCCCGGGTCCCCCACATCGCCGACATGAAGCCCCACGGCCGGTACCACATGACCGATCTCGATCGCATCGGCGGCGTGCCCGTGGTCATGCGTGAGCTGCTCGACGCCGGGCTGCTCCACGGCGACTGCGTGACCGTCACCGGCCGGACGATCGCCGAGAACCTGGCCGACCTCGACGCGCCGGCGCCCGACGGCGACGTGGTGCGGACCCTGGCCAATCCGATCAACACCCAGGGCGGCATCGCCGTCCTGCGGGGGAGCCTCGCGCCCAAGGGATCGGTCGTGAAGGTCGCCGGCATCGACCACCCGCGCTTCGAGGGCGTGGCCCGGGTCTTCGACGGCGAGCAGCTCGCGATGGACGCGATCCTCGCCGGGTCGATCAACGCCGGCGACATCGTCGTGATCCGCTACGAGGGCCCCAAGGGCGGCCCGGGGATGCGCGAGATGCTCGCGGTCACCGGGGCGATGAAGGGGGCGGGTCGTGGCGCCGACGCTGCGCTCATCACCGACGGGCGCTTCTCGGGGGGAACCCACGGCTTCTGCGTCGGGCACGTGGCCCCCGAGGCCGTCGACGGTGGTCCGATCGCGTTCGTCCAGGACGGCGACCGCATCGTCATCGACGCCGAGGCCCACACCATCGACCTCCTGGTCGACGAGGCCGAGCTCGAGCGACGCAGGGTCGGCTGGGCCCCGCTCGAGCCGCGCTACGTCTCCGGGTTCCTCGCGAAGTACGCGAAGCTCGCGCAGGGCGCCGAGGTCGGCGCGATCACCAACTTCTGAACCCCGATGTTTGGACGCATTGCGGCGCCCTGCGCCCGCAATGCGTCCAAACACTGAAGGTGGACGATGCCGGAGATCCTGGAGGCGGAGCAGGCCCGGGCCCTGATCGCGGCCGCCGCGCTCGACCGTGAGATCGCCTCGGTGCACGCGCCCGACGCCTGGTTCTGCAAGCGGGGCGCGACGCCGACCGGGGTCCGCCGGGCCCTGACCGGTCGGACCCTCACCGAGGCCCGCCGGCGGGGCAAGCTCCTGCTGGTCGACACCAGCGCCGACGGTCCGGTGCTCGGCCTGCACCTCGGCATGAGCGGCCGGATCCTCGTCGACGGCGACGGGGCCGGCGACCCGCTCCTCTACGCCAGCAACCGGGACGAGCCCGCCTGGCGCCGGTTCGGGCTGCGCTTCGCCGACGGTGGCACCCTCTACCTCCGGGACCCCCGACGGCTCGGGGCGGTCGAGCTCGACCCCGACGAGGACCGCCTCGGTCCCGATGCCCTGACCCTCACCCGGGCCCGGCTCGCCGCCGTGGTCACCCCGAGCGCGGCGCCGGTCAAGGCGGTGCTCATGGACCAGTCCCGCATCGCCGGTCTCGGCAACCTCCTCACCGACGAGGCGCTGTGGCGGGCGGGGATCGATCCGGCCCGACCCGCCCGGACCCTCACCCCCGACGACGTCGCCGGGCTGCACCGGGCCGTCCGGTCGACGCTGCGCACGCTCGGCCGTCGGGGCGGCTCCCACACCGGCGATCACATGCCCGGCCGGGTGCCCGGGGCGGTCTGCCCCCGCGACGGTGCCCCCATGCTCCGGCGCACGGTCGGGGGCCGCACCACCTACTCCTGCTCGGTCCACCAGCGCTGACGGGCTCCCCGGGCCCCGGCCGCCGCCGGAACGGGGGCGAGGACGGCCGGGGGGAGGAGACGGGGGATGACTTGCGGGACCCGGGTCACAGCGGCCACAATGGTCACCGATGACCCGCCCGACCGACCTCCTGCCGACCTACCTCCTGGTAGTCGTCACGTAGCGCACGGCGCCTCCACGCGTCCGTGCGCTCTCCGCCCCTCGCCCTGGCGAGGGGCTTCGTACGTCACGGGCCGGGAATCCGCCCGCCGGCGCACGGAGCCGATCCAGGGAACCCGAGTCCCCCCGACCGAAGCGAGCGAGCCATGAAGATCACCGGAGCCCAGGCCCTCATCAAGAGCCTCGAGCTGGAGCAGGTGGAGGTCATGTTCGGCCTCCCCGGCGGCGCGATCCTGCCCGTCTACGACCCGCTCATCGACTCGTCGATCCGTCACATCCTCGTCCGCCACGAGCAGGGCGCGGGCCACATGGCCGAGGGCTACGCCCACGCCACCGGCCGACCGGGGGTGGCCATGGTGACGAGCGGCCCGGCCGCGACCAACGTGGTCACGCCGCTGTGCGACGCGTACATGGACTCGATCCCGCTCGTCATGATCACCGGGCAGGTGCCCTACGCGGTCATCGGCACCGACGCGTTCCAGGAGTGCGACACCGTCGGCATCACCATGCCGGTCACCAAGCACAACTGGCTCGTCACCGACGCCCAGGACATCCCCCGCATCGTGCGTGAGGCCTTCCACGTGGCGACCACCGGTCGACCCGGCCCGGTGCTCGTCGACGTGCCCAAGGACGTGTCGAACCAGCTCATGGACTGGGAGTGGCCCGAGACCGTCGATCTGCCCGGCTACCGCCCGACCACCAAGGGCCACACCAAGCAGGTCAAGGACGCCGCCCGGCTCATGGGCGAGGCCCAGCGTCCGGTGCTCTACGTGGGCGGCGGCATCCTCAAGGCTCGAGCCGCCGAGGCGCTGCGCGAGCTGGCCGAGCTCACCGAGTTCCCGGTCGTCACCACGCTCATGGCCCGGGGTGCGTTCCCCGACGACCACCCGCAGTGCCTGGGCATGCCCGGCATGCACGGCAACTACACCGCGATCACCGCGATGCAGAAGGCCGACCTCCTGATCGCGTTGGGCGCACGCTTCGACGACCGGGTCACCGGCAAGCTCGACGCGTTCGCACCCGAGGCCAAGATCATCCACGTCGACATCGACCCGGCGGAGTTGGGCAAGGTGCGTCGGCCGGACGTGCCGATCGTGGGCGACTGCCGCGTCGTGATCGAGGAGCTGGTCAAGGCGGTGCGGGCCGAGAAGGGCAAGCGGAGCTGGCCGGTGATCGACCCGTGGCGTGAGCAGCTGCGCGAGTGGCAGGCCCGCTACCCGCTCGTCTACGAGCAGTTCGAGGACGGTCCGCTCAAGCCGCAGTACGTCATCGACACGCTGCGCGACAACACTCCCGACGACACGATCGTCGCGGCGGGCGTGGGCCAGCACCAGATGTGGACCTCGCAGCGCTGGAAGTTCAACCACCCGTACACCTGGGTCAACTCCGGGGGTCTCGGGACGATGGGCTTCTCGGTGCCGGCCGCCATCGGCGCGAAGGTGGGCAAGCCCGAGCGCATGGTGTGGGCGGTCGACGGTGACGGCTGCTTCCAGATGACCGCCCAGGAGCTCGTGACCGCGAGCGCCGAGCGGATCCCGGTCAAGGTGGCCATCCTCAACAACGCCTACCTCGGCATGGTCCGCCAGTGGCAGGAGATGTTCTACGAGGAGCGCTACAGCGAGGTGTACCTCTCGCCCGACCTCCCCGACTACGTGAAGTGGGCCGAGGCGATGGGCTGCGTGGCGTTCCGCGTCGACACGCCCGAGGACGTCGAGCCGACGATCCAGAAGGCCAACGAGGTCGACGACCGCCCGGTGGTGATCGACTTCCG
>CAIUKV010000235.1 GCA_903899845.1 uncultured Actinomycetes bacterium
CCCGGCGCGTCGACGTGTCCGGTCGGTCGGTGCTGACACCAGTCGCAGCGGTCGCCGAAGCCGATCACGATGCCGCAGGCGCGACAGCGGTTGGCCTTGAAGGTTCTCGTCGACAGGTGGTCGGAGGGGTGCATCGGGCGGCGGTCGGCTCCAGCGATCGGGGTTCCAGCGGGACGGGAGTGACCAGTGTGGTGGTTCGGACCCCGAACGCGCCACTGACCGCGGTGTGGGTGGGGTTGGTGTGGTCAATGAGGGTGGTGTTCCCACTCGGACCGGTGCGCGGGGCCAGAATCTGGCCGATGCCTGACCTCGGGATCCTCGTCGTGGCCTTCCTGCTGGGGAGCGTGCCCTGGTCCAACGTCGCGGCCCGCCTGACCCGGGGGGTCGACCTGCGGGCGGTGGGGAACGGGACGGTGTCGGGCACCGCCCTCTACCGGGTGGCCGGCTTCCCGGCCTTGGCGGTCGCGGGCATCCTCGACGTGGCGAAGGGCGCCGTCGGACCCGTGCTCGCCGGCGGCGACCGACCCGTCGTCGCCGCCCTGGCCGGTGCCGCGGCGGTGGCCGGGCACAACTGGTCGCCGTTCCTGCGGGGGGCCGGTGGCCGGGGGATCGCCCCTGCGCTCGGCGCACTGCTGGTGCTGGCCTGGCCGGGCGCGGTGCTCGTGCTCCTCGGCCTGGTGGTCGGGCGGGCCCTGCGCCAGACCGGCCTCGCGAGCTTCGTGGCCGAGGTGCTCCTCGCGCCGGTGCTGCTCGTGGTCGACCCGACGGCGGCGGGGGCGGGTCTCGCGATCTCGGTGGTCATGCTGGCCAAGCGCGCGCTGGGCAACGCCCGGCCCGCACGTCGGGACCTGCGGACCTACGCAACCCGCCTCCTCTTCGACCGGGATCCTGCGTGAGCGTCCGGGCCCTCGCCGGCCGCCCGGGGTTCCGGGCCCTCCTCGTCGGCCAGGGCGTCTCGGCCCTCGGCGACTGGATGGGCACCGTCGCCTTCATGGCCCTCACCCTCGAGCTGACCGGCTCGCCGACCGCGGTGGGGGGGATCCTGACCCTGCGCCTCCTCCCCGCGGTGGTGGCCGGACCCGTCGTCACCCGGGCGGTGCAGCGCTGGGACCGCCGGACGACCATGCTGGCGATGGACGGGCTCCGGGCCGGGCTCATCGCCCTCGTCCCGCTCGTCCGGGCCCTCTGGTGGGTGTACCTGCTGGCCGTCCTGGTCGAGGTCGCGAGCATCGTGTTCCTCCCCGCACGCGACGCGTCGATCCCCGATCTCGTGGATGCCGGCGACCTTCCCGTCGCCAACGGACTCGTCCTCGGATCGTCGTACGCGACGATCCCCCTCGGCGCCGCCGCCTTCGCCGCGATCGCCGCGCTGCCCCTCGGGTCCGATGGCGGCGTGTCCTTCGCCGCGGTGTTCCTCGTCGACGCCGCGACGTTCCTCGTGTCGTTCGCCTGCATCCGGACCCTGCCGCTCCCCGGGCGGGTCGTCCCGACGGCCCCGACCGCCCCGACGGACGCACCGGGGCCGCCGATCCGGTTCCGGGCCGCGTTCGGCATCCCGCTGGTGCGGGCGGTGCTCCCGGCCACGGCCGCGGTCGCGCTCGGGCTGGGTGCCCTGTTCTCCCTCGGCATCGTCTTCGTCCAGGACGTCCTCGGTGCGAGCCCGGCCGAGTTCGGGATCCTCATCGCGCTGTTCGGGGTGGGGGCGGTGGGGGGACTGGGCGTCCTCCACCGTCGGCGCGACCGTGACGCGCTCCTGGAGACCCGCCGGGGGGTGATGGCGATCGGTGCGGTGATCGCGGCGTTCAGCCTCGCCGGCGACGTGCTCCTCGCCTTCGTCGGGGCGTTGGCGTTCGGCGGCGCGGCGGCCTTCACGCTGGCGTCGGGCATGGGCGTGCTCCAACGCCGCCTCGACGGCGATCTCCGGGTGGTCGCCTTCGCGGTCTTCCACGTGGTGATCCGGTGCGCGCTCGGGGTCGCCGCGGTCGTGGCCGGCCTCGCGGGCGACCTCCTCGGCGGCGTCCCCGGTCTCGACGAGTGGGAGCCGGCCCGGTTGGTGCTCCTGGGGGCCGGGGGGCTGATCATGGGTTCGGCCCTGGGCGTCCGGGTGCGCGTCGCCGCGACGGCCGACCCCGACCCGGACCCCGGGTCGGCACCGTGACCGACGCCGTGGACGATCCCGTGGACGACCCCGTGGACGTCGGGTCCGCGGCCGGGGTCACGGCCGTGGTCACCGACGGGGCCGCCGCGCTCCCGGCCGACCTCGCGGCCCGGCGGGGGATCGGTGTCGTGCCGATGTGGCTCACGGTGGACGGACGTCCCGAGGTCGAGGGCAGCCGTCCGCTCGAGGAGCTCCTCGCCGTTCCCGGCGTCCTCACCTCCGCGCCCGCCCCGGGCGAGTTCGCCGCCGCCTGCACCGCGGCCCTCGCCCACGCCGACGCAG
Organism: uncultured Actinomycetes bacterium; assembly: GCA_903899845.1. GTDB lineage: Bacteria > Actinomycetota > Acidimicrobiia > IMCC26256 > PALSA-555 > CAIUKV01. Next base: position 2,441 of record CAIUKV010000235.1, read on the forward strand.
TGGTGGTGTGCACCGTCGCCCGGTCGATGAGCGCCAGCCACGAGGCGGCCCGGATCGCCGCCGCCGACTTCGGCGAACGGGTCGTCGTCCTCGACACCGGCAGCGCCGCCGGGGGGCAGGCGCTCGTGGTGCTCGCCGCGGCCGAGGCCGCCGCCGACGGCGCGTCGGTCGCCGGCGTGGTCGAACGGGCGGCGAGCGTGGCCCGGCGGGTCCGCCTGATCGCGACCCTCCCGAGCCTCGACCATCTGGTCCGGGGCGGTCGGGTGCCCGGGATCGCGGGGTGGGCCGGTCGCCGGCTCGGGATCAATCCCCTGTTCGAGTTCCGGGACGGGGTCGTGCATCGCCGTCGGCCGGCCCTGGGCCCGGAGGCGGCCACCGACCGGATGGTCGCGGCGGTGGCGCGCTCGGCCGTCCCCGGCGCCCGCCTGCGGGCCATCGCCCTCCACGCGTGCGCGCCGGACGTGGCCGAGGACCTGCACGACCGCCTGGTCGGTCTCGGGGCCGACGACGTGCTCGTCGGTGGGTTCGGTCCGGTGATGGTGGTGCACACCGGTCCGGGACTGGCCGGGATCGCCTGGTGGTGGGAGCCCGCCTGATCGCCCGGTCGCCGTCGGACCGGGTCAGGCCGTGGTGACGGCGAGGACCTCGCTGCGCAGCTCGGGGCGGCACACCACGAGGTCGGGCAGCCACGGGTCGGACCGGTTGTACTCGAGCGGCGACCCGTCGAGGCGCGAGGTGTGGAGCCCGGCGGCGCGGGCGACCACGGCCGGCGCCGCGGAGTCCCATTCGTACTGGCCGCCGGCGTGGACGTAGGCGTCGACCTCGCCCCGGACCACCGCCATGGTCTTGGCCCCGGCCGATCCGAGGGCGACCAGCTCGGCGCCGATCGCCTCGGCGACCCGGCGGGCGACGGCCGGGGCCCGTGAGCGGCTCACGACCACCCGCAGGGGGCGGTCCCCGACCGCGGGGAGGACCGGCGGGACGCCGGTGGACAGGACCAGGTCGAGCGCCGGGAGCGCCACCGCCCCGGCGACGAGACCCTCGTCGCGCTGCCACAGCGCGACGTGGACGGCCCAGTCGCGCCGACCGGGCTCCGCGTACTCGCGCGTGCCGTCGAGGGGGTCGATGATCCAGACCCGATCGGCGTCGAGGCGGCGGCGGTCGTCGGCGGACTCCTCGGAGAGGATCGGGTCGTCGGGGTGGTCGCGGCGGATCAGCTCGATCAGGTGGCGGTTCGCCACCGCGTCGCCGGCGTCGCCCAGCGCCCAGGCCGGTCGGGTCGCGTCGTCGCGGAGCTCGAGCAGGACGCGACCGGCGCTCTCGGCGTACCGGGCGGCGGCGTGGTGGTCGTCGGGCACGTGAGCAGTATGGACGCTGCGGCGGGTCGGTCCCGGGTCCGGGCGGGGCGGGCGCGTCGCCGGTCAGGAGTGCGCCCGCCGCCGGGCCGTCGCAACTACCGTGCCGTTGTCCCCGAGCGAGGAGATCCCCATGGCTGCCGGCGGTCCCGTCGATCCCACGATGCCGCTGCCCGAGCGGCGGGGTGCCCCGCCCGCGGGTGACGCCACTGCGGCCGGCGCCCTCCCGGGCGCCTACGACCCCACCATCGCGATGCCGCCGGTCGGCCCCCCCGACGAGCCGGTCGGCCCGCAGGGCCCCGGGTCCGGTGGCTCCGACGACCGGCGGTGGCTCTGGATCGCCCTGGCGGTGGTCGGGGTCATCGTGATCGGTGTGGTCGTGGCCCTGCTCGTCTCCGGGGGCGGCGGCGGGGACACCACGCCCACCACCTCGACCACGGTGGCGCCGACGAGCACCAGCACCTCGAGCTCGACCAGCACCACGTCGACCTCGACGACGGTGCCGCCGACGACCCAGCCCGGTGCCCCCGTGATCACCTCCTTCACGGCGGCGCCGAGTCCGTTCCCCTGCAGCGGGACCGGCGACAGCGGCCAGGTCACCCTCAACTGGACGACGACCAACGCGACCGGGGTCAGCATCAGCATCGACGGACCGGGGGTCTTCGGCTCCTTCGGCCCGAGCGGCTCCCGCCAGGTCCCGTTCGCCAGCTGCACCTCCGCCCACGTCTACACCCTCACGGCGCGGGGCCAGGGCAACACCCAGGTGCAGCAGACGATCACGGTCCAGCCGGCGGTGACGCCGACCACCGGCGCGCCGGTCACCACGACGACGACCGCTCCCTGAACGGGGAGGCCCGGAGGTCCCGTATGCGGTTACCAATGGGTAACATGCGACGGAGCCGGGGCGGCACCATCCGCCCCCTGACCCCGGAGGTGGACCGATGGCCGAGTTCAGCCTGGAGCTCAACGAGGATCAGCTCCAGATCCAGAAGTGGGTCCACGACTTCGCCGAGCAGGTCCTGCGCCCGGCTGCGTCCGAGTGGGACGAGCGCGAAGAGACTCCCTGGCCCATCATCGAGGAGGCGGCCAAGATCGGCCTCTACTCCTGGGAGTTCATCGCCAACGTCTTCGCCGACCCCCAGGGCCTCACCTTCCCGTTGACCTGCGAGGAGCTCTGCTGGGGCGACGCCGGGCTGGCCATGGCCATCCTCGGGAGCACCCTCGCCGTGTCGGGCATCGCCGGCAACGGAACCCCCGAGCAGATCGCCGAGTGGGTCCCGCAGTGCTTCGGCACCCCCGACAAGATCCAGCTCGGTGCCTTCGCGGTCAGTGAGCCCGACGCCGGCTCCGACGTGTCGAGCCTGCGCACCCGCGCCGTCTACGACGCGGCCACGGACGAGTGGGTGCTCAACGGCACCAAGACCTGGATCACCAACGGTGGCATCGCCGACGTCCACGTGATCGTGGCCGCGGTCGAGCCGGAGCTCAAGGCCCGCGGGCACGCGAGCTTCGTCGTGCCGCCCGGCACCCCGGGGCTGCGCATGGGCCAGAAGTTCAAGAAGCACGGCATCCGGGCCAGCCACACCGCCGAGGTGATCCTCGAGGACGTGCGCGTGCCGGGCTCGTGCCTGCTCGGCGGCAAGGAGAAGCTCGACGAGCGTCTCGCCCGGGCCCGGGAGGGCAAGAGCACCAAGGTGCAGGCGGCGATGAGCACGTTCGAGGCGAGCCGGCCCCTCGTCGGCGCGCAGGCGATCGGCATCGCCCGGGCCGCGTACGAGTACGCGCTCGACTACGCCAAGGAGCGGGTCCAGTTCGGCAAGCCCATCATCGAGAACCAGGCCATCGCCTTCAAGCTCGCCGACATGAAGATGGAGATCGACGCGGCCCGACTCCTCGTCTGGCGGGCCTGCTGGATGGGCGCGACCCGCAAGCCGTTCCTCAACGGCGAGGGCTCGATGAGCAAGCTCAAGGCCGGTGAGGTCGCGGTGAAGGTCACCGAGGAGGCGATCCAGATCCTCGGGGGCTACGGCTACGTCCGGGAGTACCCGGTGGAGCGGTGGCACCGCGACTCGAAGATCTACACGATCTTCGAGGGCACCTCCGAGATCCAGCGGCTGGTCATCGCCCGGGCCATCAGCGGCGTGCACGTGCGCTGATCGAGTCCGGATCCGACGGGTCGGGGGCCGCCTCCGTCAGACCCGCCCGGATCCCCGGGACGCCGCCGAGCAGCGCCAGCACGATGCGGGCCCGGCCGAGGAACAGGTGGGCGGGGCAGTCCAGGGTGTAGCCCCGACCGCCGTGGACCTGGATCGCGGCCCGGGCGTTGGCGTCGGCGGCGTCGCTCGCCACCCGGGCCGCGGCCGCCACCCAGAACTCGTCGTCGGCGTGGCCTTCGGCGAGTGCAGTGGCGGCGTAGAGGGCGGTGGCGCGTGCGGCCTCGGCGCGGGTCGCGGCGTCGGCCAGTCGGTGCTTGACGGCCTGGTTGGCGCCGATCGGACGGTCGAACTGGATCCGGGTCCGGGCGTGTCCGACCGCAAGGTCGAGCGCGCCGTGCGCGAGGCCGGCGAGGTACCCGGCGCTGGCCGCACGGGCCCGCCGGGTGACCGCAGGGCCCAGCGGGACTGCGTCGTCCGATCGGCAGCGGCGCGTCGGCGTGGTCGGGTCGATGCCGTCGACCGGTTCGCCCGGCTCGGAGGGCGCGCGCCCGACGCCGTCGGCCCGCCAGACGAGCACCGCGTCGGGGGCGTCGGTGCCGAACCGGAGGATCCCGCCCCCGCGACGCGACACAGCGAGTGCCACCCGTCCCTCGGGGACGACCAGGGCGCCGAGGGTATCCACCGGAGCCAGCATCCGCCCGAGCTCGAGCGCCACGACCACGGCCTGCGGTGCAGACCGGGCGGTCCGCACCGCCGCAGCCAGATCGGCGACCACCGGATCGGGGACCGCGGCGCCGGTGCGGAGGCGCTCGGCCCAGGCGTCGACGCCGAAGTGGGCGTCGAGGATCGGTCGGGCGTGCGTGACCGCCAGCTCGTCGTCGGGCCCGGGCAGCAGGTCCATCAGTGCGGTCGGACCGTCATCGCGGCAGGCCGAGGAGGCGCTCGGCCACGATGTCGCGCTGGATCTCGGACGTGCCCCCACCGATCGTCGCGGCGAGGCTGGCCAGGTACCCGTGGACCAGCGCGTCGTCGTCGGGGACGAACTCGAGACCGTCGCTCCCGAGGACGTCGACGCCGAGCGCGTGCACGAGCTGGCTGACCTCGCCGTAGCGGAGCTTCACCAACGAGCCCTCAGGGCCCGGGAGGTCCTGCCGGGCGATGCGCGAGATCATCAGCGCGGTCATCGCCCGCAGGGACGCCACGTCGGCCCGGGCGTCGGCGATCCGGGCCCACGTCGCCGCGTCGCAGTCCCGTTCCGCGGCGGCCTCGGCGACGCGCTCCACGGTCCGGGCCAGGCGGATCTGCTGGCCGAGGTTGGCGACCCCGTGCTCGTAGGCCAACGTCGCGCGGGCGACCCGCCAGCCGTCGTCGATCTCACCGACCACGTTCTCGAGGGGAACACGGACGTCGTGGTAGTGGACCTCGCAGAAGTGGGACTCGCGGACCAGGGTGCGGATCGGGCGGATCTCGATGCCGGGCTGGTCCATGTCGCACACGAGCCACGTGATGCCGTGGCGCTTCGGCGCGTCGGGATCGGTGCGGACCAACATCTCCTGGTGGTCGGCGACCTGGGCGAAGCTGGTCCAGATCTTGACGCCGTTGAGGACGAGGTCGTCGCCGTCGCGCACCGCCCGGGTCTGCAGCGACGCGAGGTCCGATCCGGCCTCGGGTTCGGAGAACCCCTGGCACCAGATCGCCTCGCCGCGCAGGATCGGCGGCAGCCAGCGGGCCTTCTGGGCGTCGGTGCCGCAGGTGATGATCGTCGGTCCTGCGTGACTGACCCCGACGAACAGCGAGTTGACGTGCGAGATGCCGGCCCGGGCCGTCTCCTCGAACCAGATCATCTGGCGGGCGAGGCTCAGGCCGCGCCCGCCGAACTCGACCGGCCAGTTGATCCCGGCGTACCCGGCCTCGTAGAGGGAGCGCTGCCAGGCGAGGTCGCGGGCCCGCAGGTCCGGACCCACCTCACGGGGCATCGGCGGCGGGGCGTGCTCGGCCAGCCACGCCCGCAGATCCGCGCGAAAGGCGCGATCCGCAGGCGAATGGGCGAGATCCATCGGACCGAGAGCCTGCCCCGGACCGGTCGGGTCCGCAACCCGTCGGCTCAGTCGGCCCGCACGCCCCGGAGTCCGAACCAGGCCAGCTCGGCGACCCACGCGGCGAGCCGATCGGGCTCGAGCGCCGATCCGTCGGCGCTGAGGGCATCGCGGCTCGTCGCCTCGGCCATGCCGACGACGGCGTGGGCCAGCACCCGGCGGTGGGCCGCCGTGCCCTCGATCTCGATCCAGTTGCTGATGGCGTCGGCGACGTCCTCGAGGACGCCGTCGACGATGGCGGCGAACTCGGGGTCGTTGCGGGCTGCGGCACCGAAGAGGACTCGGAACGCAGGCTCGTTGCCCGTCACGAAGCGGAAGTAGGCGGCGAAGCCGGCCTGCACGCGATTGCGACCGGTGGGGGCCTCGCCGGCGGCGCTCCCCAGGCTCGTCATCAACTGACCACCGACGTCGTGGAGCACCTCGACGAACAGCGCGCGCTTCGACGTGAAGTGCTGGTACAGCACCGGCTTGGTCACCCCGGCGGCCCGGGCGATCTCGTCCATCGCGCTGGCGTGGAACCCCCGGTCGGCGAAGAGGCGGCAGGCGGTGTCGAGCAACTGACGCCGTCGCTGGTCGGCCGGGAGGCGCGTCGTCATGGGTGGATCAGACGCTCGACTTCAGCGGCATCTCGTAGCGGTTGACCACCCCGAAGTTGTTGCGCCACAGCTCGTGGACCCGGGCCTGCTCGTCGTCGCTGATCGGCAGGTCCGACGCCGCGGCGTACTCCCGGACCTCGTCGACGGTGACGCAGGTCGGCAGGACCGTCGTGAACGCCGGATTGGCGAGGATCCCGGCGATCGCCGCCTGACCGCGCGTGCGCCCGGTGCCCTCCCAGAGGAAGGCGAGCGTGTCGGCCTTGTCGAAGTTGTCGAGCATGTTGTCGCGGTTGCGGTGGGCCCGGTGGTCCCCGGGCGGGAACACGGTGTCGCGGGTGACCTTGCCCGACAACGCGTCCGAGGCGTGGGGGACCCTGGAGATCAGACCGACCCGGCCGTCGACGACCTTCGGCTCGGCGGCGAAGGTGAGGCCGGGCTCCTGCTCCAGGATGTTGAACACCGTCTGCAGGGAGACGATGTCGCGCTCCCGGATCGCGGTGCAGCCCTCCTCCACCCAGCCGATCGCCGGCCCGAGGGCGACCCCCAGCTCGAGCACCTTGCCCTCGCTGCGCAGGGTCTCGAGCTCGGCCCAGAGGTCGTCGGCCAGGATCGGCTCGATCCGGGGGTTGTGGAGCTGGTACAGCTCGATGCGGTCGGTGCCGAGGCGCCGCAGCGATCCGTCGACCTGCGCCCGGATGGACTCCGGCCGCCAGTCGTGGGGTCGCTCGGACTGGCCGGGGTACTTGCGCTCGGCCTCGATGTCGTAGCCGCACTTCGTCGTGAGCACGATGTCGTCGCGGTGCGCGGCGAGCACGTCGCGCAGCAGCTCCTCACCGAAGCCGCCGTCGCCGTAGACGGGCGCCGTGTCGATGAAGTTGATCCCGCAGTCCAAGGCGGCACGGAGCATGCCCTGCTTGTCCTCGACGTGGCCCCACCAGTCGCTGGCGAGGGTCCAGACGCCGAATCCGATCTCGGAGACCTCGAACTCGGACCGGCCGAAGCGGCGGTAGCGCATGCCGAACCTCCCGGGACGCTCTGGGTTGGGCCTTGCACGCTAGATGGACTCGGACCGGGGCGGCGAACCGCCTGCCGGCCCGGTCCGGGGTCGAGCCGAGCCGGCGCCTCAGTGCGCCCGTCCGCCCCGTTCTTCCCGTTCGGCGGCTCGGATCCCGTATCCGAACACGATGGGTGCAGGGAGCACCACGATCGACACGACCAGACCGGCGATCACCACATCGACGGTCCAGGCCGGGAAGTCGGTGGCGAGCCCCACGAAGAACACGACGATCGCGATCAGGAGGGCCGAGTACCCGATCCGCTTCCCGAGCTTCACCAGTGCCGCGATGCGCCGCCGCTGCTGCAGGACCGGGTCGTCACCGGGTCGAGGGTCCGGACCGGGGGTGGGCGTCAATGGTCGTAGCGCAGGCGATCGGCGAGCGGGGCATCCCACTCGAGGTGCCGGCGCCCCTCGAGCACGTCGAGGACCGCCAGGTAGTCGCGGGTCGCATCGACGTCGTGCACGCGCAGGATCGCGTGGGGCGCACGCTGGATGCAGACCCCGAGCGCGGCGAGCGTGCCGGCGAGCCGTCGGCGCGGGGGTTGCTCGGTCGCGGCGCCCACGAAGTCCTTGCGGGAGAGTGCGAGCAGCACGGGGCAGCCGAGCGCGGCGATCTGCTCCAGGCCGCCGAGCACGGCAACGGTCTGAGCCGGGGTCTTGGCGAAGTCGGGGCCCGGATCCACCACGACCTGGGTCCGTCCGATGCCGGCTCGGCCCAGGTCCTCGAGGCGCTGGTCGAGGAATCCGACGACATCGGCCACGGCATCGTCCGGACCGGCGTAGAACTGGTCCTCGCGCCGGAGACGCACCTTCGGGGCGAGACGCGTGTGCATCACGACCACTGCCGCGCGATGAGCGACGATCGGTGCGAGCAGATCGGGGTCACGGAGGCCCGACACGTCGTTCACGATGTCGGCGCCCGCCCGCAACGCCGCGTCAGCGACCTCGCCTCGGTAGGTGTCGATGGAGAGGCACGCGTCGGAGTGGCGCCGGAACTCCTCGACCAACGGCAGCACCCGGTCGATCTCTGCGCTCACGGCGATCTCGGGCTGATCGGTCCGAGCCGACTGTCCGCCGATGTCGATGACCGCAGCGCCCGCCTCGACCATGGCCAG
>CAIUKV010000236.1 GCA_903899845.1 uncultured Actinomycetes bacterium
AGCGCCGCGAAGATCCAGAAGGTGACCGACTCGCCGACCGCGTCCACCACCGACAGGAAGAACTGGCTCACGACCCAGGCGCTGAACCAGTTGGCGGCGGTGGCCACCGACACGGCCCGGCCCCGCACCGACCGCGGGTAGATCTCGTTGATCATCGTCCAGACGATCGGACCCATCGAGAACGCGAACGACGCGATGTAGACGACGAGCGCCACCAGCATGATGATCCCGGCGTCGCTCGGTCGGCCGCTCGAGGTCGCGGCCGAGGCCCCGGCCGTCACCGGGTCGTCGATCGACAGGAAGGCGACCCCGACCACGGACAGGCTCACCGCCATGCCCAGGAGTCCGGCGACGAGCAGGGGCTTGCGCCCGAGCCGGTCGACGAACGCGATCGCGATGAGGGTCGCGAGCACGTTGACCGCGCCGATCGCCCAGGTGGTGGCCGCGGTCTGGTCGGCCGGGCTCGAGAAGCCGGCCGCGGCGAAGATCTTGTCGGCGTAGTAGATGATCGCGTTGATCCCGGTGATCTGCTGGAACACCGCGAGCCCGAGGCCGATCACGAGGGGGGCCCGCCAGCGCCGGGCGAAGACCTCGCGCCACGCGACGTCGGTCGGCTCGTCGGCCAGGCTCTCCTCGAGCTCGCGGAAGCGGGCCTCGGAGTCGCCGGGGTGGATCCGGGCCAGCTCGGCCTCGGCCTCGGCCGGGCGACCCGCCCGCAGGTACCACCGCGGCGTGTCGCGCAGCGGCAGGAGCAGCACGATCAACAGGACCCCGGCCACCGCCGACAGCCCGAGCATGAGCCGCCACCCGCTGCCGCTCTGGAGCCACTCGTCGACGAGGTACGCCACGAAGATCCCGAACGTGATGCCGAACTGGTACGTGGAGACGAACGTGCCCCGCAGGCGGGTGGGTGCCATCTCGGCGGCGTAGAGCGGTGCGGCCACCGACGCCACGCCGACCGCGACCCCCACCGTGAGCCGGCCCACGACCAGGACCGCCGACCCGGGGGCGAACGCCTCGACCAGCGCACCGGCGATGAACAGCACCCCGGCGGCCAGGACCGCGGGCCGGCGCCCGAACCGGTCGGCCAGCGCCCCGGCCACCAGCGCGCCCACCAGGGCACCGAGGGTCACGAAGCTCGTGACCACCTCGACCATGGTCGTCTTCAGGTCGAAGTCGGCCTCGATGCCCCGCAGGGCCCCCGAGATGACCCCCTGGTCGTAGCCGAAGAGGATGCCGGCGGTGAGGATCACCGCGCCGACGAGGGCCAGGCGCCTGGTCATGAGTCGCGACACGCCCGGGATCATCCCACACCGAGCCCCGGCCCGGCCCGGCCCGGCGATGGCGACCCCGACCGCCACCCGCTGCCTGGCCGTTGCCGAAGACGAAACGCTGCATGGCTACGGTATGTCCGATGGGTTACGAAATCGACAACGAATGCGCGCCCGGACCGCCGCAGAGCGACCGGTCCCGGGCGGCTCGGGTCACGACCGCCCTCGTCGTCGTGGCGCTCGTGGCCGCAGTCGCCCTGGCCTGCCGGTCCACCACTGGGGTGGCGGACGACGGCCCGGCCCAGGACCCGCTCGCCACCCCAGCGGCACCTGTGACCGCGGCGCTCCCCGCAACCGCGGCCGTGGGCGCAGCCACGCTCCAGGTCCAGGTCCAGGTGCCCGATCGGCGTGAGGTCCGGGCGCAGTGCCGGGCGGCGGGACTCGTCCGGCAGTGTGCCGCCGCAGGGGTGCCGTGACATCGGTCGGATCGGCCTACCGCCGCTCGAGGCGCTCGGCGTCGGCGTGGGCCAGCATCCGGGCGTACATCCCGAGCACCTTCCCCGCGTAGAGGGGGTCGGTGGCCCACCGGCCGTTGCCCATGGCGTTCCAGACCGGCGCCTTGCCCTTCAGGAAGAAGGTGTCGAAGCGCCGGGCGGACTCGACCGGATCGCTGCCGTACAGCACCGGGGAGAGCGGGACGGTGAAGCCGGCCGCTCGACTGTCCGGGTCCGCGTAGCTGCGGAGGAGCTGCATCTGGGCCCGCACCCCGTCACGGGCGGCGTCGAAGAGGTAGCCGCCGGTGCACGAGTCGCAGACCCCGATGCCGGAGAAGTTGTACCCGTGGAACTCCGTGAAGCTCCCCGTCTCGATCAGCGACTGGGCGAACGCGATGTCACCGCGCACACCGGCCAGGTCGCCCTCCTCCACGAAGAGCCGGGCAAGCCCGGCGACGGTCAGGCCGTCCGGCAACCGGGGACGCACTCCGGTCGAGGCGAAGAACGCTGCGATCTCGGCGGCCGAGAGCTGGGATCGACCCATCACCGACACGCCGCCCCACTGGTCGACGAGCATCTGGGCCTCGACCCGGAGCGCATCGAGACGGAGTCGCGACTCGACCAGGGCCTGGCGGGCCCGGGCGACCTCGTCCCGGGCCTCGACCTTGCGGGCCCGATCCTCCTCGAGCGCCGCCCGGACCCGCACGAGCTGGTCGAGCAGGCGGTTGTCGACGGCGTTCGCCGCCGCGGCGTAGCGGGTCCCGGGCTGGAGGTCGAACGGGGAGTCGACCTGGAGTGGTGCGAGCGGACCGCTCCCGCCCTGCGCGTACACCTGGGCGACCCGCGAGCCCAGCCGCTGCCGGAGGGTGTCGGCGGCGACCCGACCACGACTGATCTGCTCGTCGAGCCGCACGATCTCCGCCGAGAGGCCCGTCTCCCGGGTCGACATCTCGCCGAGGTCACGCTCCACCCGGAGCAGCTCGTCGGTCGTCCGGCCGAGGCGCACCGCCGCCGCGACCGCTGCCGCGACCGCGTCCGGCGCACCGCTCGTGGTGAGGGGCTCGCGGATCGGGTCGGCCCCCGCCGCAACCGGCGCCACCATGACCCCGACCAGCACCAGGACTGCGGCGAGCGCCGTCCGGCCGGCCACGTCAGGACTCGGCCGCGCGCGGCGACCGGAGGTCTTCGTCGATGAGAAAGCGGTAGCCGAGACCGCGGACGGTCACGATCCGGGTCCAGCCCTCGACTGCGGAGAGGCGGCCGCGGAGACGGCCGACCTGCACGTCCAGGGTCTTGGAATCGCGGCGGTGTCCGCCCCAGAGCTCCGACAGCAACGCCTGGCGCGTGACCACCAGACCCGCTCGTCGCATGAGGGCGTCGGCGATCTCGAACTCGCGACGCGGGACGTGGACCACACGACCGGCGACCGTCAGGCGCCGACAGGTACGGTCGAGCAACACCGGCCCCACCGCCACCACATCGCCGACCGGGGCGTCCGCCTCCTGGAATCGGCGGGCGAGCGCTCGGACCCGGGCCACGACCTCGCGTGGGCCGGTCGACAGGCTCAGGACCGACGCCGCGCCGCGTGCGTACGTGTCGAGCACCACCCCTTCGTCATGACAGTCGATGATGACCATCACGGGGATCCGCGCCGGGATGTCGGCGAGGTCGACGGCGAGTCGCAGCTCGGACATCGACGCATCGTGGATGACGACCTGGGGCGCCTGCGCGAGCCGGTGCTCGTGGAACGGCACCGACGGTGGGAGCACCCCGACCTCGATCCCCTCGCTTCGGAGCATCTCGGCGAGCCGGCCACTGCCCTGGTGCTCGACGACGAGGACCCGGAGCACCGGTCAGCCGATCCGGATCAGCAGTGCCGCCAGAACGAGGAGGACGGCGGCGGCCTGGAGACCGACCGTCCCGGCCGTCCGCCGCAGCCGCGACCACCGGTCCTGACGGCCGTCGTCGGCCCAGAACGCGGCCTCGATCGCATCCTCGACCGGGTCGACGACCTCGACCGTCGCCGCCGCCACCGGAGCTGCGGGCGACGTCGGGGGCGCGACATCCACCGGCACCGGCCCCGGCTCGACGGCCGGGACGGCCACCGCCACCGGCCCCGGCCCGACGACCGCGACGGCCACCGCCACCGGCCCCGGCTCGACGACCGGATCGGTCACGAACAGGTGGTCCCACGACAGAGGGACGGGCGCTCGGCGACGCTGCACCGCAGCGACCAGGGCGTCGATCTCGGTCGCGGTCTCGGCGAGCAGTCCGCGGACGAAGCGGTCGAAGCGCACCACCACGAACTCGAGGGCCCCGGGATCGAAGCCCACCCCGACCGCGCCCTCGAGTGCTGCCGCCGCGGCTTCGGTGCGCCGTACCTCGTCCGTGAGGGCGCTGAGCGCGGCATCCGCCTCGGCGATGTGCCGCTCGGCCGTCGCCGCCGGGACGAACACCGGCGGGTCGAACACCGGCGGGTCGAACACCGGCGGGACCGCCGTCATCGGACCGGCTCCGCCGGAGTGCCGAGCAGGGCGGCGACGGCGTCCAGCCGACGGCGGGACCGGGTCACGTCGGCAACTGCAGCAACCGCCAGATCGTTCAGGAGTCGCTGCGCCTCCACGGCGGCGCGCGCTCGGGCCAAGCGCTGCTGCGCTTCGACCAGCTCGCAAGCCACCTGCGCCCGGGCCTCGGCGCTCGCGGCGAGGTACCGGTCCAGCGCAGCCTGCTCGTAGGCGACCACCGCGGCGGTGCGGGGAGTCGGGTCGGTCATGACTTCACCTCCAGGAGCTTCTTGATGGACGTGTATTCGCCGTCCTCGTCGAATGCGAACAGGACGAAGTCGTGCGGTAGGGGATCGCACCGCACGTCGACGCGCACGCTTCCCTCCGACGGGTCGTCGAGGGGGTAGGGGCGGCCGTTCACCCGGAGCTCGGCACGGGCGGCGCCCCGGGTCGCGTAGCGGACGGTGACCGTGGTGAAGGTCACCGAGTCGCACGTCGTGGTCTTCGGGACTCCGAGGCGCACGACCCGGGCCGACGACCCGCCCGACCCCGACGTCGCGCCTCCGCCGGCGCCCGAGTCGGACCGGTCACCACCACAGGCTGCGATCAGCACGACGAGGCTGACCACAGCGATCACGCGCACTGCGAGCACGCGCGCACCGGGACGGCCCCCGGCACTCCGTCTCATCGTGCACCCGGCTCTGCGAGCATGCGGCGCCCTCGACCGACGAGGCCCACGATCAGGGCGCCACCGGCGAGACCCGCGGCAGCCGCCGCCCGGACGCGCACCGCCTGCGACGGTCCCCCGGTGGGGGTCCCGACCGACACGGTCGAGGCCCGGCGCTCGCTCGGGGCGCTCGTCGCGGCCTCGGCGTCGGAACCCGAGCCGGACCCGCCCGCGCCGTCACCCGTGGCGCGCGCCGACCCCGCCCCACCCGCCGACCCCGCCGCTCGGGTCCCACCGGCCGCGGCGCCACCCGGGGGGCCCTCGGCGACCGGGGCCACCGGCGGGGCCGCCGTGGTCGGGACCGGGGGCGGCGGATCGTCGGGATCGGCACCGCCGACCGTCCCGGGCGGGCAGGCCGGGGTGAAGCACAGCGGGGCGGTGTAGACGGCCTCGCCGCCGGTGATCTGGGCGAGCACCACCAGGTCGCAGGGCGCCTCGGGCAGGCACGAGATCTCCCGATCGAAGCCGTCGGCGTTCGACCACTGCGTGGTGCCCTGGCCGAGCCGGAACACCGGCAGCTCGGCCGTCGTCGTGCCGTCGGGGTACTTCGCCCGCTGCTCGACGTCGCTCCCGCCGACCGGGGCGTTGGTGCACTTCTTGCCCGAGAACCCGAAGTCGTAGAAGGTCCGGACCCCGGACCCGCCGACGCAGAGGTGGGCCTGGAGATCGAAGATCAGGACCCCGTCGGCGGCGCGGGCCCGGACCTTGGCCCCGGTGCCGTCGGCGGTCCGGTCCACGGTGAAGGTCACCGCGCCCACCTGGTCCTCGATCGCGCGGGCCGACCGTTCTGCGTCGGTGCCGGGTCCCGACAGGACGAACAGGGCCGCCGCCGCGACCAGCACCAGCCGCGCCAGCCCGATCGTCCATGTCTGGCGCTCGCGGGTTCGGTCTCGGGTCATGCGCATCGGAAGCTCACCTCCGGCTCCGTCACGTCCACGACGGCAGGAGCCGCATGACCTGCTCGCCGAGGATGACGGTGGCGGCAACGATGGGGGCGATCGACAGGACGTAGGCGACCGGGAAGCGGAAGCGGCGGTAGAGCACCACGCTGCCGACGATCACGGCGACGTAGGTCGCCAGCGCGATGGCGAGCGGCGCGAGCGAGCCGCCTCCGGCCTCGATCCGGGTCGCCGCGCGAGTCAGGGCCCCCTGGCTCGTCGGCGCGAACGGAAGGTCCCGCATCACCGCGGTGACCACCATCGCACGGTCCCGGTTGAGGGGTGACGCCGAGGCGGAGGTGATCAGGGTGAGCCGATCGTCGTCGGAGGGGGCGAACAGCCGGGGACCGAGCACCCGCGATCCGACCGACTCCACCTCGTAGACCGACCGACCCTGGGTGGTCGTCGTGACGATCAGGTCGCCCCGCCGCAGTCGGTCGAGGGCGCGGAACGGCGCGCCGAAGCCGTTGCGCCGGCCGACGACGACGCTGTTGCCGGGCTGCCCGAGCCCGGCCGACCCGGGCACGTGCCCCGGAGCCGCGTCGGTCTGCTGCGGCCCCACCCCCTCGACCACCACGGACTGGCTCGCGATCGCGTTGATCGAGACGAGCCCCACCGGAGCCCCGGGCTCGGGCGGCCGGTCAGCGGACTCCCTCGCCAACGGCAGCCCCTGGTCGGCGAACGCGGCCGCCGTCAGCTCGGATGCGTACTGGGTGAGCAGCGCCCGCTGCTGGCGCTGCTGGAGCAGCGGTCCCAGCTGGTAGGCGACCAGTCCGACGCCGACGACGCCGACCGCGAGCCAGAGGCCCACCAGGCCGAGGACCGACCGTCGGCTGCCGAGGTCGACGAAGCCGCCCTCCCCACCCGTCGGACCGGGTGCGAACCCCCGCGCGGTGAGGAACACCCCGAGGGAGGTGATCAGCGCGATGCCGGCCAACGCCACCACCCCGCCCATCGGGTCGACCCCCACCCGGCGCGAGAACATCGGGATGCTCACCAGCTCGGCCGCAGCCACCGGGGCCGCGGTAGGGGCCGCCGCGGGCGCCGGGGCCGCCACCGTGGGGGGCACCGGGGTCCGGGAAGGGGTCACCGGAGCCACCGGGGCGACCGACGGGCTCGGCGGTGCCGGAGCCGGGGGCGTCACCGCGCACGGTCCGGTGAGCGGAGCGGTGCCGACCTTGGCGATCTGCGCCGCCGCCTCGGCCCGGAGCGGTTCGGGGAGCGCCACCAGCCCGGGCGCGAGGTCGCCCTGGCCCGTCGTCGTGATGTAGGTGAGCCAGCGCGTGAGCAGGGCCTGCGACGCCGGGCGCGGCTGACAGGTCTCGGAGTACAGGGGCTCGGCCGGCGCCATCGCGTAGACGACGTAGGTGAGCGGGTAGGGCGTCACCACGTCGGACGTGACCGGGGTGGGCACCGCCGCGATGCCCGCCCGGGACGGACCGACGATGTCGGGGAGGAGCATGCCCGCAGCGTTCCGCTTCATCGTCGGTACCGCCGCCCGCATCGACTCGTCGGTCGCGGCGACGAAGTCGCCCGAGGCGGCCGGGACGGCCACGTCACCGAGGTCGAGCGCCTTGGCCGACGCCCGGTCGGTGATGGTCCAGATGGGACCGCCGCCGTCCTGGTCGAGCCGGGCCCGGTCCGCGGTCCGGGCGAAGGCCGGCCGCCCGGTGAACAGGAACAGCTGGCTCGCGTAGTTGGGCTCGGCGGTGGCGAAGCTGGTCGACGCCGGCCGCCGCTGAGGCGGGCTCGAGTTCGGCACCACGAAGTCGTCCGGCGCGAACACCGAGAGGTACTTGGTCCAGAACCAGGTCGAGGCGAGGAACGACGACGAGGCGTAGACCGACGGGGCTGCCCCGTAGTACAGGTCGTCGCCGAGATTCGGGTTCAGGCTCCGGATCGACGACCCGTACACCGGGCTGTTCGCCACGAGGGGGATGCCGCCGGCGGTGAGCGCGGCGGCGTCCTCGGCCCGGAGCCGGAGGCGGTCGATCTTGGACTTCCCGGCGGGCTGGCCGTCCACGAAGTCGACGCGGCCGCTCCCGGTGGCCATCACCGCGGCGTTGAGCGCCACCGGGACCGGCACGGCGTTGCGCTGCCCGACGCCCGGACCCTGGAGCGCGATCGTCGGGTCGTAGCCGGCTGCGGTGTAGGCGAGGTCGTTGAGGCCCGAGCTGAAGCCGGACACCGCCGGGCCCTCGCCACCCCCGAAACTCCCCACCGACGCGGCCCCGGCGCTGCCCGGGAGGCCGCAGAACGCCCGGGTCCACCGACCCCAGGTGTCGATGAGCTCGTCGCTCCCGGCCGACTGGAGGATCGCCGGGTCGGCCCCGCCGCACGCCTTCAGCGGGTCCGACTCCGCGAACGTCAGCCGGATCGACGTGAAGAAGTACTCGGCGCCGATCACGTACTGCACCACCAGGGCACACGGTGTTGCGGTGTCGCAGGTGATGGTGCCGCGGGTGGTCGAGTTGATCGGCCAGTCGGTCGTGCCCGTCCCGACCCGGAACGGGATCTCGAGCCCGGCCGGGGTCTTGGCCTTGGCCAGCGCCCCGGACAGCGAGACGAGCGACTGGACGTCCGACGACGACGACACGCCGGCGAGTGGGCACTTCCCACGGAGGTACAGGAGGTCGGTCCGGTCGGCGAAGGTCTGGCCGTCCTTGCACTGCTTGAGGGTCACGCTGTTGAGCGCCACGTCGGCGCCGACCCGGATCGTGGCGAAGATCCGCTGCCCGTCGACGAGGGCGTCGGTCTGACTCAGGCTCACGCTCACCGATGGGGGCGGTGGCGCAGCAGCGCTGCGGGTGAGCAGACCGCCCACCCCCGCGACGAGGGCGGTGGCGGCCACGACGACGAGGACGCCGACCCCGCGCCGCGGTCGGCGGGCCCGCCCCAGGGCTCGTCGCCTCATGCCCGCAGGCGCCGGCGCTGCGCCTCGCCGACGGCGAACAACCCGACGGCCAGGACGACCAGACCGATCGACAGCAGGTCACGCGTCGACCCTCCCGTGAACGGCAACGTCCCGCCCGTCCCGCCGGTCCCGCTCCCGCCGCCGGTGCCGGTGCCGCCGGTCCCGCTCCCGCCGCCCGGCGTCGTCGGCGTGACGCTCCCCGTGGTGGTCGTCGTCCCCCCGATCGGAACGGTCGTGGCCGGGGTCGTCGTCGGCGGCGTCGTCGTGGCCGGGGTCGTCGTCGGCGGCGTCGTCGTGGCCGGGGTCGTCGTCGGCGGCGTCGTCGTGGCCGGGGTCG
>CAIUKV010000237.1 GCA_903899845.1 uncultured Actinomycetes bacterium
ACCCCGCACCCGGGTCGGACTACATGACCAACCTGCAGTGGTGCTGCGAGACCAACCTCTTCGCGGTCGAGGCGCTCGCCGAGATCCTCGGGACCACCCTCGAGCCGGTAGCGCTGCCCGACGCGACGGTCTCGCCGGTGGCCGTGGCCGGCGCCCATCTCGTGGAGCAGCTCCGGTCGATCACCGCAGCCGACGAGTTCGAGCAGTACCGGCTGCGTACGGCGTTCCGGCTCGCCCGGCACCTGCAGCGGGCCGACGAGATCGGGGTCGCCGCCACCGCCGCCGACCTCGACGACCTGCGCGGCCTGCTCGGGACCCGGCCCGCCACCTGGCAGGACGGCGACGCCGCGCTCGAGGCGTTCGTGCTCGCCGACGACGGCCGCCACGACGAGGCCCTCGTGACGCTGTTCCACCGGCGGCTGTGGCGGGCCCACCAGCAGCTCGGCCCGGCCGGGTCGGCCATGACCCGGCACCACCCGGTACAGCCGTTCCGGACTTGAACGGGCAGGCCCGGCAGGCCCGTGCCGGCGCGTGCAGGTGTGCCCGGGTCCGCCGCCGTGCGTAGGCTCGTCCCATGACCCCGGGCACGATCATCGACGCCGACAGCCACGTCACCGAGCCGCCCGACACCTGGACGGCGCGGGTCCCCGCCCGGTTCGTCGACCGCGTGCCCTGCGTGGTGCGCACCGACGACGGCCGCGACACCTGGTTCCTCGACGGCCGCCAGCTCGGCACCGCCGGGGTGACCGCGCCCGCGGGCTGGCCCGCCTTCCCGCCCGAGTACCCGCCCACCTTCGGCGACCTCCACCCGGCCGCCACCGACGCAGCGGCACGGCTCGCCTACCTCGACGAGGCCGGCATCCGGGCCCAGGTCCTGTACCCCAACGTCGGCGGGTTCGGCAGCGAGCAGTTCCTCGCCCTCACCGACCCCGAGCTCAAGCTCTGGTGCGTGCGGGCCTACAACGACTTCCTGCTCGAGTGGTGTGCCGCCGACCCGGCCCGGTTGCTGCCGGTGCTGGCGACGCCGTTCTGGGACGTCGAGGCGACGGTGGCCGAGATCGAGCGCGGCGTCGTGCAGGGCGCGCGCGGCGTGCTGTTCACCGGGGAGCCGCAGCGCTACGGCCTGCCCTACCTCGGTGACCACCACTGGGACCCGATGTGGGCGGTGGCCCAGGCCGCGAACCTGCCCGTGCACTTCCACATCGGCAACGCGGGTGAGCTGCCCGAGATCATGACCCCGGCCCGGATCGCCGCTCACGGCCACGCCGCGACCCAGACCTTCGCCGCGGTCGAGCTGTTCATGAAGAACGGCGTGCAGTGCATCGACCTCGTCAGCTGCGGGCTGCTCGAGCGGTTCCCGGCGCTGAAGTTCGTGTCGGTCGAGAGCGGGATGGGCTGGCTCCCGTTCGCGCTCGAGGCCGCCGACTACTCGTACCTGGGCGCGTCGCGGGCCGGCCGGCAGCGCAGCGACGCGCTGCTCCCGTCGGAGCTGTTCCGCCGCCAGGTGTACGTCACCTACTGGTTCGAGCAGATCGCCCCGACGCACCTGCTCGACGTCATCCCGGTCGACAACATCCTGTTCGAGACCGACTTCCCCCACACGACCTGCCTCTACGGCAACATCCCCGAGACGATCGAGCGGGGCCTCGGCCACGTGGACCCCGCGGTGCGCGAGAAGATCCTCTGGCGCAACGCCGCGGCGCTGTACGGGATCGCTGCGCCGGCCCCCGGGGCGGTGGGGGCGTGAGCGTCACGATCGTCCGCCCCGAGGACCGGGCGATGGCGCCGGTCCGCGACGGCAACCCGATCCTGCTCCAGGTGGTCGCCGACGGCCTCGCCGGCAACCCCTACGTGCACGTCACCGAGGTGCCCGCCGGGCACCACATCGCCGCGCACAGCCATTCCGAGGACGAGGTCACCGTGATCCTCTCGGGCACCGCCGTCGTCGACGGCGTGACGTGCGGCCCCGGCACCCTCCTCGTGATCCCGGCCCACTCCGAGTACGCGATCGACGCCGGGCCCGAGCCCCTCACCTTCGCGGTCATCCGGCCCCGCAAGGCCGACTACGCGGGTCCCCAGGGCCCGCCCGCGTGACCGGCGTCGGCGGGCGCTACGCCGAGGCCCAGGCCGAGGGCCGCATGGCCTGCGGCGTCTTCTGCGCGCTCGACGGCCTCGCGGTGAGCCACCTGTTCGCGTCGGTGGGCTACGACTTCGTGATCCTCGACCTCCAGCACGCCGCGTTCACCTGGCCCGACGTCGAGAACGCCTGCTTCCGCATCCGGTCGACGGGGGCGTCGGTGTTCCTGCGCACCGCGTCGACCGAGCCCGCCGAGGTGAATCTCGCGCTCGACCTCCCGGTCGACGGCCTGATCCTGCCCAACGTCGCGTCCTTCGAGCAGGCTGCGGCCGCGGTGGCCCAGACCAAGTTCCCACCCGTGGGCGAGCGGTCGCTCGGCAACGAGCGCCACGACACGATCTGGCAGGCCTACGCCGCGCCGGACCCCCTCGTCGGCCTCCTGGTCGAGCACCGCGGCGCGGTGGCCGAGATCGAGCGCATCCTGGCCGAGCTCCCGATCGACTTCGTGTGGATCGGTCTGCACGATCTCGCCGCGTCGTACGGCATCGACCCGCACGCCGTGGTGATCGGCGGCGAGATGCCCGACGCGCTGGCGGCCGCGATCGACCGCACGCGCACCGCGGCCCGGGCCACAGGAGTGCGGTACTGGGCGGGAGAGCCCGGCGCCGACGCCACCATCGCCGGGGTCGACGCCCGGATCGTCCGCCAGGCCGCGATCGACGCGCTGGCCCGG
>CAIUKV010000238.1 GCA_903899845.1 uncultured Actinomycetes bacterium
CCGGCACCCGTCCCGGTGGCGGGACCGGCACCCCGCCCCGGGGCGCTCGCCGGCCGCCCCGGCGCAACGTCCCGGTCCGGCTCGCGGCGCTGGTCACCGTCGGGGTCCTGCTCGGCTACGGCGCCTACACGGCCTGGAACGCCTGGATCGCCGACGACCCGGCCCCGACGTCGGTCACGGCCACCGCCGACTACGAGGGCGCGGTGTCCCAGGCCATGTACTTCGGTGGGATCGCGGTCGGCGCCGGGCTCGACGTGCACCTCATGGCCGACCTCGGGACGTTCGTCGACACCGCGAACCGGGCGATCGCCATCGTCGAGGACCAGCACACGACCCTGGAGCGACTGGGGCGCCGGGAGACCGGCGCGCGTGCCGACCTCGTCGCCTCGAGCCTCCAGTCGGTCGACGCCCTCTCGGCCGCGATCGCCCAGTGGCGTGACGCCGTGTACAACCTCCGGCTCGCCCGCGCCGCCGAGGCCCGGTCCGCGATCGACGCCGCGACCGCGCGCCTCCAGGCCGATCTCGACCGCTGGCGATCGCGCCCGGCCTGACCCTCCCGGCTGCGCTCGTCCCCCGGGCCGACGCCCCGGGCGGGACCCCGCCCCGGCTGTGCGTCGGTACGCGCGACGGGGCTAGAACTCCCGCATGCAGCTCGGCGTCGTCACTCCCGTCCTCACGCGAACCCCGAAGGGCCACGCGGCCTGGGAGGCCGACGCCGGGATCGAGGAGGTCGCCCGCATCGCCGCCGCGGCCGACGCCCTCGGCTATCACCACGTGACCTGCAGCGAGCACGTCGGCATCCCCGTCCCGGTCGCGGCCGTGCGCGGCTCCACCTACTGGGACCCGCTGTCGGTCTTCGGCTTCCTCGCCGCGCGCACCGAGCGGATCCGCTTCGCCACCTACGTGCTGGTCCTCGGGTACCACCACCCGCTCGAGCTGGTGAAGCGCTACGGCACCCTCGACCGGGTCTCGGGCGGACGGCTCATCCTCGGCGTCGGGGTCGGGTCGCTCGAGGAGGAGTTCGACCTCATCGGCGCACCGTTCGCCGACCGGGGCGCCCGGGGCGACGACGCGGTCCGGGCCCTGGCCGCGTCGTTCGGGGTCCCCGAGCCGGAGTACCACGGGACCCACTACGACTACTCCGGCTTCATCATCGACCCGGTGTCGGTGCAACGGCCGGTGCCGATCTGGATCGGCGGGCGGACCCCGCGGTCCCTGCGCCGGGCGGTGGAGCTCGCCGCCGGCTGGTCACCGTTCGGGCTCACCCTCCCCGAGATGGCCGAGATGCTCGACCGGGCCCGGGACACCGAGGCCTGGGCGGCCCGGACCACCCCGCTCGAGGTTGCGCTCCAGCCCGGCGGGTTCGACCCGCTCGCCGACCCCGCCCGGACCCAGGACCGGCTCGGCGAGCTCGCGGCGATGGGCACGACCGTGGTCGAGACCCGGGTCCGCAGCGACTCGGTCGAGCACTGCATCGACCAGCTCGCCGCCCTGGTGGAGTGCCGGGCCGCCCTGGGCTGAGCGGCGGCGCACCCGGCGGGCCGCTCAGGCCTCGGGGCCCTCGGTCTCGGCCGGACGACGCCAGAACACGGCGAGGAACACTGCGGTCCCGACGATCCCGATGGCCGCGGCGATCGCGAGGGCGGTGTCGGGCTCGAACGGGAAGTCCCAACCGAGCACGTGGTCGAGCGACCACTTCCCGGGACTGAAGGCGGCCAGGGCGATGCAGATCGCGGTGAGAGTGCCGGTGTACTCCCAGCCCTCGCCGGGCAGGAAGCTCCAGAACCCGTTCTTCCAGTGGTTGGTCACGAGGGCCACGAGCACGATCGACGCCGCCCC
>CAIUKV010000239.1 GCA_903899845.1 uncultured Actinomycetes bacterium
ATCTGGGAGGCGTCGCCGCAGGCGTACGCGGCCGCGCTCACCGGCCGCACCGTCGCGGCCACGGCGCGGGTCGGCAAGTTCCTCGTGGTGCACCTCGCCGACTCCGTCGGCTCGCCCGACGGGGTCGCGCGCGACGCGGTCGTGGTGCACCTCGGGATGTCGGGCCAGCTCCGGGTGGCCGACGCCGCGGCGGAGCCCCGGCTCCCGCACACCCACGTGGTGTGGCACCTCGACGACGGCCGCGAGGTCCGGTTCGTCGACCCCCGCACGTTCGGTCAGACCTGGTGCGGTCGCCTCGCCGCCGACGAGCGCCCGGTCGCGCTCGCGCACCTCGGGCCCGACGCGCTCGGCGCCGGGACGACCGGGGTCGTGGCCGACGCCTGCGCGGGTCGCAAGGTCGCGATCAAGCTGCGCCTGATGGACCAGACCGCGCTCGCCGGGCTGGGCAACATCTACACCGACGAGATCCTGTTCCGGGCCGGGGTCGCGCCGCACCGACCCGCCGGGTCGCTCACCGCCGCCGAGGTCGACGCGGTGGCCACGGTGACGCCGGCGGTGCTGGCCGACGCGATCGCGGCGCGGGGGTCGTCGTTGCGCGACGCCCAGTACGTCGACGCCGCGGGCCGACCGGGCACCTACCAGGAGCATCACGCCGTGCACGCCCGGGCCGGCGCCCCGTGCCCGGCGTGCGGCCGACCGATCGTGCGCCTGCGGATGGGCGGGCGCTTCGCGTCGTACTGCGCCGGGTGCCAGCGGTGAGCGTCGTCCGACGACGGGTCGTCGTGCACGGGCGGGTCCAGGGCGTCTGGTTCCGGGACTCGTGCCGGGGGGAGGCGGAGGCCGCGGGGCTGGCGGGCTGGGTCCGCAACCTCCCCGACGGCACCGTGGAGGCGGCGTTCGAGGGCCCCGCCCCAGCGGTCGCCGCCCTGGTCGCCTGGTGCGGGCGGGGACCGGTCCGGGCCCGGGTCACCCGGGTCGAGGAGTTCGAGGAGCGCCCGACCGGCGCCGCCGGGTTCCGCATCACCTGACCGCCGCCCCGCCCGGGGCGCCGGGCCGGGTCCTCTTCGCGGGTTCCGGACCCCCTGTCGCTACGATCCGCCTGCCCGGGCGGAGGTGGCTGCTGCGTGTTCCTCAAGTCGTTGACCCTCAAGGGGTTCAAGTCGTTCGCCGACAAGACGGAGCTCGTGTTCGAGCCGGGGGTCACCGTCGTCGTCGGTCCCAACGGCTCGGGGAAGTCCAACCTCGTCGACGCGGTGGCGTGGGTGCTCGGGTCGCAGGGCCCGCGCTCGCTGCGGGGCGGGAAGATGGAGGACGTCATCTTCGCCGGCACGGCGTCGCGCGCAGCGCTCGGGCGGGCCGAGGTGGCGCTGACGATCGACAACACCGCGGCGCTGCTGCCCATCGAGTTCACCGAGGTCACCATCACCCGGACGCTCTTCCGGACCGGTGAGTCGGAGTACCAGATCAACGGCGTGCCCTGCCGTCTCCTCGACGTCCAGGAGCTCCTCTCCGACGCCGGGGTCGGCCGGCAGCAGCACGTGATCGTGGGCCAGGGTCAGCTCGACACCGTGCTCAACGCGTCGTCCGCCGAGCGGCGGGCGATCATCGAGGAGGCGGCCGGGATCCTGAAGTTCCGCCGCCGCAAGGAGCGCGCCGAGCGCCGGCTCACGGCGACCGAGGGCAACCTGCTGCGTCTCAACGACCTGTTGCGCGAGGTGAAGCGCCAGCTCGGACCGCTCGAACGTCAGGCCGACGCGGCCCGGCGCCACGACGCCGTGGTCGAGGAGCTGCGGGCCATCCGCCTCCACCTCGTCGGGCACCAGATCGCGGGGCAGCAGGCGCGCATCGAGCGGCTGCGCGACGAACGGGTGGAGCTCGCCGAGCGCGAGCGGGTGGTGCAGGTCCGACTGCGCGAGCTCGACGAGGCCGTGATCGAGTCGGAGCAGGCGCTCGCCGCGCTCGGCGCCGACGAGCTGGCCGACGAGCTCGTGCGGGCCGAGTCCATGCGCGAGCGCGTGCGCGGCCTCACCGTGCTGATCGACGAGAAGCGCCGCAACGTCGCCCGCGAGCTGTCGGCCGCGGCCGACGAGGGCGTGGTCGAGACCCTCGTCGCCGACGCCGGCGCGCTGCGCGAGGAGCTGGCCGGTCTCGCCGCCGACGTGACCCTGCCCGGGACCGAGGCCGCGCTGCCGGTCGGGATCGCCGAGGACCTCCTCCGGGTGGCCGAGGAGCGCTGGCGGACGGCCGAGGCCACCGCGGCCCGGGCCCGGGCCCGGGCCGATGCGCTCGAGCAGCAGGTCCATGCGCAGCGGGAAGCCGCCGGGGCGGGCACGCTCGACGCCCTCGACGGGGTGGTCGGCGCCCTGGTCGACCACCTCGAGGTGGAGCCCGGCGCGGAGGCCGCGGTGGCCGCCGCGCTCGGCGACGCCATGCTCGCCGTCGTCGTGCGTCGGGGGGCGGGGGCCCGGGCCGCGGTCGAGCGGCTCGAGGCCGACGGGCTCCGCGCGCTGCTGCTCGTCACCGATCCGACCGGGACCGAGGCCCAGACCGTGCTCGCGCCGCCCGGGGCCCGGCCGGTGGCCGAGCTGGTGCGCTCCGACGTCCCCGGGGTGGGGGCGGCCCTGGGCCAGATGCTCGCCCACACCGTGCTCGTCGACTCGTGGCGCGCGGCGCTCGACCTCGTCGCGGCCCAGCCCGAGCTGGTGGCGGTGACGCCGGAGGGCTCGCGGCTCGGTGGCGTCGGTCCCTGGCGGATCGGCGGGGGTGGACCGGTGGCCGGGGTCACCCAGGCCACGGTCGACGAGGCGGTGGCGAACGCGGTCGCGGCCGACGTCGAGCGGGCCGAGTCCGAGCGCGCGGTCGAGAGCGCCCGTGCCGTGCTCGGCGCGGCCCGGTCCTCGGAGCTGCGGCGGGCCACGACCGATGAGCGGCGGTCCGTGCTCACCGGCCGCCTCGCCGAGGTGGAGGCCCGGCTCGCGGCGCGTGACCCCGAGGCCCAGGCCACCGCGGAGCGCCAGCGGCGGGTCCTGCTCGACCGCGACGCGGCGTACGCCGACTTCCGGAGCCGGCTCGCGGCGCTGACCGGCACGGCCGACGAGCTGCTCGGCCGCCTCCGGGAGGAGCGCCGCCGCCACGCCGAGGCGGCCCGGGCCTCGGCCGAGCAGCTCGACCGGCTCCGCGGCGAGCGCAACGGGCTCGAGCGCGAGCTCACCGCCGCCCGCGAGCGCCTGACCCGCACCGAGATCGAGGACGGCGAGGCGCGGATCCGCCTCGAGGGCGCGGTCCAGTCGTTGCGCACCGACTTCGACGTGGAGCCCCACGTCGCCCTCGACGCGCCGGCGCCACCGGTGCCCGAGGGCACGACGTTGGCGGGCCGGGCGCGCGAGCTCGAGCGGGACCTGCGCCTGATGGGGCCGATCAACCCGCTCGCGCTCGAGGAGTACGGCGCACTCGAGGAGCGCCACCGGTTCCTCCAGGAGCAGCTCGACGACGTGAAGCGCACCCGCCGCGAGCTCGCCCGGGTGATCCGCGCGGTCGACCAGGAGATCGTGACGATCTTCCGCGAGGCCTACGACGACGTCGCCCGGAACTTCACTGCCCTCTTCACGACGCTGTTCCCCGGCGGCGCCGGCCGGCTCACGCTCGTCGACCCCGACAACCTGCTCGACACCGGCATCGAGATCGAGGCCCGGCCGTCGGGGAAGAACGTGCGGCGTCTCTCACTGCTCTCGGGTGGGGAGCGGTCGCTGACCGCGCTGGCGTACCTGTTCGCGGTGTTCCGGGCCCGGCCGTCGCCCTTCTACCTCCTCGACGAGGTCGAAGCCGCGCTCGACGACGTGAACCTCCACCGGTTCCTCGACCTCGTGCAGGAGTTCCGCTCCGAGGCGCAGCTCGTCGTCGTGTCGCACCAGAAGCGCACGATGGAGGCGGCCGACGTGCTCTACGGCGTGTCGATGCCTCCGGGCGGCTCGTCCCGGGTCGTCAGCCAGCGGGCACGCGACGTCTTCACCCCGGCCTGAGCCGCGACGCGGCCGGTAACCTCTGCCCCTCGTGTCCGGCTCGCTCGTCCCCGTCGTCCTCGTCGCGATCCTCGTCCTCGCGGTCCTGCTGATCGCGCTGCCCCGGTTGCTCCGGGCCCGCGACCGTCGCACCGGGGCGCCGTCGGCACCGACGCCTCCGCCGGCTCCGGCCCGGACCCCGACCGCCGCCGAGGCGCCGCCCGTTCCGGCCGAGCCGGTTGCGCCGCCGGTCCCGGTCGAGCCGGTCGAGCCGGTCGAGCCGGTCGAGCCGCCCGTTCCGGCCGAGCCGGTCGAGCCGCCGGCCCCGGCCGAGCCGGTGCGACTGCGCGATCGGCTGGGGAAGACCCGGGCCTCGTTCGCCGGGGTGCTCGGCGGCCTGCGCCGGGGCGGACGGATCGACGACGACGCCTGGGACGAGCTCGAGGAGGCGCTCCTGCTCGCGGACGTCGGGATGACCACCACCGGGGCGGTGGTGGAGGGCGTCCGGGCCCGCGCCACCGCGGCCGGGGCCGAGGCGGACGCACTGCCCGCGCTGCTGCGCGACGAGATCACCGAACGGCTCGAGCGCACCGCGCCCGACCGCTCCCTGCGGCGGGCCCCCGCCGGTCCCAGCGTCTGGCTGATGGTCGGGGTCAACGGGGTGGGCAAGACCACGACGACGGCCAAGCTCGCCAAGCGTGAGACCGCAGACGGCCGTCGGGTGCTCCTCGCCGCCGCCGACACGTTCCGCGCCGCCGCCGGCGATCAGCTCGCCACCTGGGCCGACCGGCTCGGCTGCGCCATCGTCCGCGGGCAGGACGGCGGCGACCCCGGTGCCGTGGTGTTCGACGCCATGGAGGCGGCCGGCGCGCGCGGCACCGACGTCGTGATCGTCGACACCGCCGGGCGGCTCCACACGAAGGTCAACCTGATGCGGGAGCTCGAGAAGCTGGAGCGCATCGTCGAGCGGTCCCCGGGCGAGCTGTGCGAGGTGCTGCTGGTCCTCGACGCCACCACCGGCCAGAACGGGCTCACCCAGGCTCGCGAGTTCGCCGGGTCGGTCGCGGTGACCGGCGTCGTGCTGACCAAGCTCGACGGCACGGCCAAGGGCGGGATCGTCCTGGCGATCGAGGAGGAGTTCGGAGTGCCCGTGAAGCTCGTCGGGCTCGGTGAGGGGGCCGACGACCTCGTGCCGTTCGTCCCGGCCGAGTTCGCCGCCGCGCTGGTCGAGTAGGCGACGGCCGCGGTGTTCGACTCGCTCACCGACCGCTTCGAGGGGATCATCACCCGGCTCCGCAGTCGCGGGAAGCTCACCGAGAAGGACATCGACGAGGTCGCCCGCGAGATCCGGCTCGCGCTGCTCGAGGCCGACGTCAACGTCCGGGTGGTGAAGTCCTTCGTCGCCCGGCTGAAGGAGCGGGCCAACGGTGCCGAGGTCGCGAAGAGCCTCAGCCCGGCCCAGCAGGTCGTGAAGATCGTCCACGAAGAGCTTGTCGTCACCCTCGGTGGCGACGCCCGGAAGCTCACGGTCAACCCGAAGCCGCCCACGGTCATCCTCCTCGCCGGCCTGCAGGGCTCGGGCAAGACGACCGCGGCGGCGAAGCTCGCCCGGTGGCTCGAGCGGGACGGCAAGCGCCCGCTGCTCGTGGGCGCCGACCTCCAGCGCCCCGCCGCGGTCGAGCAGCTGCGGGTGCTCGGGGAGCGCATCGGCGTCCCGGTGGCGTCGATCGGCACCGATCCGGTCGAGGTCGCCCGCAACGGCATCGAGGAGGCCGCCCGCCTCGGGCGCAACGTCGTGATCGTCGACACCGCGGGTCGGCTCCAGATCGACACCGAGCTGATGGCCGAGCTGCGGGCCATCGCCGATGCGGTGGCGCCCGACGACTCGCTCCTGGTCGTCGACGCCATGACCGGCCAGGAGGCGGTCAACGTCGCCGAGGCCTTCGCCGAGACCGTCGACCTCACCGGGATCGTCCTGACCAAGCTCGACGGCGACGCGCGCGGTGGCGCGGCGCTGTCGGTCAAGGAGGTCACCGGTCGGCCGATCATGTTCGCCGGCGTGGGGGAGAAGCTCGAGGACTTCGAGGCCTTCCATCCCGACCGCATGGCCAGCCGCATCCTCGGGATGGGCGACGTCCTCACCCTGATCGAGAAGGCCGAGGAGGCCTTCGACGCCGACCAGGCCGCGGCTGCGGCCGAGCGGCTCCAGACCGGCGCGTTCACCCTGCAGGACTTCCTCGACCAGATGCGCCAGATGCGCAAGATGGGACCGCTGCAGAACCTGGTGGCGATGCTGCCCGGGGTCCCCAAGGAGCTCCGCGACGCCGACGTCGACGAGTCCCAGCTCGGGCGCATCGAGGCGATCATCTGCTCGATGACGCCGGAGGAGCGGGCTGATCCGGCGATCATCGACGGCTCCCGGCGCATCCGCATCGCCCAGGGGAGCGGGACCGCGCCCCAGGACGTCAACGCCCTGCTCAAGCAGTTCAAGCAGGTGTCCCAGATGATGAAGCAGCTCTCCCGGGTGAACAAGCGGGGCAAGCGGTCCCTCGCGGGGCTCCCCCCCGGTCTCGACCTCGGGGCGCTCGGTGCCGGCGGTGGCCCGCCGGGGTCGGGCGGCCGGCGCCGCTGACCCGCCCGCCCCGGGAGCGTTGGGCCGGGGCTGCCGCCGTCCGGTAGCCTGCGGGATTCGTTCCGCCGAAAGGGTGCTCGTGGCCGTCAAGATCCGTCTCATGCGCGTGGGGAAGAAGAAGCAGCCCACGTACCGCGTCGTGGTCGCCGACTCGAGGTCGCCCCGCGACGGACGGATCATCGAGACCATCGGCCACTACGGCCCGCGTGAGGAGCCGTCGCGCGTCTCCATCGACGCCGACCGGGCGCTCGACTGGCTGCGCAAGGGCGCCAAGCCCACGGAGTCGGTCCAGAAGCTGCTGACCGTCTCGGGCGTGTGGAGCACCTTCACCGCCGAGCGGCCCGAGCCCGACACGAAGCTCGACCGCCGGGGCCACGTCACTGGCCGGGGCCCGGCCAGGAACACCGTGAAGGCGGTCAAGGCCGCCCCGGCACCCGCGCCCGCCGCGGCCGCCCCGGCGGCCGACGCCGACGCATCCGGCGCCGACGACGCTCCGACCGGCGACGCATCCGGCGCCGACGACGCTGCGACCGACGACGCTGCGACCGGCGACGCTGCGACCGGCGACGCCACCGAGGACGCCGGCGAGTGAGCGTGCACGACGACCTCGACGCCGAGTACGACGAGAGCCTCGACCCGACGGACCTCGACGACGAGCTCGACGAGGTCGGGGGCGAGGGCAACCGGGTCGACGGGGGTGACCGGGCCCGCGCGGTGACCGAGTTCCTCGCCCGCGAGCTGGTCGAGGACGTCGACGCCATCGACGTCACCGCATCCGAGTCCCGGGGCGAGGTCACCCTGCTGATCCACGCAAGCCCGGCCGACCTCGGTCGGCTCATCGGCCGCCGGGGCCGGGTGATCCAGGCCGTCCGCCAGGTCGCACGCGCCGCCGGCGCGGCCGACGGCGCGCGGATCAACGTCGAAGTCGCCGAGTAGCCCATCGCCCATGGCCGACGGGCCGGCGGGGTACCTGGAGATCGGTCGGCTCGGACGGCCGCACGGCCTGCGCGGCGAGATCATGGTGACCCTCACCAGCGATCGAGCCGAGCGCCGGGTCGCGGGTTGCGAATGGTGGATCGCCGGGCGGCCCGTGGTGGTCGAGGCCGTGCGCGCCCACCAGGGCCGCCACCGGGTCAAGCTCACCGGGGTCGACGACCGTGACGCCGCCGCGGCGCTGACCGGTGCGACGGTCTACGCCGCACCGCTCGCCGCCACCGACGACGACGACGTCGTCTGGGTGCACGAGGTGGTGGGGGCCGAGGTCGTGGACCGCACCGGGCGCGTGCTCGGCCGGGTGGAGGCGGTGCAGGCCAACCCGGCCCACGACCTCCTGGTGCTCGACGGTGGTGGCCTCGTCCCGATGGTGTTCGTGGTCGAGCACGACGGCGGACGGGTGGTCGTCGACCCGCCCGAGGGTCTCCTGGACTGAGGCCGGCCGTGCGCATCGACGTCTTCACGATCTTCCCCGACTACCTCGCCGGCCCGGTCGACGCGTCCCTCCTCGGCCGGGCCCGGGCCCGGGGTCTGCTCGACGTCCGGGTGCACGACGTGCGCGACTGGACCGACGACCCCCACCGCAGCGTCGACGACACGCCCTTCGGGGGCGGGGCGGGCATGGTCATGACCCCGGGGCCGCTGTTCGCCGCGGTCGAGGCGGTCGACCCGCCCCGGCCGCTGCTGCTCCTCGCCGCCGCCGGTCGGCGCTTCGACCAGGACCGGGCCCGGGAGCTCGCGGCCGGTCCCGGGTTCTCGCTCGTGTGCGGGCGCTACGAGGGGATCGACCAGCGGGTCGCCGACCATCTCTGTGACGGGGAGCTCTCGGTCGGCGACTACGTGCTCGCGGGGGGCGAGGCCGCCGCGCTGGTGGTGGTCGAGGCGGTGGCCCGGCTCGTGCCCGGGGTGATGGGCAACGAGGCGTCGGCCGACCAGGAGTCCTTCACCGCCGGTCTGCTCGAGTACCCCCAGTACACCCGCCCGGCCGAGTTCCGGGACTGGGCGGTGCCCGAGGTGCTGCGCTCGGGCGACCACGGCCGGATCGAGCGGTGGCGCCGGGCCCAGGCGCTGCGCCGGACCCTCGCGCTGCGGCCCGACCTGCTCGGGCGCCCGGTCACGCCCGCCGAGCAGGCCCTCCTCGACGAGTTCCCGGCCTGACCCCGGTGGGCCGGGGCCGGGGCCCGACGGTAGGATCACGGGTCCGCCCAGGACCGTCGGGTCCGGGCGAGCCGCCGGAGGGCTCCGATGAACGCAACCGACCTCGTCGATCGCGCGCACCTGCGTACCGACATCCCCGACTTCGCCCCGGGCGACACCCTCAAGGTCCACGTCCGCGTGGTCGAGGGCAACCGCGAGCGGGTCCAGGTCTTCCAGGGCGTCGTCATCCGGATCAAGGGCAGCGGCGTCCGCGAGACCTTCACCGTCCGCAAGGTCAGCTTCAGCGTCGGGGTCGAGCGCACCTTCCCGGTCCACTCGCCGATCATCGCCAAGGTCGAGGTGGTCACCCGCGGCGACGTCCGCCGGGCCAAGCTCTACTACCTGCGCGACCGGGTCGGGAAGGCCGCGAAGGTCCGCGAGAAGCGCGTCTGAACGCGGCTCCCGTCGACCCCCTGCGTCGGAGCGGACCGTGAGCAGCGAGGACCTCGAGCGCTACGAGACCGAGATCGAGCTGCAGCTCTACCGCGAGTACCGCGACGTGCTGCCGATGTTCCGGTACGTGGTCGAGACCGAGCGTCGCTTCTACCTGGCCAACGAGGTCACCGTGCTCCCGCGCCAGGACGGCGGTCAGCTCTACGTCGAGCTCGAGCTGCGCGACGCCTGGGTCTGGGACATGTACCGCCCGGCCCGCTTCGTGGCCAACGTGCGCGTGATCACCTTCCGCGACGTCAACGTCGAGGAGCTCGCGGGCAAGGACCTGTAACCGCGTCCCGGCCGGCGGGTCGGGGCGCCCGTGACCGACCGACGACAGCGACTGGGCCGGGCGGGGGAGGACGCGGTGGCGGCCTGGTACGAGTCCCGTGGGTGTGCGGTGGTCGACCGCAACTGGCGCACCCGGGAGGGTGAGCTCGACCTGGTCCTCCAGGCCGGACGCACGATCGTCTTCTGCGAGGTCAAGACCCGCCGGGACGACGCGTTCGGGTCCCCGTTCGAGGCGGTGACCCCGACCAAGCAGCGTCGCCTGCGCGTGCTGGCGGCCCGGTGGCTCGCCGACCACGGTGGCGGTGGGGGTGCGGTCCGCTTCGACGTCGCCGCCGTGCGGGTCGGTCCCGACGGGGGACTGTCGGTCGAGGTCCGTCGCGGCGCGTTCTGAGCCGGGCCCGGAACGTGGCTCAGCGGCGGGGGCGTCGGGTGGCGACCCGCCGCCAGCACCCGGTGTGCCAGTGCCGCCGGGCCGCCGGGTCGGCCACGGGCACCACGACCTCGTGGCCCTCGCCGGGGCGGATCTCGTGGTCGCAACCCGGGCAGCGGTAGGACTTCACCGCCTGGTACGGCTGCATGTGGCGGACCTCGACCGCGTCGGGGTCGTCGTCGGTCCAGGAGTGGTTCACCTCAACCGCCGAACAGTCCCCACGCGACGAGCACGACGATCACCACCAGGGCGGCGACCACCACCACGATGTCGGTGCGCCGCTCGACCCGGCTGCGGAACGGGTTGAGGCCCATGCCCCGACGCTACCGGGGGTGGTGGGGTCGGGTCAGCCCGCCGTCGGTCCGTCGGCGGTGACGAAGTCGATGAGCTCCTCCACCGCCCGGACCAGCGGTTGCTCGAGGTCGGTCCAGTCCCGGACCGACGCCCGGATCCGCCGCCACAGGTCCCGGGGGTCGGAACCGCCGAGGGCGGCGCACACCCCGGCCTTCCAGTCGGTGCCCCGCGGGATCTCGGGCCACGCCGCGATACCGAGCGCGGCCGGCTTCACCGCGGCCCAGACGTCCACGTACGGGGTGCCGGTCACGAGGACGCAGGGGTGCGCGACTGCGGCAGCGATCCGGGCCTCCTTGCTCCCGGGGACGAGGTGGTCGAGCAGGACGCCGACCCGCCGACCGGGAGCGGGCCCGATGTCGGCCAGCGCGTCGACGAGGCGGTCGGCCCCGTCGAGCCGCTCGACCACGACGCCCTCGAGGCGCAGGTCGTCGCCCCAGACCTGCTCGACCAGCTCGGCGTCGTGGACGCCCTCGACCAGGATCCGTCCGGCCCGGGCCACCCGGGCCCGGGCGCCGACCACGGCACGGCTCCCCGAGGCCGTACGCGCCGCAGTGACCCGGCCCGGCGGGCCGTCGGTCGCGGGCTCGGCGCGCGCGGCCCCGACGGGCCCGGGTCGGACGGGCCCGGGCCGGAGCCGGACCGGCACCCCGTCGACCAGGAACCCGCCGGGCAGGTTGGGGAACCGGCGCGTCGCGCCCCGGGCGTCGCCGACCACCACGGCGTCGGCGGTGCACTCGAGCACGGTCCCGGAGAAGCGGCTCGGTCGGTGCACGACGACCAGCCCGGGAGCGGCGGTGACGTCCGGGAGGGCGGGCCCGGTCGGGGCGTCGAGCGGGCCGGCGAGGATCCCGGACGGGCGGCGGGGGGGCGGGGGCACGCTCCGACGGTAGGGCGCGGTCCGGCCGTGACCGGGGGATACCGGTGGCCTGGAGGATTGCCTCGACCCGGCCCGGGCTGGGCTGGGCTGGGCCTGCGAAGGAGGCACCTGAACCGACCGTCCGCCTGGGTCGGGGCGCTCACGCGGGCCAGACGACGCCACGGTCGAGGCTGACCCATCCGGTGCGCTGCAGCGTCGCAAGGGCGGCGGCGACCCGACCGGGATCGAGGTGGGTGCGGGTGGCGATCTGCTCGGGCGTGGCCGGTTCACCGCCGAGGGCACCCAGGATGGTCGTGCCGTCGTCGTCGGGGGCGAGCCGGGCGGCCGGCGCGCGCCGGGCCGCGGGGGTGAGCCCCAGGGCGAGCAGCAGGTCGGTCCAGTCGGTGCACGGGTGGGCGCCGTCGGCGATGAGGGCGTTGGTGCCGGCGGCGGCGGGGTTGCGCCGTGATCCGGGGACCGCGAACACGGGCCGCTGGTAGGTCAGCGCGTGGTCGGCGGTGATGCGGGCACCGCCGGTGAGGGTGGCCTCGACCACGACCACGACGTCGGCGAGGGCGGCGATGATCCGGTTGCGGACCGGGAAGCGGGTCGGGTCGGGACGGACGCCGTAGCCGGTCTCGCCGAGGACGAGGCCGTGGGCGCGGACGTCGTGGTACAGGCGGCGGTGGCGGCGCGGGTACTCGACGTCGAGGCCGGTGGCGACGACGCCGACGGTGCAGCCGCCGGCGTCGACGGCCCCGGCGTGGGCGGCGCCGTCGATGCCGAGGGCGAGGCCGCTCACGATCGTGACGCCGGCGTCGGCGAGCGTGCCGGCGAGCTCGTGGGCGTCGGCGAGCCCATGGGGCGTCGCGGCCCGGGTGCCGACGATCGCGACGCGGGGCTGGTCGAGGGCGTCGGGACGCGCACCCTCGGCGACCAGCACGCTGGGTCGGTGGGGGAGCGGGTCGAGCACGGGGTAGTGGCGGTCGTCGGTGAGCCAGGCGCGGGCGCCGCGTCGGAGCATGGTGGCCCCGGTGGCGGCGAGGTCGAGGCGCTCGGGCCAGGCGGCGGCGTCGGTCGCGAGCCGGTCTCGGTGGCGCACCGCGGTGTGGGGTGCGAGCACGGGGGCGGCCCGGCCCCGGGCGACGGCGTCGGCCGCGGCCGTCGGGCTGCCGCAGCCGGCGAGGAGGTGGCGCAGTCGGGCCGGGGTCATGGCCGGGAGGCCGGCGAGGGCGACCGCGGCGACCTGGTCGTCGGTGGGGGTCGGCGTGGGGGGCGG
>CAIUKV010000240.1 GCA_903899845.1 uncultured Actinomycetes bacterium
CTCGCCCGGCCCGCCCTGCTCCTGCTCGCGACCGTCGTCGTCGGCGCGGCCACGCTGGTCCCCCCGACGACGGCCGGCGCACAGACCCGGACGAGCGTCGTCGGTGCCCCGACCAACCTCCGGGTCGGACCGGGGAACCAGAACGTCACGGTGACGTTCGCCCCGCCGGCGCTGCCGGCGGGGACGGCGGTGCTGAACCACCAGGCGTCGTTCACGCTCGCGGACCGGACGGCCTGGACCGCATGGGAGGACGCCAGCCCCGCCGACGTCGCGTCGCCGGTGCAGTTCCGGGGCCTGCC
This sequence comes from uncultured Actinomycetes bacterium, assembly GCA_903899845.1. Lineage (GTDB taxonomy): Bacteria > Actinomycetota > Acidimicrobiia > IMCC26256 > PALSA-555 > CAIUKV01. The sequence continues at coordinate 300 of CAIUKV010000240.1, forward strand.
CAACGGGGTCACCCTGCGGGTGCGCCTCCGGGTGGTCACCACCGCCGGGCCGGGCCCCGCCTCGGTGGCCAGCGCGCCGTTCACCCCCCGCCGGGCCGGCACCACGACGACGACCACGACGGCCCCTCCTGCCCCGCCGACCACGACGACGACCACGACGGCCCCGCCGACGACCACGACGACCACGACGGCGCCGACCCCCTCGACGACGACCACGACGAGCCCGCCACCGGTCCCGACCGGTGGGGTCGAGATCGTGGTGTCGCCGACCGGCAACGACGCCGCCGCGGGCACCCGGGCCGCGCCCCTGCGCACCCTCGCGGCGGCGTGGACCCGCATCCCCCGCGACGCCACGCTGACCCGGCCGTACACCATCGTGCTGCTGGCCGGCGACTACGCCGCGTCGACCATGCCCCACTACTGGGAGCTCCGGCGGGGCACGGCCACGGCGCCGATCACGATCCGCTCCGACGGCCCCGGCCGGCCGGTCACGCTGCGGGGCGACCTCAACCTGTTCGAGGTGCACCACCTCCGGGTGCAGGGACTGCGCATCGCGCCCAACGGCGACGCGCTCCACTGCGAGCGCTGCACGTTCCTCACCCTCGACGACGTGGAGCTCGACGGCGGGACGGGAGCGTGGGAGACCCTCAAGGTCAACCAGTCGTCCGACGTCGTCGTCAGCAACAGCACCCTGCGCAACGCCGGCGACAACGTGATCGACTTCGTGGCGGTGCAGCGGGCCACGATCGCGGACAACGTCATCTCGGGGGCGAACGACTGGTGCGCCTACGTCAAGGGTGGCTCCATTGCGATCACGATCGAGCGCAACGAGGTGTCGCGCTGCGGCACCGGGGGGATCACCGCCGGCCAGGGCACCGGTCTGGAGTGGATGGTCGAGCCGTGGGTCACCTACGAGGCGACCGACATCGTGATCCGCGAGAACCACGTGTTCGACGTGGAGGGTGCGGCGTTCGGGGTCAACGGTGGCCGCAACGTCCGGATCGAGCGCAACCGGGCCGAGCGGGTCGGCCGCCGCAGCCACCTGCTCGAGGTCACGTTCGGCGGTCGGTCGTGCGACGGCAACTCGACCCGGTGCGCCCAGCTGCTGAGCCGGGGCGCGTGGGGCACGGCCACGGTGGGTGGCGACGTGTACGCGCACATCCCGGACAAGGACGTGGTGATCCGCGACAACGTCATCGTGAACCCGGCCGGGTACCGGTCGCAGTGGCAGCACTTCGAGATCTCCGAGCCCCGCACCAACACCGGGGCCCGGGTCGGCCCGTCGCCGGCCCGCACCGACGACGGCCTCGTGATCACCGGCAACACCATCGTCAACGGCGACGCCTCGATGCCGCTCGGGTTCGACGGCACCACCGTGTGCGGGTCGACCAACCCCACCTGCACCGTCGCCCAGATCTATCGCGACAACGACATCAACGGCCGCTGATCGCCGGCGGCCCGGGGCGGCCCGGGCGGCCGGGCTACGTCGTCACCGCGACCCGGTGGGCCCAGACCGCGAACAGCGGGTCGCCGTGGTGCCCGGGTGGGGTCACCCGGCGCACGACCGGCTCGGTGAACCCCCCGGCGAGCCGGAAGTAGGCGGCGACGATGGCGCAGTGGCCGTCGTCGTCGGTGGCGAGCCAGCCCCGGATCGCCTTGGTGGGGAAGCAGCGGTTCGAGAACGTGCACACGAACGGCGCGCCGGGACGCAGCACCCGGGCGACGTCGGCGAACACCTCGAGCGGTCGGGTGAGGTAGTCCACCGACACGCAGCACGTGGCCGCGTCGAACGCGCCGTCGACGAAGGGCAGGCCGGGCGTGCGGTTGCAGTCGTGGACGACCGCGGCGGCGGCCTGGTCGTTGCGGGCGAGCTCGGTCGGGTTGAGGCCGAGCACGGTGAGGTGCGCGGGGGTGGCCCGGAAGTGCGAGACCCACGAGGCCATGAGGTCGAGCACCGCGCCGTCGATCCCGAGCTCGGCGTAGCACGCGCCCACCGCAGCGACGGCGGCATCGTCGATGTGGGTGACGATCCGGGGCCAGGCGTAGAACTCGGTGTCGGGGGTGGGGTCGGAGCGGTCGAAGAACCCGGGCGGGAAGACCGCGTCGGGATCGGGGCCGCTCACGCGGCGAGCCAGCGGGCGATGCGCAGCGTGCCCGCGGTGACCGGTGGCACGACGAGCCGGTCGCCCACCGGGGTGAACGGGAGGCGCAGGCGCAGCCGGGTCTCGACCGGCAGCAGCGCGAGCGCGGCGGCGACGAGCGGCGCGTAGCCCACCCGCTCGGCCACCGACAGGCCCGGGGGCACGATGAGGTACCGAGCGGCCCGGCGGGCGTCGGCGGTGGCCCGCAGCTCGGGGCCGAAGGCCCGCAGTGCGTCGGTGAGCTCGCGTTGCGACCGGGGGGCGGGCTCCGACCCGAGCGCCTCGGCGACGGTGGCCATGTCGGCGACGTAGCGGTCGCGGTCGGCGGGGGCGAGCCGCTCGACGCCGTAGGCGCAGTGCGCGGTGAGGAAGCTCTCGACCTCGGCGCAGTGGACCCACAGCAGCAGGTGCGGGTCGCTCGCCGCGTACGGCACGCCGCGGTCGTCGACGCCGGTGACCCGGGTGTGGATGGCCCGGACCCCGGCGATGGCCCGTTCGGCGGTGGCGCGGGTGCCGAAGGTGACCGCACCGAGGAAGTGGCCGGTGCGGTGGAGGCGCCCCCACGGGTCCTCGCGGTAGCGGCTGTGCTGGGCCACCCCGGCCATGGCCCGGGGGTGCAGGGTCTGGCGGAACACCGCGAGGAGGCCGCCGACGAACATGGCCGGGTCGGCGTGGACGACCCGGACCGGGCTGTCGTCGGCGAACCAGGGCGGGCCGGCCTCGGCCAGGATCTCGTCGCGGCGGGCCTCGAGGTCGGGGCCGCCGACCCGGTCGCGCAGCGTGGCGGCCATGGCGGCGCGCACGCCGGCGAGGCGGTCGTCGATCCAGGGCCCGGCCCGCGTCGCGATCCAGAACGGGTCGATGACGCGCAGCACCGGGGGCACGACCCGTGCAACCCCCTCGGCGCGCGAACCCTTCCGGCGTGGGGATCGGGCCCGGATCAGGCGCAGGCGAGGAACCCGGCCAGCACCTCCAGGACGTACGCGAGGGTGGCGTCGTCGATGGCGTGGCTGAGCGGGAGCAGCACGCCGCGGGCCATCACCTCGTCGGCGACCGGGAGCCCGTCGGGCGGCAGCACCACGGCGCGGTCCCGCAGCATCGGCTGACGGGCCACGTTGCCGGTCCAGATCGTGCGGGTGTCGATGCCGTGCCCGTCGAGGTGGGCCTGGAGGTCGGGGCGGGCGAACCCGGCGTCGGGCCGGATCACCAGCGGGTACCCGAGCCAGGCGGTCTCGAGGTCGGGCGTCTGGCGCGGGAGCCGGAACCGGTCGGCGTGCCCGGCGAAGAACCCGGTGTAGGCGTCGAAGAGGGCGCGCCGCCGGGCGAGGTTGCCGGGGAGCTTGTCGAGCTGGGCGAGGCCGAAGGCGGCCCCCATCTCCGAGGGCTCGAAGTTCCAGCCGAGCTCGTCGAAGATGAACTGGTTGTCGTAGTGGATCCCGTCGAGGTCCTCCCAGAAGCTGTGGTCGGAGCGGCGGGTCCCGAAGAACTGGACCTCGGAGCGCCGGCCCCAGCGGCGCAGCATCAGGGCGCGGTCGCGCTGCGCGTCGTCGTCGAGGAGGAGCATCCCGCCGCTGCCGCCGCAGGTGATGATGTGCGAGTTGGCGAAGCTGGTGACGGTGAAGGTCGAGCGGGCGCCGGTGGGCGTGCCCCGCAGCACCGGCCCGAGCGTGTCGCAGGAGTCCTCGATCGTGACGAGGTCGTGGCGGGCGGCGACCTCGGCGATGGCGTCCCAGTCGGGCGCGTTGCCGATGAGGTTCGGGACCAGCAGGGCGCGGGTGCGGGGGGTGATCGCCGCCTCGATCCGGTCCACGTCGATGCAGAAGGTGTCGGGGGCGGCGTCGACCAGCACCGGCACCGCCCCGGCCCGGACGATCGGCGCGACGTCGGTGGAGAAGGTCAGCCCGCAGGTGACCACCTCGTCGCCCGGTCCGACCCCGGCGAGCTCCACCGCGAGGTACAGCGCCGACGAGCCGGAGTTGACCATCACGCCCCCGGCCTTGGCGAACAGCGCCGCGACCCGGCGCTCCATCGCGTTGACCCGCCGCCCCGGCCACAGCCCCTGGGGCCCGCTGCGCAGCACCTCGACCACCGCGGCGATCTCGGTCTCGTCGTGGACGCTGCTCGAGTAGAAGACCCGCTCGGTCGCCATGGTCGCTCCCCGGTCCCCGGGTGCGGTCGGCCCGGACGGTGGCAGTGTGCCACCATCGGGGGACCGCCCGGTCCCGACCGGTGCGGACGAGAATGGCGGGGAGGGCAGCGGTGCCGAGGACTCGTATCGCGGGAACGGCCGTGGCCGCGCTCGGCCTGGCCTGGGGCACGGCGGCGGCGCTGCGGGTGGGGTACCCGGACGCCTCGGGCATCGTCGAGGAGAGTCTCGGCGGGTCGGGCACCCGGATCGCCCTCCTGGCGATCCTCGCCGGGATCCCGGCCGTGGTGGTGGGACTCCTCGACGGGCTGACCGCCCTGATGGCGGACCGGACGCCCCGGGCCGTGCTCCGGGTCGCGGCGCCGAGCGTGGTCGGCCTGTGGGCCGGCCTGTGGATCTACGGGTTCGCGGCCATCGACTGCGACGGCAGCTGTCGCCGCGCCGACGCCGGCCCCGTGCTCGCGACCCTGGCTGCGGCCGTGGTCGTGGTGCTGGTCGAGTGGGGGGTGGCCACCGCGGTCGGGGTGCCGGTCGCCCGCCGGGCCGCCGATCGGTCGGTGGGCTAGGTGTCGTCGCGCGCCGGCGCTCCGCCGCTCTTCGTCGTCGGGACCGGACGGTCGGGCACGACCGCGTGCTACGAGTTCCTCTGCAGCCATCCCGACACGACCTGGCTGAGCAACTGGTCGCAGCGGCTCCCGCCGCTCGCGCGGCTGCATCCGCGCGGGACCGAGGCGGGCAAGGAGCGGCCAGGGGCGCGCTGGGCGTTCCGCCCGGTGGAGGGATACCGGGTGTTCGACCGCACCTTGGTGAGGGACGGACCGCACCTGGTGGCCCGCTCGCCGGAGCGCATGCGGGCGTTGCGTCGGGCGCTCGACCGCCATCGGGTCCCGGGCCGGCGCGACCGACCGCCGGTGCTCGTGTCGAAGAACACCCGGAACTCGCGCGCGGTGCCGACGCTCGCCGCGCTCTATCCGGACGCGCGGTTCGTGCACCTGGTGCGCGACCCGGTCGCGACGGTGTCGTCGTTGGTGCGGGTCGCGTTCTTCCCCACGATCGTGGTCGAGTGGGAGGGTGCGCCGACGCCGGTCGCCGACGCGGTGGCCCGGGGGGCCGACCCGGTCGTGCTGGCGGCGCGCATCTGGGAGGAGGAGACCCGCCTCGCGGCCACCGACCTGGCGGGCCTCGCGCCGGACCGGGTCCTGCGGCTGCGCTACGAGGACCTCGTCGCGTCACCCCGGGCCGAGCTGACCCGGGTGTGCGGGCTCGCCGGGCTCGACCCGGCCCGGCATCCCGGATTCGACCGGAGGGCGGCCGAGCTGGTCCCGCGGTCGGACCCGCCGGCGCCGGACCCGACCCGGGTCGCCACGGTGTGGTCGGTGTGCGGCGACACCGCGGTGACGGTCGGCTACGACGCCCCCGCCTGAGCGGCCCGGGCGGCCGCGCGACGCCGGTGGGCCTTGTGGGCGGCGTCGGCGAGGAGCACGGCCGGGATCGCGGCGGCGGCCACCAGCCAGCCGGTCGCGGTGGGTGGCGCCTGGCCGAGCAGCGCAGCCACCGCGGGGACGAACAGGAACCCGACGAGGGCGAGCGCCTCGACGCCGAGGGCCACCGGCAGCAGCGCCCCCGCCGGGCGGGGCCGGGCCCACGCCGGCCGGCGCTCCGAACGGCACGCGAGCGCGTTGGTGAGCTGCCCCAGGACCACGGCGGTGAAGGCGGCCCCGGACGCGGCGAGGAGCGTCGCGCCGCCGGGGAACGGGTCGCCCGGCCGCCAGCCCGCCACGAGGAAGGTGGCGAGGAACGCCGCCATCTCGACCACCGCCTCGGCCGGGCCGAGCAGGCCGAAGGCGCGCACGAGCACGCGCCGGTCGAGCAGCCGGCCGGCGTGGGGCGGGTGGTCGAGCACGTCGCGGGCCGGAGGCTCCGCCCCGAGCGCGACCGCGGGCAGCAGGTCGGTGCCGAGGTCGAGGCACAGGATCTGCAGGACGCCGAGCGCGAGCGGGATCTGCCCGGCGCTGACCGCCCACACCACGAACGGGGTGAGCTCGGCGACGTTGTCGGTCAGGTGGTAGGTGAGGAAGCGACGGACGTTGGTGTAGGTCGAGCGGCCCTGCGCGATCGCGGTCACGATGGTGGCGAAGTCGTCGTCGAGGAGCACCAGGTCGGCCGCCTCGCGCGCGACGTCGGTGCCCGACCGGCCCATGGCCACCCCGATGTCGGCCTGCTGGAGCGCGGGACCGTCGTTGACGCCGTCGCCGGTCATCGCGACCACGTGCCCCCGGGCCTGCAACGCGACCGCGATGCGCAGCTTCTGCTCGGGGGAGACCCGGGCCACCACGGCGCCGTCGTGGTCGAGCAGCGCACCGAGCGCGTCGTCGTCGACGGGGAGGTCGGGGCCCTCCACGCAGGGGGCGCCGGGCCGGTGCAGGCCGGTCTCGACCGCCAGGGCGAGCGCAGTGTCCGGGTGGTCGCCGGTGACCATCACCACGGCGATCCCGGCCCGGCGGCAGGCGACGAGCGCGGCGGAGACCTCGAGTCGGGGCGGGTCCTCCAGCGCGACGAGGCCGACGAGATCGAGGTCGCGTTCGACGGCGTCGGGCCCGGAGCCCCCCGGGTCGGGGGCGCACGCGACGGCGAGGACGCGGCGGCC
>CAIUKV010000241.1 GCA_903899845.1 uncultured Actinomycetes bacterium
GGGGCTCGGCCACGAGGAGCTCGTCGACGACGACCACCTCGCCGTCGACGACGTCGTGTTCGTCGAGGTGCTCGTCGACCAGGTGCTCCTCGGCGACACCGTGCACGTGACCGACGCCGGTCCCGTCGTCCTCACGACCGCGCCGGTCGACCTCGACTGACCCCACTCCGGACGGGCGACAGCCCGTCCCCACCCCAGACGGGTGACAGCCCGTCCCCACCCCAGACGGGTGACAGCCCGTCCCCACCCCAGACGGGCTACAGCCCGTCCATCGGATACGGGAACTTGGCGCCGACGCCGCCGTCCACGGTGAGGGTCTGACCGGTCACGTAGCCCGCGAGGTCGGACGCGAAGAACAGCAGCGCCGAGGCGATGTCCTCCGGCAGCGCGACCCGGCCCAGCGGCGCGTTGTCGCTGTTGCGCTGCCGCCCGGCCTCGCCGAGGTACCCCGAGACCCGCGGCGTCCAGACCACGCCGGGCGCGACCGCGTTCACCCGGATCCCCATCGGGCCGAGCTCGACCGCACCGGTGCGCACGAGCGACATCAGCCCGGCCTTGGCCGCGCCGTACGCCGCGTGGCGCGGGGCCGCGGTCATCCCCGACACCGACGCGACGAACACCATCACCCCGCCCCGCCCGGCCATGGCCCGGGCGCCGTACTGCATCGCCAGGAACGCGTGGCGCAGGCTCATGTCGAAGTGCCAGTTCCACTCGTCGTCGGTGAGGTCGAGGAGATCCACGAACCGCGAGATCCCCACGATGTCCACGAAGCCGTCCACTCCCCCGAGCTCCCGCTCGGCGTCGGCGAACATCCGGGCCACCTCGTCGCGATCGGTCGCGTCGCCCGACCACGCCACGCCGTCGACCTCGGCGGCGATCTCGCCGGCCAGGTCCGGGTCCACGTCCACGGTCAGCAGCCGGGCCCCGTTGGACGCGAGCGCGTGCGACGCCTGGCGCCCGATGCCCTGCCCGGCGCCGATCACCACGAAGCGACGGCCGTCGAGCCGGAGCCGGGTGGCGTAGTCGGGGACGGGGGTGTCGTCGAGCCTGGTCATGTCGCCTCCGGGTCCTCGGGACGGCCACGGGAGCCCGCCGACCGCACCGAGAAAGTAGGGTCCGCCCGGGCGTCCGTCCAGCCGCCGCCCGGTCACGAGGGGGAGCCATGATCACGCCGGACGACGTCTCGCTCGCGGGCAAGGTCGCGATCGTCACCGGGGGCGCCCGCGGCATCGGCCGGGCCGTGGCCCTCGGCCTCGCCGCCTTCGGGGCCGACGTGGCCGTGTGCGACCGGGACGAGGCGAACCAGGCCGAGACCGTCGCCCGGCTCGCCGCTCTGGGCCGGGCGGGCGGGCACGCGCGGCTCGACGTCCGCGACGCCGACGCCGTGGCCGACTTCGTGCGGACCGTGGCCGAGACCCACGGCCGGGTCGACGTCCTGGTCAACAACGCGGCCGGGACCTTCTACGCGCACTTCGTCGACACCAGCCCGAAGGGCGTGGCGACGATGGTCGACGAGAACTTCCTCAGCGTGACCCACTTCGTGCGGGCGGTGGTGCCGGTGATGCCGGCGGGCGGGTCGATCGTCAACGTCACCTCGATCGAGGCCCACCGGGCGGCACCCGGCTTCGGCGTCTACGCCGCGATGAAGGCCGCGGTGACCAGCCTCACCCGCACGCTGGCGCTGGAGCTCGCCCCCCGGGGCATCCGCGTCAATGCGATCGCCCCCGACGCCATCCGCACCCCCGGCGACCACGACCTCGCCGAGTCGGCCTCCCAGGGGGACCCCCTCGCCTACGGCCGCAAGGTCCCGCTCGACTGGGGCGAGGCCGACGACTGCGCCGGCGCCGTCGTCTACCTCGCGTCGCGCCTGGCCAAGTGGATCACCGGCACCACCCTGCACGTCGATGGGGGCGCCTTCGCCTCGTCCGGCTGGACCCGCCGCGAGGACGGCACCTACGAGCCGTGACCACGTCGACCTCCGACACCACGCCGGCGGGCTCCCGCTTCCACGCGCTCCGGGCGCTGCGCCACCGGGAGTTCACCCGGCTCTTCGTCTCCTCCACCATCGGTGACCTCGGGTACTGGATCTCGTTCGTCGCGCTCCAGGCCCACGTGGTCGACGTCACCGACGGCTCGGGCGCATGGCTCGGCATCCTCTTCTTCGCCAACTTCATCCCGATGCTCATCTTCGCCCCGCTCGCCGGGTCGGTGGCCGACCGCATGGACCGCACCCGGCTGATGGTGATCATCCGGAGCGCGATCGGTGCCGTCGCGCTCGCGATGGCGGCGCTGATCCTGACCGGGACCGCCACGCCGGCGGCGACGATCGTGATCGCGTTCCTCCTCGGCACCGGCTACGGGTTCCTCGGCCCGGCCCAGTCGGCCGCGGTCGCCAACACCATCCCGAGCACCGACCTCCTGAGCGCGGTGTCGATGTCGTCGGCGGGGAGCAACTTCTGCCGGGTCGCGGGCCCGGCCCTCGGCGCCCCGGTGCTCGCGATCTGGGGCCCGGGCTGGTCCTTCGTCGTGTACGGGCTGAGCAGCGTGCTGGTCGCCGCCCTGCTGGTGCGCCTGCGTCTGCGCTCCCACCTCGACCCCCACGCCGACACCGGCGCCTGGCGGCGCATCGTCGAGGGGCTCCAGCACGCCCGCGAGCGCCCGCCGGCCGTCGCCGCCCTCGTCACCATGAGCGTGTTCTCGATCTTCGGTGGCGCCCAGATCGCGCTGTACCCGCTGTTCGCGACCGAGGTCCACGGCCGGCCCACCCAGGACTTCACCGCCATCGTGGTCGCGTCGGGGGTTGGCGCGGTGCTCGGGGCGATGACCACCGGGCTGCGCCGGACGGTGCCGGGCCTGCGGTCGTCGCTCGCGTGGCTGATCGGCTTCGGCGTGACGTCGATCGCCTTCGGGCTCGCGCCGCGCTGGGGCGTCGCCCTCGGCGCGGCCGCCCTCGTGGGGTTCTGCTACTTCTCGATGACCACCGTGCTCGCGACCCTGCTCCAGCACCTCGCCGACGACGCCAAGCGGGGGCGGATCATGTCGTTGTTCGTCGTGGCCTGGGGCGGGCTGATCCCCGTCGGCGCCGTGGGGATGGGGGCGCTGGCCGACGCCACCGGCGCGCCGTTCGTCGTGGTGCTCGGCGCCGGGGTCTGCATCGTCTACGCGCTGGTGACCCTGGCCCTGGTCGGAGCCCGGTCGGCTCAGCCGTCGACGGCACCGCTCAGGTAGGCCGCCTCGAGCGCATCGGCGATCGCGCCCGGTGCCCCGGTGAGCTCGACCCGACCGCCGAGCATGATCGAGGCGACGTCGGCGACGCTGAGGACCTGGTGGGCGAACTGCTCCACCACGAGGATCGACAGCCCCTCGGCGGCGATCCGGCGCACCACGTCGTAGAGGTCCTCGACGACGAGCGGCGCGAGCCCCATCGACAGCTCGTCGAGCAGCAGTACCGTCGGGTCGGTGGCCAGGGCCCGGGCCATCGCGAGCATCTGCTGCTCACCCCCCGACAGCGTTCCGGCCAGCTGCGTGCGCCGCTCGGCGAGCCGGGGGAAGCGGGCGAAGGCCCGCTCGGTGACGTCGGCGAAGCCCGTCCCCGCGAACGTGGCCATGCGGAGGTTCTCGAGGACGGTCAGGTTCGGGAAGACGCCCCGACCCTCCGGCACCAGGCACAGGCCCCCACGGGCCCGCGCGTCGGGCCCGGACGTGCCGAGCTCGGCACCGAGGTAGCGCACGGCACCCGCGGTCGGGTGGATCTGGCCGCTCGCGACCCGCAGCGCGGTGGTCTTGCCCGCGCCGTTGGGCCCGAGGAGCGCGTGGACCTGTCCGACCCGGAGGGCGAGGTCGACCCCGAAGAGCACGCCGATGGTGCCGTAGCCCGCCTCCACGCCCACGAGCTCGAGGGCGTTGCCGTCGCCGTCGGCCGGGGGCACCGGGGTGCGCACGTGGATCCGACCGCCGTCGGCGACCGCGGTCGCGAACGCGGCGACATCGGCCTCGGCGTCGGGATCCACGGGCTCCGCCTCGGCCCGAGCGTCGGCCGGTCCGGTCCCGAGGTAGGCGGAGCGCACGGCGGGGTTCGCCTGGATCTCGGCCGGCGGACCGGTGGCGATCACCCGGCCGAAGTCGAGCACGTGGATGGTGGTGCACGCCGCCATCACGAAGCGCATGTCGTGCTCGACCAGGAGGACCCCGAGCCCGGTGGACGCGAGGTGCGTGAGCAGCGCGCCGAGCTCGGTGGTCTCGGCCTCGTTCAACCCGGCCGAGGGCTCGTCGAGCAGCAGCAGGCGCGGTCGGGCGGCCAGCGCCCGGGCGACCTCGACCAGGCGGGCCGTGCCGGTGGGCATGGTGTCGACCCGCTCGTCCTGCACCGCCCGCAAGCCGATGCGGTCGACGATCTCGTCGGTCACCGCCACCGGGTCCGAGCCGTCGCGCGACCAGCTCCGGCGGATCTCGGCGGCCACGAGCACGTTCTCGCGCACGGTGAGCGTCCCGAAGGTCTCCAGGCGCTGGAAGGTCCGGGCCATCCCCAGCCGGGCCCGCCGGTGCGGGCGCACGGTCGTGACGTCACGGTCGTCGAAGTGCACCGCACCCGAGGTCGGCGCCTGCAGACCGGTGATGACGTTGAAGACGGTCGTCTTGCCCGCACCGTTCGGGCCGATCAGGCCGGTGACCGTGCCCGCGTCGGCCGCGAACGCGACCGCGTCGAGGGCGAGGACCCCACCGAAGCGCACCGACACGTCACGGACCTCGAGCAGGGCCACGGTCACTCCCCCCCGCCGGGAGTGGCAGCGACCGCCTCGGCGGGCGCGACGGGTCCGGGCCCGGGCCCGGGCCGAACGTCGGTTCCGGGCTCGGCGCGGGCCCGCTCCCGGTCCGCGAGCCGGGCCGAGACCTCGACCACGGTCCCGTCGGGGCTGCGCCCGATCCCGATGCCCGCGAGGCCGGGTCCGATGCGCTGCCAGTAGACGAGGAGGTTGTGCAACGTCGGGAACGACGACGCCGGGAACCACAGCACCAGCCAGGTGAACGACTGCAGCGCGAACGCGCCGAACACCGCGCCGCTCACCACCGAGACCCCGCCCACGACGGCGAGCAGGAGGATCGGCAGGCCCTTCAGCATCGTGAAGTCGGAGGTCGCAGCGGAGCCGAGGTAGGCGCCGTTGAGCGCGCCGGCGAGCCCCGCGATCGCGGCCGAGAGCGCGAAGACCGCGAGCTTGGCCCCGAAGAGGTTCACGCCGAGGGTGGCGGCGGCGGCCGGGCTGTCCCGCAGCGCGATCAGGCGTCGTCCGTAGGCGCTCCGGCGCAACGCGACGACCCCGAGGCCCACTCCGCAGAACACCGCGGTGGTGAAGAGGAGCATGGTCGCGTCCTCCCCGAAGCCGATGCCCAGCACCGAGAACGGCTCGTTCAGCCCGAAGCCGAGGAGGCGGATCGACGGGATGCGCTTCCCCCCCGTGCCGAACACCCCGTTCTGGTCGAACAGCAGCTGCTGGGCCAGGATCGCGAACGCCATCGTCGCGAGGGCGAGGTACAGGCCCTGGAGGCGCACCGCCGGGAGTGCGACGAGCAGGCCGAGGGGGACGGCCAGCAACGCGCCCGCGACCAGGCCCCACACCGCGCCGTCGCCCCCCGGGATGATCCACCAGCCGTCGGCGCTGCCGGCGATGCGGAACATCGCGAAGGCCCCCACGCCCGCGAAGGTGATCTGGGCGAGCGAGATCTGACCCGACCATCCGGTGAGGGGCACCAGGGAGAGCATCAACAGCGCGAAGAGCATCACCAGGGTGAGGTTGCGGATGCCGATGCGGTCCCAGTACGCCGCGTTCACCACCATGAACGCGGCCAGCACGACCATGCCCACCGCCGCCCGCCGCATCGTCGGGACCCGGGCGGTCACGCGACTGGTGATCCGGCGCCCCTCGATCCGGGCCTGGGGCACGAACAGCAGCGCCACCAGGAGCAGCACGGTCGGGATCACGAAGAACGGATCGCCCCAGCTGACCCCGTCGGTGGTCCCGCCGCCCCAGAGCAGGAAGTTCGACTGGAACGCGATGAACAGCCCGATGGCCATGCCCCCCGCGTAGGTCCACGGCAGGCTCTTGAGCCGACCGATGATCGCGGCGGCGAAGGCGTTGACGATGAACAGGGTCAGGGTCTCGACGCTGAGGTTGGTCAGCTCCTCGGCGAGGAAGATGCCGGCCAGCGCGGCCATGGCCGTGCCCAGCCCCCACGCCACCGCCGCCGTGCGCCCGGGGCGGGCGCCGTTGAGGGCGGCCAGGTCGCGCTGGTCCACCACGGCCCGCATCGCGATCCCGAGCCGGGTGCGGTAGAGCAGGAGGCGGATCCCCACGGCGAGGAGCAGGCCGGTGACGATGGTGATCGCACGGAACCACGGCACGAAGGTCGAGCCGACGTCGAAGCCCGCGATCCCGAAGAAGGTCGGGATCGTGCGGCTCTCGTTGGGGTTCCAGATCGTCACGGCCAGCCCCATCAGGGCGACCATGAGGCCGATCGTCACGACCAGCTGCGCCACCAACGGCGCGTCGGTGAGGCGGCGCATGAGCACCCGCTCCACCACCGCGCCGAGCACCGGCGCGACGCCGGCGACCGTGATCAGCACCGCGAGCAGGGTGGGGACACCCCAGTCCACCTTGAGCGTCCAGTACACGTAGGCGCAGAACATGCCCATGGCACCCTGGGCGAAGTTGAACACGCCCGACGTGGTGTAGGTGACGACGAGACCCGACGCGGCGATGGCGTAGATCGACCCGATCGTGATCCCGACCACCAGGGTCCGCACCAGGTTGTCGACGGTGATGGTCGAGTACCAGGACCCCCCGTCGGGCGTGCGCCAGCCCGCGACGACCACGTAGCCCACGAGCAGCGCGACGAGGAGCGCCCCGATCAGGTTCGGCAGCGACTGCCGGGACCGGAGGCGCTCCATCGGCGTGCGCACGGACGATCCTCCCCGACCCGTCCGATCAGTTCAGATCCAGCTTGATCTCGTAGAGCTCGTTCTTGCAGTCGAAGGTGCCCTTCTTCTCCGGCCAGACCCGCACGAACTTGCCCTTCTTGACCTGGGTCAGCACGTAGCAGGGGCTGGGCACCCGCTCTCCGGGGTTGGTGTTGCCGAGCATCCCGTCGGCGGTGAAGTCGGTGATCCCGTCGACGGTCTGGAGCATCGCGGCCCGGGTGAGCCCGTTCGGGCCGTTCTCCTCGACGATCTGGTTCACCACGTCGCGGACGAGGATGCCCGACGCCCAGGCCTGGGCCCCGAAGCCGTCGGCCTTCTTGCCGACGTACTTCGTGTAGTTCTTCAGCATCTTGTTCTGGTTGGCCTCGTCGAAGGGCAGGAACAGCGACCACACGTAGAGGCCCTCGGTCTCGGGCGCCTTCAGGATGTCCTCGTCGTAGCACTGCAGGGAGCAGTCCCACACCTTCACCGAGTTCACCCCCTGGAGCTTCGCCTCCTTCATCAGGGCGATGGTCCCGGCGTCGTTGCCACCGTGGCGGGCGTAGGTGGACTGCTTGTCCTTGATCGCCTGCACCAACGGGGTGTACGCCGACTGCTGGGCCGTGGCCGAGATGTCGAAGGTGGCGTCCTGCTTGATGCCGGCGTCCTGCTGGGCCTTGAACGCGGGCACCTGGGTGTTCTTGGCCGCCTTGACGTCGCTCGGGTACACGAACAGCCCGTGGAGGTTGTTCTTGCCGTACTTCTTCAGGTAGTAGTTGGTCGCGCCGACCGAGCCCCGGTAGGTCTGGGGCTTCTGGTCCTTGGTGGCGCAGTCGATGATCGGCGGGTTGATCCCGTGCGACACGGGCGAGCACTGGTGCGCCACCTCGGTGGTCAGCACCGGGAAGTCGGGGAGGCCGGTCGCCACCTTGCGGCCGTCGGGACAGGTGAGGAGGTCGTCGACGTTGTTGAGGAACAGCGCCGAGGTCCCGACGATGACGAAGTCCTTGGCGCAGGCCTCGATGATCGCGTTGCGCGACTTGACCGGGTCGAGGCCGGAGTCGTAGACGTCGACGACGACCTTGCGCCCGGCCAGGCCGCCCTCGACCTCGTTGGTGTACTGGGCCCAGGCCTTGACCGCGTCGACCGCGCCCTGGAACAGGCCCGGCGCGAACTGGCTCCCGGTGTCGGCGATCACGCCGACCCGGATCTCGGTCGGGCTCACGCCCACGTCGGTGGCCCGCAGCGGCTCCTTGGCCGGCGAACCGCTCTGCGCCACGGCGGAGCCCGCCGTCAACGCGGTCGCGAGCGCCACCGCCCCCAGCACGGCCACCCAGCGGAATCGACCCATGATGTCCCCCTCGGTCGCCCCCGGGGCGAGACCCCGGGGCCGCTCCGGACCGGAGCGACGCCGGCGGTCGACGCCGACGCCGGTCCCGGAGCCCAGGCGCATTCTGGCCTCCTCCGGTCCGGGATTCAAGGCACTCCCGCTGGACCCCTCCGGCGGGCGCCCACCCGGCCCGATACCCTTCGCCCGCATGGGACGCGACGCGGCAGTCACCCGGCAGCGGCTGCTGCGCGCCGGGGCCCATCTGTTCGCCCGCCACGGGGTCGACGGCGTGCGGGTCCGGGAGGTCAACCAGCTCGCCGGCCAGCGGAACTCGTCCGCCCTGCACTACCACTTCGGGTCCCGCGACGGACTCCTGGACGCGATCCTGGCGCTCCACCGCACCCCGATCGAGACCCGGCGGGCGGCGATGCTCGACGCGCTCGAGGCCACCGGACGGACCGGCGACCTCCACGCGGTGGTCGAGACGATCATCGTGCCGTTCGCGGGGGAGCTGGCCACCGAGGCCGGCCGCGACTACCTGCGGATCCTGCCCCAGGTGACCTCCCGCCGGAGCCTCCCCGCCGGCCGCATCCCGAGCGACTTCGGCCCCGACGGGATCCGGCGGTCACTGCGCTACGCCAACCAGTGCCTGCCCGCGCTCGATCCCACGGTGCGCGAGGACCGGCTCGCCAACGTCCTCGACTTCATGACGTACACGATCGCCCGGCGGGCCAACGACATCGAGCAGGGCGCGCCGCTGCGCCTGCCCGAGGAGGCGTTCATCGCCAACCTCGTCGACATGGCGGTCGGGGCGCTGCGCGCCCCCGAGGGACGGTTCGACGACCGCTCCCCGACCGCCCGCTGAGCCGCCCCCCGAAGGGATCCCCGTGCACGACGCCACCCTCGTCCAGGCCCGGATCGACCAGCTGCTCACCGAGCACGAGCCCGCCGACTCGGTGGCGTTCAAGGGCGCGATGTACGACCTCGGCCTCGCCAACGTGGGCTTCCCGCCGGGGTTCGGGGGGCTCGGGGTCGCGCCCGGGCTCCAGCGCATCGTGACCGAGCAGGTCGTCGCCGCTGGCGGGCCCGCCCCCATGGTGAGCATCGGTCTCGGGATGGGGGCCCCGACCATCGCGGTCCACGGCACCGACGCCCAGCGGGCCCAGTGGCTGCGGCCCCTGTTCACGGGCGAGGAGATCTGGTGCCAGCTGTTCTCGGAGCCGGGCGCGGGCTCCGACGTCGCGAGCCTGGCCACGTCGGCGGTCCGCGACGGCGACGAGTGGGTGGTGAACGGCCAGAAGGTCTGGACCAGCCTGGCCCACGAGGCCCGCTGGGGCATGCTCGTCGCCCGCACCGATCCCGACGTCCCGAAGCACCGCGGCCTCACGTACTTCATCTGCGACATGCACGCACCCGGGGTCGAGGTGCGGCCCCTGCGCCAGATGACGGGCCAGGCCGAGTTCAACGAGGTGTACCTCACCGACGTCCGCATCCCCGACGCGCACCGGGTCGGGGACGTGGGCGACGGGTGGCGGATCTCCCTCACCACGCTCATGAACGAGCGGGTCGCCATCGGTGGCGGCAGCTTCGCCCGCAAGGCCCCGATCGACTGGGCGATGGCCTTCTACCGCGAGCGCGGCGGCGACGCCGTGCAGCGCGACGCGGTCATGCGGATGTGGGTGCTCGCCCGGATCCTGCGCCTGACCGTGCAGCGGGCGGGCGACCTCGCCCGGAGCGGCACGCCCGGCCCCGAAGGCTCGGTCGCGAAGCTGCTCGCGGCCGAGTACAACAAGGCCTGCTTCTCCCTGGCCATGAACCTCGCCGGGCCCGACGCGCTCCTGTACCCGTCGGGGTACGAGCTCGACCGCACCAAGGACACGTACGGGTACCAGCACGTGCAGGAGTGGTTCCTGCGCTGCCGGGCCAACTCGATCGAGGGTGGGACGTCCGAGGTGATGCGCAACATCCTGGGCGAGCGGATGCTCGGGCTGCCCGGCGACGTCCGGGTCGACAAGGAGCTCCCGTGGCGCGACGTGCCCCGGTCCTGACCGGCACGCGCCGGCGGGGGCGCCCCGGGGCGGGCGCTCCCCCGGGAGCGGCCGGGACGGTCGTCTAGGGTTCGGTCATGACCCCTGACCCGTCTCCCGTCGGGCTCGACGCCGGGCTCGACGCCGTCCGGGTGTTCCTCGGTCCCGACGGCGCCGACGTCACACCCACCGGGTGGGACCCGGCGTCGGGCCGCCTGGCGCTCCGCCTCGAGCTGGCCGGCGCCGAGTGCCCCGAGTGCGTGATCCCACAGCCGATGCTCGGCGAGCTCATGCTCGGGGCGATCGCCGAGCACGCCCCCGAGGTGCAGGGCGTGGACCTCGACGACCCGCGCGAGACCGATCCGGCCTTCGCCGGGCACTGACGCGTCCGGCGAGCGGCCCGCGCCCGCCGGTCGACTACCGCTTCGGGACGGTGACGCCGGGCGGCAGGGTGATCGATGCGGCGATGCACGATCCGTAGGCACTGCCCCAGACGGCGAGCGCCTTGGTGAACTTGGACCCGGACGTGGCGATGGCCACGCCGGCGAGCGCGGTGTTGCGGGCCTTGGCCGCCTTGGCGTAGATGGACCCGAGGTCCTTCATCGCGGCGGCCAGCTTCTTGTCGCCGACCTTCTTCGAGCCGGCGGTGAGCTGCTTGGCCTGGACCGCCAGGACCTTGAGGTCCGACCCCGAGGCCACCGACGGCGCGTCACCCGAGTCCCCGAGGTCGAGCACCACTTCGCAGTCCGCCGCGCTGACCTTGGCCGCAGCCGCCGGCCCCGCGGTCACGGCCACGCTCCCGGCCGCGAGGGACACGCCGAGCAGCACCGGGAGCACGAGCCGGCGGCGTGACCGCCCCGGCCGCATCGCCCCGGTCGGAGCCGCGTCGGTCGGCATCGCGTTGGTCGGCATCGCGTCGGTCGGCATCGCGTCGTGCCGCGGCGTGTGCGTCATTACCCCACTCCCGGGTTCCGGGGCCGCCCGGGGCGGCCCGCTCAGTCGACCGGTCGCCAGTATGGCACCCCGGTGTCGTCGGCCGCGGCCGCGAACCACACCTCGACCGGCAGCCCGATCGCGACGCGGGCGACGTCGACCCCGGGCATGGCCCCGAAGACGCGCGGCCCCTCGTCGAGGTCCACCATCACGACGGCGTAGGGCAGCTCGGCCTTGAACGCCGGGGTTCCCTGCTGGCGGATGACCGTGAACGTGTGCACGGTGCCGCGACCGGCGGTCTCGAGCCACTCGGGCTCGGCCCCGCACTCGGTGCACAGCGCACGCGGGTACCACTGCCGGTGCCCGCACGCCGGGCACTGCTGGATGAGCAGCCGCCCCTCGCGCGCCGCCTGCCAGTACTCCGCGTTGACGTTGTCGATCTGCGGGAGGGGCTTGGCCCACTCCCCGACCTCGACCACCTCGTGGGTGCTCACGGGTGCTCCCTCCCCAGGATCGCGACGCCGATGCACGACAGCCAGCCCCCCGATCCGGCTGCGATCGCGACCTCGCAGTCGGGCACCTGGGCCTCGCCGCCCTGCCCCCGGAGCTGGCGCACCGCCTCGAGGATCAGGAAGATCCCCCGCATCCCCGGGTGCACGTTGGACAGGCCGCCACC
>CAIUKV010000242.1 GCA_903899845.1 uncultured Actinomycetes bacterium
CGACGACTGGCAGATCGACGACGCCGCCCTCGGGAACCTCGTGATGTCGGGGTTGATGAACAACGGCCAGGTCTGCGGGGCCCAGAGCCGGATCCTGGTGAGCCGCCGCCGTCACGACGAGCTCGTCGACGCCCTCGCCGCGGCGGTCGGGGCGCTCAAGACCGGGGACCCGCTCGAGGACGACACCGTCATCGGCCCGCTCGTGGCGAGGCGGCAGCAGGAGCGGGTCAAGGGCTTCCTCGACGCCGGTCGCAGCGCCGGGGCCCGTGCCGTCGTGGGCGGCGGCATCCCGGAGCACCTCGAGACCGGGTGGTACGTGGAGCCGACCGTGTTCGTCGACGTCACCAACGACATGCCGATCGCCCGCGAGGAGATCTTCGGCCCGGTGCTCTCGGTCATCGCCTACGACGACGAGGCCGAGGCCGTGGCGATCGCGAACGACTCCGACTACGGCCTCTGCGGATCGGTGTGGACCTCCGACGCCGAGCACGGAGCCGCCGTGGCCGCCCGGGTGCGGACCGGGGTGGTGGCGGTCAACAGCGCGATGATCCTCGACTTCAACGCCCCGTTCGGCGGGTTCAAGGCGTCGGGGATCGGCCGTGAGCTCGGGCCCGAGGGCATCGCGCCGTACACCGAGTACCAGTCCATCATCCTCCCCGCCGGCTGACCCCCGCCGGCTGACCCCCGCCGGCTCACCCCCGCCGGCTCACCCCTAGGATCGGACCATGGTCCGATCCCGGGCCGTGGTCGTGGTCACCCTGGCCGCCGCCTCGGTGGTGGGGACCTCCGCCCTGGGGTGGTGGCTCGGGACGACGGCGCGCACGGCCACTCCCGATGTCCGCGTCGTCGAGGTGATCGACGGCGACACCGTCGTGGTGGCCCTCCCCGACGGGACCCGCGACACCGTCCGGCTGCTGGGGATCGACACCCCCGAGACCAAGCACCCGACCCGTCCGGTCGGGTGCTTCGGTCCCGAGGCGTCGGCGTTCACCCGGTCCCGGCTGCTCGGGCGGACCGTGCGCCTGGAGTCCGACACCGAGCGTCGCGACGCCTACGGCCGTCGGCTCGCCTACGTGTGGCTCGACGGTCGCCGCTTCAACGACGTCCTGCTGCGGGCGGGGTACGCCCGGTTCCTCGTGATCCCGCCCAACGACGCCCACGGCCGGGACCTGCTCCTGGCCGAGCTGGATGCCCGGGCCGCAGGGCGCGGCCTCTGGTCGGCGTGCCCGTGACTCAGGCGGGGCGGCCGGCGGCGGGTTCGGGGGCCGGCGTCGCTGCGACGATCGCCAGGATGTCGTCGCCGAAGCGCTCCACCTTCACCGGGCCGATCCCGTGGACGGCGAGCAGGGCGTCGCGCGACCGGGGCCGCACCGCGGCGATCTCGCGCAGGGTCGCGTCGGCGCACACCACGTAGGCGGGGACGGCGCCGGCGAGCGCGACCCGGCGGCGCCACTCCTTGAGCGCGTCGAACAGCGCCTGATCGGCGGGGGAGCCGCCGGGCGGGCCTCCCGCCGCGAGGCGGGTGCGGCTGGCCCGGATCGCCCCGGCCGGCACCGGCGCCTCGGGCGGCGGCCGGCCCGCCGCGCACACGACCTCGAGCCACGGGCTGGGCGCCCGCCGGGTGACCCGGGCGCCGACCGTGCGGGACCGGGCCCGGCTCAGGTGGAGCTGGCGACCGGCCCGGGTCAGGGCCACGTACAGCAGGCGGCGCTCCTCGGCCCGCTCGGCGGGCTGCTCGGCGTGCGAGATCGGCACGAGGCCGCGCTCGAGGCCGGTGACGCACACGGTGTGGAACTCGAGCCCCTTGGCCCGGTGGAAGGTGCACAGCTCGACCGCGTCGGTCGTCGTCGGAGCGTCGTCGCGCATCGCGGCGGCGAGATGTGCGGTGAACCCGCCGACGGTCGCGTGCGGACCCTCCTCGCCGAGGTACTCGTGCCCGAGGCGGACGAGGACGTCGAGGTGCTCGCGCCGCTCCTCGTCGACCGTCTCGCCGACCAGCGTGTCGAGGAGCGCGCCGAACGGGGCGTCGGGGGAGCGCTCGTGGGCGCGCCGGAGGGCGTCGAGCGCGACCTGCACCTCGGGACGGTCGAGGAACCGGGCCGAGCCCCGCAGGCGGAACGGGACCCCCGCCCGCGTGAGGGCGGGCTCGAGCACCCCCGACTGCGCGTTGGTGCGGGAGAGCACCGCCATCTCGTGCCACGGGACGCCGGCGGCGTGGACGGCGCGCAACCGGTCGGCGACGCCCCGGGCCTCGGCCTCCTCGTCCTCGTACTCGGTGAAGGTCGGCCGATCGCCCGGCTCGGTGACGGCCTTCACCGCGGGTCGCCGCCCGCCGCCGTCGGCCAGCAGCGCCTCGGCGGCGGCCACGATCTCGGGGGTGCAGCGATAGTTGGTGCGCAGGTGGACCACCCGGCCGCCGGGGAACGTGCGCTCGAAGCGGGCGAGGTAGCTCGCCTGCGCGCCGGCGAAGGCGAAGATCGCCTGGTCGGGGTCACCCACGACGCAGAGGTCGGTCCGGTCGCCGAGCCAGGAGCGGAGCAGCCGGAGCTGCGCCGGGCTCGTGTCCTGGAACTCGTCGACGAAGAGGTGCCGGAACCGCCAGTGCTGCGCGGCGGCGAACTCGCGGTCACGGTCGAGGGCGTCGCCGCACCACCAGACCAGGTCCTCGAAGTCGGCCAGGCGTCGCCGCCGCTTCGCCTCCTCGTACCGGGCGTAGAGCTCGGCGATCGCGGCGAGCGGTCGGTCGGGGCGGCGGTCGACCGCGGCGGCCTCGGCGGCGTAGGCCTCGGGGCGGATCAGTCGGGTCTTGGCCCACTCGATCTCGCCCGCGACCTCCTGGGCCGCAAGGCGCGCCTCGGGGCCGCGCCCGCCCACCAGCGGGAGGAGGAGCCGGACCTTGCGCTCGAGCAGCTCGGGGGGCGTGCGGCCCTGGTCGAGCGCGCGTCGGCGCAGCTGCGCCAGCGCGATCGCGTGGATGGTGCCGGCGGTGACGGCGCCGTCGATGCCGATCCGGCGCAGGCGACCGGTCAGCTCACCGGCCGCCTTGCGGGTGAAGGTCACCGCGAGGACGCGGTCGGGGTCGTGCAGCCCCTCGCGGGCGCGCCACGCGATGCGGCGCGTCAGCACGCGGGTCTTGCCCGATCCGGCCGGGGCGTGGATCGCGAGCGGCGTGGTCGGGCACGTGACCGCGTCGCGCTGCTCGTCGTCGAGGTCGTCGAGCAGGGGATCGGCCATGGACTGCGACCGTACCGAGCGGGTGTGACACGGTCGCGGACCGCCGGTGGCGGTCACAGGCCGTCGGTACGGTGCCCGGGTGCCCGCCGCCCCCGTCCCGGCAACGCCCGCCACCGGCCGGGTCGCGCCGCCCGCGCGGCCCGCGCGGCCCAGCCGGCCCAGCCGGCCCAGCCGGCCCAGTTGTCGTGAGCTCGTCGCCGCCCTGGTCCTTCCGGCCCGGTGCCCCGGGTGCGGGGTCCCGGCCGAGCCGGCGTGCCGCGACTGCCTGGCCGCCGTCCCCCGGGCGCCCGCGGCCCCGCCCCCGCCGGGCATCGACGACTGGATCGCCCCCTTCGCCTACCGGGGCGTGGTGCGTGAGGTGATCACCCGGGCCAAGTACCGCGACCGCCATGCGGCCCTGCCGTGGCTGGCCCGGGCCATGGCCGGGGCCTGGTGGGCGGCCGATCTCCCCGCGCCCGACGCGGTCACCTGGGTCCCTGCGGCCCCGGCCCGCCGCCGGGCCCGTGGGGTGGACCACGCCCGCCGCCTCGCGACGGGGGTCGCGGGCGCCCTCGGGGTCCCGGCGGTCGCGCTGCTCGTCCGCCGCGATCCGCAGACCCAGACCGGTCGGGGGCTCGACGACCGGCGGCGCGGACCCGACGTCGTGCTGCGGGCTGGGCTCGCCCGGCGCGCGGTCCCGGGCCGGGTGCTCCTGGTCGACGACGTCGCCACCACCGGCGCGACGCTGCGGGTGTGCGCCGGGGTCCTGCGCGGTGCGGGGGTGGCGTCGGTCGTGGCCTGCACTGCGGCCCGGACGCCGGGACGGGGCTGACCCCCCGCTTGTATCCTGCGCCGGTGACGACCGGCGCCGCAGGGGGGCGGCTCGCCCGGAGCGCCCCCTGGGCGACCGGGATGATCCTGGTGCTCTTCGCCGGGCTCCGGGTCCTCGCCACGGTCGGCCTCCCTGTCTCGGTCTGGCCCGACTCGGCGAGCTACTTCGACTTCCGCCTGTGGGGCGGCGTGCGCTTCCCCGTGGTGACCGCCCCCTACGCGCTGCTCGGCGACCCGGCCGCGGTCGTGGGGGTCCAGGCCGTGGTCGGCGCGGTCGCCTGGTCCCTCGGTCTCCTGGTGACGGCGCGTCTGGTCACCGCCCTCGGGGTGCGACTCGTGTTCCTGCTCCTCGGGTGCGCGCTCGGGCTGACGCCGCCGGTGACGACGTTCGACCGGGCCCTGCTCAGCGAGTCGTTCGCGATCTCGCTCACGGTGCTGCTCGTGGCGATGCTCCTGCACTTCGCCTGCCGGCCCGGGCGCACGGCCGCGGCCGGGGTCCTCGGGGTCGGCGTGCTGTGGGGCCTGGCCCGGCCGAGCCAGGCGCTGCTCCTCGGGTTCGCCGCCGCCCTGCTCGCCGCCCTCGGATCGGTGCGGTCGCACCGCCGATGGGCCTGGCCGGTGGCCGCCGCGCTCGCGGCGGTCGCCGTGGTCGGTGGGCTGCTCGCCTCGTCGACCAGCCAGGTCCAGGAGTACAACTCGGCCCAGATCGTCGTGCAGCGCGTGCTCACCGACGACGAGCGCAGCGGGTGGTTCGAGGCCCGCGGCATGCCCGACACCGGCGCGGCGCTCCTCGCGACCGCAGCGAGCCGATTTCGCGACCCGGCGGTCGAGCTCCAGGACGACCCCCGGTTCGGCCCCTGGCTGCGCAACGGGTTCACGGGGGTCTACCTGCGCTACCTCCTCTCCCATCCGGGGTACGCGGTCGGCCAGCCCCTGAGCCAGGACACCACGGCCCGGGCGCTGGTGGGCACGGACGAGTACGGCTCGGCCCGGGCGGTGCTCCCTGGTCCGGTCGTCGAGGTGTTCTGGCCGCGCTCGTACCCCGCCCGGCTGGCCGCGGTCGTGGTCGCGCTGGTGGTGCTCGCCGCGGGGGTGGCGGCCGCGGTGGGGTCTCCGGGTCGCCGCCGGGCACTCGCCGGCGCGGGCGGCGTCCTGCTGGTCGCGATGGCGAACCTCGTGCTGGTCACCCACACGGCGGGCTGGGAGTACGAGCGACTGCTGCTCCCGGTGGGCGTCGGCGCCCGGTTGGCCCTGATCTGGCTGACGGCGACCCTGCTCGGCGGGGTGACGGTCAGCGGGCGCGTTGCCAGCGCCGGGCCAGCGTGGCGGTGGCGTCGTCGAGGTGCGGGCCGTACCGCGCCAGCAGCGGACCGAGCACCGCGCACTCCTGGGCCTGCGGCACCCGGGGACAGTCCCGGAGCGATCGCAGTGGGTCCTGGGCCCGGTCGATCCGGTACACCGTGAGCCCCGAGCCCGGGACCGCCCGGGCCGCGAACACCGGTTGGTCGAACGCCGCCGCCGGGAACGTCACCGAGCGCTCACGCACCCCGTTGGGGAAGGCGTCGTCCAGCCAGGAGTAGCGCAGGCCCCCGGCACCGGCGCGCAGCGCGACGGCGTCGACGGCGTCGTAGCGGTTGTGCAGGAGCGCGAGCGCGAACACCTCGGGGTCGCGCTCGCGGCCGAGCCGGGTGAGGAGATCGGCGCGGGCCTCGAACCGGGCCGCCGGATGGCTGTAGTGCGCGTTGGTCGCGTTGAAGAGGTACGTGGGGAGGAATGCCGGGATCTCCACCGCGTCGGTGAGGACGACGGGGTCGGACCGGCTCCCGGCGAGGGCCCGGTCGAACGCACCGATCCAGCCCGGGTACGCGGTCGCCCGCTGCTGCTCCACGTAGGGCATGGACCGGACGGCCTCCTGCCCGAACGCGACGGCGAGCACCAGGGCCCCGAGCCCGAGGACCGCCACCACCGCCGTACGGTCGATCCGGCGCGTCACCTCGGCACCCGTCACCAGGCGGGCGACGTCGACGGCGGCGAGCGCGGCCCCGGCCGCCAGGAGGTACTCGAGCAGGCCCTGGGTGCGGAGGGTGTCGAGGGGGAAGTCGGCGAGGAAGCCGACGTACCCGAGCAGGTAGAGGGCGTAGGCCGCCACCACCAGCCCGAGGAGGTGCAACGACACGCGCCGTCGGTGCGCGGTCGCGGCGAGGCCGATCAGGCCGGCGAGCAGGACGAACCCCTCGAGGTCGAAGGCGAGGAACGGGGTCGGGAACGGGACCTCGCCGGCGGTGAAGTAGCGGTTCTGCATCGCCCGGGCGCCCGGGGTCGTGAGGATGCTCACGGCGAGGGGCAGCCAGTAGGGCGCGGTGACCGCACCGACCCCGGCGAGGACGATCGCGGCGGCCCGCAGGTCGGGTGGCTCCGGGGCGCGCCCGTGCCGCCGGAGGATCCGGCGCGTGCTCAGCAGGGCGACGAGCTGGAGCGCCGCGACCAACAGGACGTACCAGTAGGTGCACGCGACGACGGCACCGAGGAGCACGCCGAGCGCGAGCGCGCCCGGCCCGGCGCGCCGGTCGGGATCCCGCCCGACCCCGAGCACGAAGTGCAGCCACCACGGGACGAACACCGCGATCGCGAGCCAGAGCTGGGGGACGTACCACTCCTGGAAGACCAGCGACGTGACGACGACGACCACTGCCGCGCGGCGGGGTCCGACCACCGGTCGCCACAGCAGCCACCCGCCCGTGGGGACGAGGAAGGCCACGACCAGCATCCCGATCTTGAGCATCTCCCACGGCGCGACCCCCGCGACCGGCGCCGCCCGCCCGAGCAGCCAGAAGTAGAGCGGCGGGTAGAACGACGGCAGGTCGCGGTAGGTGTGGTCGACGAGCGACCAGGTGTGCCCGAACTTGGTGAGGAACGCCGTGCGGAAGCTCTGGTCGGCGAGGTAGCCGAGGGGTCCGAACCGGCTGCCGTTCAGGATCATGGCCGCGCCGCCGCACAGGAACAGGCCGGTCAGCAGGGCGACCAGGGCGCCGGTCGTCTCGGGTCGGCCCCGGCGCGCGACCACGAGCACGCCCGTGCCGACGGCGAGGGCGAGGAGCACCTGGGTGACCACCTCCACCGTCGGGTCGGCCCCCACGGCACGCGGGGCGAGGGCGACGAGGAGCCCGGTCACCACGACGGCGCTGCCGGCGAGCACGACGGCACCGGCGTCCGGACGTCGGGCCCCCGGCCCGCTCGGCGCGTCCGGTTCGGACGGCGCGGCCCCTGCGAGCGGGTCGGACGCCACCCCCGCCTCGCTCGCCGCCATCGGCCGGAGCGTACCGCTGCGGCGCGCGGTGCCGGGGTCGCCGCCCGAGGGGCCGCCGGTACACTCCGAGCACATGGGTCTGTTCGCCAAGGTGCTGCACGCAGGGGAGGGGCGCAAGCTCAAGGCGCTGCAGGCCCTCGTGCCGGAGATCGGTGCCCTCGAGCCCGAGATGCAGCGCCGCAGCGACGCCGAGCTGCGGGCCCTGACCGACGAGTTCCGCCGCCGGATCGACGCCGCCGGGCCCGATCCGGTCGCCGACCGTGCCGCCCGGGTCGACGCCCTCGACGACCTCCTGCCCGAGGCCTTCGCCCTGGTCCGGGAGGCGGGTGTCCGCACCCTCGGCCAGCGGCACTTCGACGTGCAGCTGATGGGTGGGGCGGCGCTGCACTTCGGCTGGGTCGCCGAGATGAAGACGGGCGAGGGCAAGACCCTCGTCGCGACGCTGCCGTCCTACCTCAACGCCCTGGCCGGGTACGGGGTGCACCTGGTCACCGTCAACGACTACCTCGCCAAGCGCGACGCCGACTGGATGGGGCGCCTGCACCGGTTCCTCGGCCTCGAGGTGGGGAAGGTCCTGCCCGAGATCGACGACTGGGCGGCCAAGCGGGCGGCCTACGCCGCCGACATCACCTACGGCACCAACAACGAGTTCGGGTTCGACTACCTCCGCGACAACATGGCGTCGTCGCGCGACCACCAGGTGCAGCGCCAGCACTTCTTCGCCGTCGTCGACGAGGTCGACTCGATCCTCGTCGACGAGGCCCGCACCCCGCTGATCATCTCCGGGCGGGCCGACGACGCCGCCACGCTCTACGTCCAGTTCGCCGCGGTCGTCCAGGGGCTCGTCCCCGAGCGCGACTACGAGGTCGACGAGGCCAAGCGCACCATCGTCCCCACCGAGGAGGGCGTCGCCCGGGTCGAGCAGGCGCTCGGCGTCGACAACCTCTACGAGCACGTCAACCAGAACTACGTGCACCAGCTCCAGCAGGCGCTGCGGGCCAAGGCGCTCTACAAGCGCGACGTCGACTACGTGGTGCAGGGCGGCGAGGTCAAGATCGTCGACGAGTTCACCGGGCGGATCCTCGAGGGTCGGCGCTGGAGCGAGGGGCTCCACCAGGCGGTCGAGGCCAAGGAGCGGGTCAAGATCAAGGAGGAGAACCAGACCCTCGCCACGGTCACCCTCCAGAACTACTTCCGCATGTACGACAAGCTCGCCGGGATGACCGGTACCGCGTCCACCGAGGCGGGCGAGTTCGCGCACACCTACGGCCTCGAGGTGGTGAGCATCCCCACTAACCGCGCGATGGTCCGGCTCGACAACGCCGACCTCATCTACAAGACCGAGGACGCCAAGTTCGAGGCCGCGGCCGACGACATCGCCGAGCGCTACGAAGCCGGCCAGCCGGTCCTGGTGGGCACGATCTCGGTCGAGAAGTCCGAGAAGCTGTCGCGCCTGCTCGCGAAGCGGGGCATCCCCCACTCGGTGCTCAACGCCAAGCAGCACGAGCGGGAGGCCCACGTGGTGGCCCAGGCCGGCCGCCCCGGCGCGGTCACCGTCGCCACCAACATGGCGGGCCGTGGCGTCGACATCCTCCTCGGCGGCAACCCCGAGGAGCTCGCCGACCAGGAGCTCGTGGCCGAGGGGCGCGACCGGGCCGAGGACCCCGAGCGGTTCGAGACGCTGCTGGCCCGCTACCGCGAGCAGTGCAGCGCCGAGGGGCTGGAGGTCCGCGAGGCCGGTGGGCTCTACGTGCTCGGCACCGAGCGGCACGAGAGTCGCCGGATCGACAACCAGCTGCGGGGCCGCTCCGGCCGTCAGGGGGACCCGGGGGAGACCCGCTTCTACCTGTCGCTCGAGGACGATCTCATGCGTCTCTTCGCCACCGGTCTCATGAGCCGGGTGATGGACGGCGCCTTCCCCGACGACCAGCCGCTCGAGTCGAAGATGGTCACCAAGTCGATCGAGCGGGCCCAGCGGACGGTCGAGGACCGCAACTTCGAGATCCGCAAGGACGTGCTCAAGTACGACGAGGTGATGAACGAGCAGCGCAAGATCATCTACCGGCGTCGTCAGCAGATCCTCGACGGCGAGGACCTCCGCGACGCCACGATCGAGGCGATCTCGGCCACGGTCAACCGCAGCATCGACGTCGCCTGCCCCGGGCAGTACCCCGAGGAATGGGACCTCGACGAGCTGCTCCGCTCGCTCCAGCTCGCCTACCCCACGACCCTGACCCGGGCGACCCTCGACACCGCCGAGGACATCCGGTCCCTGCGCGAGATGGTCGTCGACGAGGCGCTCGAGCGGTACGCGGTCAAGGAGGAGTCGATCGGGGCCGAGGCGCTGCGCGAGATCGAGCGGCGGGTGATGCTCTCCATCATCGACCAGCACTGGCGCGAGCACCTGTACGAGATGGACTACCTCCGCGAGGGCATCAACCTCCGGGCCATGGGCCAGCGCGACCCCCTCACAGAGTGGCAGCGTGAGGGCTTCGACATGTTCGAGGCGATGATGGGGGGCATCGAGGACGACTTCGTCCGGTACGTGTCCCACCTCGAGGTCGTGGCCGAGCCCGAGCCCGAGCCCGTCGTCCGCAACCTCCGGTACAGCGCCGCCGAGGAGCCCGTCACCGGCTCGGGCGCGCTGCGGGCGGTCGCGGCCGCCGAGTCCGCGGCCGAGTGGGGCGGCGGCGCGACCACCGCGGTCGCCGAGCGCGACGACGTCGCCAACACCCCGGTGCGGGTCGACAAGACGCCCGGGCGCAACGAGCCCTGCTCCTGCGGCAGCGGCAAGAAGTACAAGCTCTGCCACGGGCGCTGACCCACCGCCCCGACGGCGCCGACCGTCACCCCGTCCCCACCGCCACCGAACGGTTCCCCATGCGTGACTTCAGCGAAGAGATCGCCGACCTCCGCCGTCGGGTCGACGACGCCCGGGCCTACCTCCGGGTCGCCGACGCGGCCGCCCGGGTCGAGGAGCTCGAGCGCGAGGCCAGTCGTCCCGACCTCTGGGACGACCCCGGCGCGGCCCGGGCCGTCACCAGCGAGCTGGCGCGCTGCCGCGACGATCTCGACGTCGTGGCCGGGCTCGACGGGAAGCTGTCCGACGTCGAGACGCTCCACGAGCTCGCGCGCGAGGAGGACGACGCCGCGCTCGAGCCGGAGATCGAGCAAGGGGTCACGGCGCTCGCCGCCGAGCTCGCCTCGCTCGAGCTGCGCGCCCTGTTCACCGGCGAGCACGACGAGCGCGACGCGATCTGCGAAGTGCACTCGGGGGCCGGGGGCACCGACGCCGCCGACTGGGCGCAGATGCTGCTGCGCATGTTCACGCGGTGGGCGGAGCGGCGGGGATTCTCGGTGGAGGTCGACGAGGTCCAGCCCGGGACCGAAGCGGGGATCTCCTCCGCGACCTTCGTGGTGAAGGGCCGCTACGCCTACGGGATGCTCAGCGGGGAGCGGGGTGTGCACCGGCTCATCCGGATCTCGCCGTTCGACTCCCAGGCCCGGCGCCAGACCGCGTTCGCGTCACTCGACTGCGTTCCGGCGCTGGACGCGGCGGAGGAACCCGACATCGACGTGGGTGATCTCCGCATCGACACCTACCGGTCGTCGGGGGCGGGGGGCCAGCACGTCAACGTCACCGACTCGGCGGTCCGGATCACCCACCTCCCGACCGGCATCGTCGTGTCGTGCCAGAACGAGCGGTCCCAGACCCAGAACAAGGCCCGGGCGATGCAGATCCTGGCCGCCCGCCTGGCCGAGCGGATGCGCGAGGAGCGGGCCGAGGAGCTCGCCCAGATCTCGGGGGAGAAGCGCGACGTCGCCTTCGGGAGCCAGATCCGCACCTACACGCTGGCCCCGTACCGACTTGTGAAGGACGAGCGCACCCGCCACGAATCGGGCAACGTCGACGCCGTGCTCGACGGCGAGCTCGACGACTTCATCGAGTCCTACCTCCAGTGGCGCCGGCGCGAGCGCCGCTGACGGGGCGCGGGCGCGAGCGCCGGTGACGGCGGCGCGGGTCGGCCGGGGATGCCACGGGCGGCCGAGAGGCTGCTGGTACCCTCCGATTCGCCTCCATGATTCGCTTCGAGAACGTCACGAAGACCTACAAGGCCGGCTCCACGGCACTGCGCAACGTGTCGGCGGACGTCCAGAAGGGGGAGTTCGTCTTCCTCGTCGGGCCGTCCGGCTCCGGGAAGTCCACCTTCCTGCGGCTCCTGCTCCGGGAGGAGGTCCCGAGCGAGGGGCGCATCGTCGTCGCCGGGCGCGACATCTCGCGGATGTCGCACTGGAGGGTGCCGCAGCTGCGGCGCAACATCGGCACGATCTTCCAGGACTTCAAGCTCCTGCCGACCAAGACCGTGTACGAGAACGTCGCCTTCGCCATGGAGGTGATCGGGCGGCCCCGGAACGTCATCAAGACCCAGGTGCCCCAGGTCCTCGACCTGGTGGGCCTCGCGAAGAAGTCGGGGCGGTTCCCGAACGAGCTCTCGGGTGGCGAGCAGCAGCGGGTGTCGATCGCCCGGGCGTTCGTCAACCGGCCGCTGATCATCCTCGCCGACGAGCCGACGGGGAACCTCGACCCGGCCACCACGGTGGGGATCATGCGGATCCTCGACCGGATCAACCGGACCGGGACCACGATCATGATGGCCACCCACGACCAGCGCATCGTCGACGCCATGCGCCGCCGGGTCGTGGAGCTCGACCACGGCAGCCTCGTGCGCGACCAGGCCCGGGGCGTGTACGGCATCGGCGGCGGGACCTAGGCGATGTTCGGGCGCTTCCGGTACTTCGCGCGCGAGACCTCCATCTCGCTGCGGCGGAACCTCCTGATGACGATCTCGGGTGTCCTGACGGTGGCGGTGTCGCTGGCGCTGTTCGGGGGCATCATGCTGCTCTCGCAGTGGGTCGACCACGGGACCGAGCGGATCAAGGGCGGGGTGCGGCTCGAGATCTTCATGACGGTGAACGCCTCGGCGGCCCAGATCGCCGACGTGCGGACCGCCCTCGAGCAGGACCCGCAAGTCAAGGACTTCCGGTTCCTCGACAAGGACGCCGCGTTCGAGGAGTTCCAACGGATCTTCCGCAAGGACCCCGACCTCGTCCGCAACGTCGACGCCGAGGCCCTTCCCACGTCGTTCCGCGTCGTCCCCGAGCAGGCCGAGTTCACGAACCGGATCCAGCGCCGGTTCGAGCCGCTGGCCGGCGTCGACGACGTGGCGACCCCGGAGGAGGCACTGCGCGGGCTGCTGAGCGCGACCAACACCGCGCGCTACATCTTCTTCTTCCTCTCCGGCGTCCTGCTGTTCTCGTCGATGTTCATGATCGTCAACACCATCCGGCTCGCGACGTTCGCCCGTCGGCGCGAGATCGAGGTGATGAAGCTCGTCGGCGCGTCGAACTGGTTCGTGCGGGTGCCCTTCATGGCCGAGGGGATGGTGCAGGGCCTCATCGGGGCGGGTTTGGCCGTCGGGGTCGTCGCAGCCCTGAAGGTGGGCTTCGACACCTGGTTCGACAGCCCGACCGGGTTCTTCCGCGAGTTCTACGTCACCGCCGGTGACGCCACCACGATCTCTCTCGCCGTGCTCGCCATCGGGGTGGCGATCGGCCTCTTCGGCTCGATCATCGGGCTCTGGCGCTTCCTGCGGGTCTGAGCCCCGGGGTGCGCCCCTGAATCCGACATATTGCCCATCAAGTCACACCGGCGACCGGTCGACACCCGGGGCGACAACCGGCGCCGCGTCCGGCGCCCCGTCCGGTGCCGCGTGATGGGTGTTGCCAATGTTGCTGATGTTGTTTACCCTGGTGGGTCCGATGATCCGTCGAGCCCGCCGGGCCGTGCCCGTCCTCGCGGTGGGATGCCTCCTCGCCGCCGTCCCCGCCGTCTCGGCGCGCGCCCAGACGCCCGAGGCCGACCGCCAGCGCGAGCTCGCCGCCCAGATCATCCACGCCTCGGCCGACGAAGCCGCCGCCCTCCGGACCCTGTCCGAGATCCGCAGCCGGCGGGCCCCGATCGAGGCCCGGGTGGCCGAGCTCAACGCCGAGCTCGCAGGGGTGACGGCCCGCCTCGCCCCGCTCGAGACGGAGATCCGCGCGCTCGAGGAGCGCATGGTCGACGCCGAGGCCCGCTTCCGGGCGCGGCAGGCCGAGTACGAGGCAGCCAAGGCCGAGGTGGAGCGCTCGGCGGCGCAGGCGTACCGCTCGGCTCGGCGGGGCGCGACCTACGACTACGTCACCGCGGCGCGTCCGGACGACCTGGTGCAGGGATCGAAGTACCTCGGTGAGGTGAACGAGAGCCAGCGCGCGGTGACCCGGAAGGCCACCGAGCTGCGCAACAAGGTCGACGAGGAGCGCCGCGACCTGCGCACGCGCCGGGACGCGACGGAGGCCGCGGCGACCGAGGTGCGGACCCTGCGCGACCGGGTCGTGGCGCTGCGGGCCGAGATCGAGCCGACCCGGGTGCGCGCGGCGGCCGAAGCGGCCGCCGAGGAGCAGCAGCTGCGGCTGATCCGCAGCCAGAAGGCGTCGTGGGAGCGTGAGTACGCGGAGCTCCAGGCCGCGTCCGACGCGATCGCCGCCCGCCTGCGGGGCGGGGGCAGCGGATCGGGGCAGGCGGGCGCCTGCGAGTTCCGGCCCACGCCGGGCACCATCTCGAGCGGCTTCGGCACCCGGACCGACCCCCTCGGGGCCGGGACCGGGTTCCACTCGGGGATCGACATCGCGGTGGGCAGCGGGACTCCCATCCGTGCGTGCCGGAGCGGCACGGTGACCATCGCCGGCTGGCAGGGCGGGTACGGCAACACGGTGGTGATCGACCACGGGGGCGGCATGGCGACCCTCTACGCCCACCAGTCGTCGGTCGCCGTGGCCGCGGGCCAGACGGTGCTGCCCGGGCAGGTCATCGGCTACGTGGGCAGCACCGGGCGCTCCACCGGTCCGCACCTGCACTTCGAGGTCCGCATCTCGGGCAACCCCGTGAACCCGATGGCCTACCTCTGAGGTCCGCCGCGTCGCGTCACCGGGTGCGGCCCCGGGGTGCCCGGCGTTTGACTCGGACCCGGTGCGCCGGGAACAGTGCAGCCGTGACGGGGACGGGTGCGGGGACCGGGGCGACGGCGCTCGCGCTGGCGCGACGACTGGGGGTCCAACCGGGCGCCCGTCTGGCCCTGGTCTCGGCTCCGGAGTCGTTCCGGACCTCGATGCCGCTGCCCGCCGACGTCGAGCTGCGGACCTCGGCCCGGGGGCACGTCGACGTCCTCGTGTTCTTCGCCACGCGTCGGGCCGAGCTGGCCCGTCGGTTCCCCACCCTGGCCCGGGCCGTGCAGGCCGACGGGGGCCTGTGGATCGCGTGGCCGAAGCGCACCGCGGGCATCGCGTCGGACCTGGCCGAGTCCTCCGTCCGCGCGTTGGGTCGGGCCGCCGGGCTCCTCGACGTCCGGACGTCCGTCATCGACACGAGCTGGTCCGCCCTGCGCTTCGAGCACCGGGCGGCGGCGCGCCGCTGACCATGTGCGGCCGGTTCGTCTCGTCGTCGTCACCGGCCCGGCTGGCGGCCCGCTTCAGCGTGGCCGAGATCGATGGATCGGTCGGTGACGACGAGCCCGACTACAACGTCAGTCCCCGCCGGCGGATCCTGGTGGTACGGGCCCGCGACGAGCACCGCGTGCTGTCGCGGGTGCGCTGGGGGCTGGTGCCCTCGTGGGCCAAGGATCCCGGGGTCGGCGACCGCATGATCAACGCGCGGTCCGAGACGGTGGCGGAGAAGCCCGCGTTCCGGCGCGCGTTCGCGCGGCGGCGCTGCATCGTTCCCGCCGACGGCTTCTACGAGTGGCGCGCCGCCGGGGTCGGACGGTCGGTGAAGCAGCCGTACTACGTGCACGCGGCCGACGGTGCGCCGTTCGCGTTCGCCGGGCTGTGGGAGACCTGGAAGGTCCCCGACGCCGCGCTCGGCACCGTGGGTGACCCCGACGGCTGGCTGCGGACCTGCACGATCCTCACCACGACCGCGAACGCCGCGCTCGCCCCGATCCACGACCGCATGCCGGTGGTGCTGCCGGAGCCGGCGTGGGCGGACTGGCTCGATCCCGATCTCACCGACCCCGGCGCGCTCCTGCCCCTGCTCGGGCCGGCCCCGGCGACCTCGGTCCGCCTGCACCCGGTGGCGCGTGCCGTCGGGAACGCCCGCAACCGGGGGCCCGAGCTGATCGATCCGCTCCCCGAGGCCGGACCGGGTCCGGACCCGGCCGGGTAGGTTCGCCCCGTGGAGCCGTCGCAGCACCTCGCCGCCGTCCGGTCCGACGGCGCCCGCCTCCTCGACGCGGCCCGGACCGCCGGATGGTCGGCGCCGGTGCCCTCGTGCCCGGGCTGGACCGTCGCCGACCTCCTCGGCCACGTCGGGAAGGTGCAGCGCTGGCAGGCCGACCTCGTCGCCCGCCGGGTCCAGGAGCCCGAGTTCGTCATGCCCGACGCGCCGACCGATCCGGCCGTCCTGGTCGACTGGGTCGCCGACGCCACCGCCCGACTGCTCGCGGTCCTCGACGCGACCGACCCGGACGTCACCCTCTGGACCTTCGCCGGACCGGGCCCCGCCGCGTTCTGGTTCCGGCGCCAGGCCCACGAGACCGCGCTCCATCGTGTGGACGCCGAGCTCGCTGCCGGGATCGCACCCGAGGTGGACGCCGAGCTGGCCCGTGACGGCATCGACGAGTTCCTGGACCTCGTGGTCACCGGGATGCGGCGCGACCGCCTCGCCGGCACGGGCGAGACGATCCACCTGCACCGCACCGACGGTGCCGGGGAATGGCTCGTCCGGCGCGACCCGGACGGGGCCCGGGTCACCCGGGAGCACGCCAAGGGCGACGTGGCGGCCCGGGGATCGGCGTCGGACCTGCTGCTCGCGGTCCGGGGCCGGACCGGCCCGGACCGCCTCGAGGTCTTCGGCGACCCCAGCGTGCTCGAGCGGTTCGTCGCCGACGCCGCGCTCTGAGCCCGGCGCCGGTCCGGGCTCAGAGCGCCGGGGCCATGGCCCGCACGGTCGCGTGCAGGTCGTCGCCGGTCGCGAAGACCGCGGGTGCGGTCGTGGTGACGCCGGCCCGGGCGTACTCCGCCACCCGGGCGGCGCACTGCGCAGGGGTGCCGTGGACGATGAGCTCGTCGATCAGCGAGTCGGGGATCTGCTCGAGCGCCCCGGCGCGGTCGCCGGCGGCCCAGCGCTCGTTCATGCCCCGGATGGCCTCGCCGCGTCCGAGCCACTCCTGGAAGGCCGCGTAGGCGGGCACGGTCATGTACGCCGCGATCATGCGCCGACCCAACGCGCGCAGTGCTCCGGCATCGGTCGTGGGCAGCACCATCATCCGGCAGACGAGCTCACGGTCCGGCCCCACCTCGGCGGCGATGCGCGCGATGTCGTCGGGCGCGCACCAGTTGGTGATCGCCCCGTCGCCCTCACGACCGGCGAGCCGCAACATCGCCGGACGCAGGGCG
>CAIUKV010000243.1 GCA_903899845.1 uncultured Actinomycetes bacterium
CGTGCCCAGGTCGGTGACGAGCGCACGGGTGCTGCGGCCCGGTGAGGTGACGTAGCCGCAGCGCTCCGGGGTGCGCTGCGGGTTGAGGATGGCCACCACGATGCACTCGGCCGCGACGCTGGCGACGTCGTTCCCGCCGCCCGAGCCGACGAGGAACGGCCCGTCGGGAATCAGGGTCGAGTTGATGTTCCCGGCCCGGTCGACCTGCGCGCCGCCCAGGCACGCGATGGTGCGGGTGCCCGCACCGCCGACGAGGGCGCCGAGCACGGTGCTCGCGTCGTTCAGCATCACCGACCGACCGAAGTTGCGGTGGTTGAGCACGAAGGGGTCGGCGGGGACCGGGTCGTAGCCCCAGAGGCCGATCTCGGCCGTGAGCTGCACCTCGCTCCCCCGCTCCCGGGCGAGCGCCACCGCGAGCCACGCGGCGAGATTGGCGACGCCGGCGCCGGCGAGCACGGCGTGGGCGTCCAGCGCGAGCACCCGCTCGGCGAGGTGGCGAGCACCCCACGACGCCGCGAGCTCCCAGCGGTTGGCGGGCGCGTCGAGATCGGGCCGGTAGGTGGCCTGGTCGGTCCGCCACGACTCCGGATCGGCTTTCGCCGCGAGCTCGGCCCGGCGGGTGGCGCCGAGGCGGCGGAGGTACTCCTCCTGGGAGTCGACCTCGAGCACCCAGTGGCGGATCCAGTCGGCGTACTCCTCGCTGCGGCTGGCGGCCCGGGCGTCGACCCAGAAGTCGTAGTCCTCGCCGTAGCCGTCGACGGGGAGCTCACCCGTGTAGCACCCTCCGGGGTGCGCCCCCAGGGGCGCCTCGCACACGGCGAGCACGCGGTGCGCAGGGATGCGGACCAGGTGCGACCAGGGCCGGAGGTCGTCGACGACCCGCTCGACCGTCACGACGGCGCCGCGCCGGGCGGCGAGCGCGCCCCACACCCCCTCGAGCAGGGGTGGGTGCACCGCGACGTTGCCGGCCCGGTCGGCCACCGGCGCATGGAGCAGGGCGACGTCGGGCGCCAGCGGGGCGAGGAGGCCCACCTCGCCGAAGGGCGTGTCGACGGTGGCGAACCCTGCGTTCTCGGCCATCGACGAGCCCGCGATCGACCGGGTGGTGACCGCCGGGAGCCCGCGGGCGGCGGCCTCGAGCCGCTGTGCGAAGGCGAGGAACGACCAGTGCTCGACCGCGACCCGGCCGTCCTGGTAGGCCCGGGCGAAGTTGGGGTTGGGCGTGAAGTTCGGGAAGGTGTCGCCGCTGTAGCCGGTGACGACGCGGCGCACGAGGCCACCCTCGAAGAACAGCGCCCCCAGGCTCGACAGGCTGAGCATGACCAGCTCGAACTGCGGGTCCCGGCCCCACCACTGGCGCACCACCTCGCGGGCCGCGGCCGACCACCGGGTGTGGCCCACGGCCAGATGGAGGGTGTCGCCGGCCCGGACGTGCTCGGCGACGGCATCGGACAGCGGGCGGACTCGGTCCATCGTTCCTCGGGGTCGGCTCGGGGTCGGCTCGGGGTCGGCTCGGGGTCGGCTGCACCCCGGGGTGCGGGCCGGGGTGCGGGCCGGTGGGACACGCCCGGGCCCGGCCGGGCGGCGACGTTACTCTGACCCTGATGCGGCCTCCGTCCCCGGCCCCCCCGCCGGGCCCCCCTCGCCGACCGGGCCCGCCCCCTCGTCGGGGGACGGCGAACCCGGCCCCCCCACCGGCCGCCCCGCGCCGCGGCGCGGCACC
>CAIUKV010000244.1 GCA_903899845.1 uncultured Actinomycetes bacterium
CGCATCCTGAGGCTCGCCGAGTACGAACGGGAGCGCGACTCCTACACCGCCCAGCTCGACGACCTGCGCGCCGCCATCGCCATCGCCTCGCAGCCGGGCGCGAAGGTCCTCTCGGCCGCCGAGGTCCCCACGGAGCCGATCAACAAGGACCCGATGCGCAACCTGCTCGCCGGCATCGTGGTCGGGCTCATCCTCGCCGTGGCCCTCGCCTTCCTGCGCGAGTACCTCGACGACTCGGTGAAGACCAAGGAGGACCTCGAGGCCGCCACCGGCCTCAACGTCCTGGGCATCGTCCCCGCCCTCGGTGACTGGAAGAAGAGGAACACGACCCCGCTGGTCGCCCTGACGCAGCCCCGGTCACCCGCGGCCGAGTCGTACCGATCGGTGCGGACGTCGGTCGAGTTCCTGGCCCTCGACCAGCCGATCGGCAGCATCCAGATCACGAGCCCGCAGTCCTCGGAGGGCAAGACCAGCACCCTCGCGAACCTCGCCGTGACGTTCGCCCGGGCCGGCCAGCGGGTCATCGTGGTCTGCTGCGACCTGCGCCGGCCGCGAGTGCACGAGTTCTTCGGCCTGAGCAACCGGGTCGGCTTCACCTCGGTCCTCCTCGGCGACACCCCGCTGGTCCAGGCGATCCAGCCCGCCCACCCCGAGCTGCCCATCGGACTGCTCGCCTCCGGGCCGCTCCCGCCCAACCCCGCCGAGCTCCTCGCCTCGCAACGGGCGATCGAGGTGATCGAGGACCTCGACCAGCGATGCGACGTGCTGCTGATCGACAGCCCGCCCATCCTGCCGGTGACCGACGGCCTCGTGATCTCGGGCCTCGTCGACGCCGTGCTCGTGGTCGGGAGCGCCGGCTCCTCCACCAAGCGAGGTCTGCGGCGGACCACCGAGCTCCTCCGCCAGGTCGACGCACCGATGATCGGAGCCATCCTCAACGGCGTGCGCTCGCAGATGGAGTACGGCAGCGACGACCGCTACTACACCCAGGACGAGCCGACGCGCCGACGGCGCTCCCGGAGCGGCGGCGACCGGCGGGTCGTCGGCAACGGTCAGGCCGACGCCGTGCCGTCCCGTCCGGGCCGCTGACCCGCCCCGGACGGGCATCCCTCCCCGGGACGACGACCGTGGCCGCGATCCGACCGACCGCTCCGTCCGCTGACGGCGTCCGCCGGTACCCCCGCTGGGTCCTCAGCATCCTCGTGCTGTGCGGCACGCTCTACCTCGGCCTGTTCGCGCTCGCGGCCCTCGGCGCCGACTTCGAGCTGCTCCACGCGCTCACCGTGGTCCCGGTGCTGTTCGCCATCACGATCCCGATCGCCGTGCGCATCGGACGGCGTGACGGTGATCCCACCCTCGTCTCGATCATCCTCGCCGCGTTCGCGGCCAAGCTCCTCATGGCCTACGTGCGGTACCAGTTGGCGTACTCGCTGCAGGGTGGGCGGACCGACGCCACCGTGTACGACCTCGCGGGACGGGCACTGGTCCCCCAGCTCCGGCAGTTCGACTTCAGCATCGAGACGGGTCGCTTCATCGGCACCGGCTTCGTCAACTTCCTCACCGGCATCGTGTACTCGCTGTTCGGCACCGGCCGGATGGTCGGCTTCTTCGTGTTCGCCTGGATCAGCTTCCTCGGCTTCCTCCTGCTCGCCCGCGCCTTCCGCCTCGGCGTCCCCGACGGCGACTCCCGGCGCTACATGATCGCCGTGCTGTTCCTGCCCTCGCTGCTGTTCTGGCCCGCCATCATCGGCAAGGAAGCCTGGATGATGCTGGGCATCGGGCTGGCCTCCTACGGGATCGCCGCGCTGTTCCGCGGCCGGAGCACCGGGGTGGTGCCGTTCGCGGCCGGCATCGGGGCGATGGTGCTGGTCCGGCCCCACATGGCGCTCCTCGTCCTTGCGGCCCTGCTCACCGCCGTGGTCGTCCGGCGCGCGCCGTCACGCACGTACGCGACACCCGTGATCCGTCTTCTCACGGTGGCGGTCGCGATGCTCATCAGCGTCTTCCTCGCCTCGCAGACGGCGAGCTTCTTCGAGCGCACCGCCGCGATCGAGGGTGGGAGCGTGACCGCCGCGATCTCACAGACCGCCGAGAAGAGCGCGATCGAGACCACCGAGGCCGGCTCGGCCTTCTCGCCGGTCACGGTCAACTCGCCGCTCGACATGGGTCCGGCCTTCGTCACCGTCCTGTTCCGGCCGTTCCCGTTCGAGGTCAGCGACGTCACCGGACTCGCCGCGTCGTTCGAGGGGCTGTTCCTCATCGGTCTGCTCGTGCTCTCACGGAACCGGATCCG
>CAIUKV010000245.1 GCA_903899845.1 uncultured Actinomycetes bacterium
GCGGTCGGGTCCACGGTGCGCGCGCTGCGCGACAGGTGGAGGTCGTCCTCGCCCCAGATCGCGAGGACGTGCAGGTGGCAGTGCGGCACCTCGAACCCGGCGATCTCCATGCCGACGCGGGGCGGGCGGAACGCGTGCTGGATGCCCCGCCCCACCGACCGGGCCACCACCATGAGGTGCGCGGCGAGATCGGGATCGAGGTCGAGCCAATGGTCGACCTCGGCCCGGGGGACCACGAGCGCGTGGCCCACGGTGATCGGGTTGATCGACAGGAAGGCGACGGCCCGGTCGTCCTGCCAGACGAAGTGACCGGGGATCTCACCGTCGATGATGCGGGTGAACACGGTCGGCACGGTGGGCAACCTAACCCGTGGCGCGACCCTGCGCCTACGCTGCGGCCGTCCCACCCCCGTCCCCACCCGACCGCGTCAGGAGCACCACCGTGACCGACCCCACCGCCGTCCCCGCCGCCCGGATCCGGGCGATGCACTCGGTCGAGGGACGGGTGGTGATCATCACCGGGTCGGGTCAGGGCGTGGGCCGGGGCATGGCCCACCACTTCGCGAAGGCGGGCGCGACGGTGGTCGTCGCCGACTGGAACGCGGAGAAGATGGCCCGCACGGTCGCCGAGGTCGAGGCGCTCGGCGCGCCGGCCCTGGGCGTCCCCTGCAACATCATGGAGCGCGAGACGCTCGACGCGATGGTGGCTGCCACCGTCGCCGCCTTCGGTCGGGTCGACGCCATCGTCAACAACGCCCAGACCTTCCGTCCCAACGCCCCGATCGCCGAGGTGGCGACCGAGGACGTCGAGGTGTTCCACCGGTCCGGGGTGCTCGGCACGCTCTGGTCGATGCAGGCGGTGTACCCCCACATGAAGGCGGCGGGTTGGGGGCGCATCGTCAACTTCGCGTCGTCCATGGGGATCGTGGGCGGTGCGGGCTTCGGCGCGTACAACGCGTCGAAGGAGGCGATCCGGGCGCTCACCCGCACGGCCGCGAAGGAGTGGGCGGCCGACGGCATCGTCGTCAACGCGATCGCGCCCGCGGCGGCACCACCGCGCGCGGTCGGGAGCGCGCACTACGAGGAGTTCATGCGCACCAGCCCGATGCACCGCAACGG
The DNA here is from genome assembly GCA_903899845.1 of uncultured Actinomycetes bacterium. Taxonomy (GTDB): domain Bacteria; phylum Actinomycetota; class Acidimicrobiia; order IMCC26256; family PALSA-555; genus CAIUKV01. The sequence continues at coordinate 1,120 of CAIUKV010000245.1, forward strand.
CGACCCCGAGCTCGACATCGGGTCGGTGGCGCACTTCCTGTGCACCGACGCCTGCCGGTACCTCACCGGGCAGACGTTCATGTGCGACGGCGGCACGTACCTCTGGGCATGAGCGATCCGGTCGTCCCTCCCGACCCCGAGGTGGTGGACCCCCCCGACCCCGAGGCGGCGGGCCGCCCGTCGCGCGACCGGCGCGGCGGGGACCCGACCGCGTGGCGCGACCCGTGGCCACCGGTCGGGGTGCGGCCCGAGCCGCCGCTCCCCTCGGCCGGGCTCGACCGTCTCCGGGCCGACGGGTACTCGGTGTGCTTCGACGTCGATCCGGTCCCGGGCGACCGCGACCGGTGGCAGGACCACGTCGGCAACACCGGCATCGTGCGGATGTGCAGCGAGCTGCGCACCGCCTACGTCGCCGCCCGCCTCGCACCCGACTGGCCCCGGTACCTCCGCCGGAGCGGGGCCACCGTGCTGGTCCGCGAGCAGCACGTGCGCTACGACCGCGAGGCCTGGATGCACGAGCGCCTCGTGGGGGGCACCCGGGTGGCCCAGCAGCGGGGCAAGGCCGTGGTGGTCGAGCACGCGCTCGCGGAGGCGGGCACGGGAGCGGTCGTGGCGGCGGCGTGGGTGGTGCAGCTGTTCGTCGGGCCCGACGGCCGGGTCGCGCCGTACCCGGACCGCTACTGGGAGCTCGTCACCGCGGCCGAGGGCCGGACGGTGCCCCGGGTCGACGACCCCGGTCGGTCGCCGTGGGGGCCCCCGCCCGCTCTGGCATGATCTGACCCTCGGCCGACGACGGGAGGCACGATGGCGTTCCAGTTCCGAAAGCGGATCCGGATCGGCCGGTACGGCTGGATCAACCTGTCGAAGCGCGGGGCCAGCGGGAGCGCCGGGGTGGGCCCGTTCACGCTCAACAGCCGGGGCCGGCGGTCGGTCCGTCTCGGCAACGGCATGTCGTACCGCACCGACGGCGCCGGGTGCGCGGTGATGGTCGTCGGGCTGGTCGCCGTCGCGACCGGGGTGATCGCGCTCGTGGCCTGACTCAGGCGCCGAGGTCGGTGAGGAGCGCGCTCACGTACTCCATCGCGCGCACGGAGGTGGATTCGTAGCCCTCCTCCTCGATGCGGGGTCCGATCATCTCCAGGTCGAAGCAGCCCGCGTAGCCGGCGTCGAGCAGCTGCCCCACGATCCGGCGCATCGGGATGTCGCCGTCGCCGGGCACCAGCCGGTTGGGCGTGCTCATCGTGCCGGCGGCGAAGTCGCTGAGCTGGACGATGCCGATCGTGTCGACGCCGTCCGTGATCGTCGCGCCGAGCCCGCGCTCCGCCCAGCACGCGTTGATCTCCATGCACACCCCGATGCCCAGTCGGCGGGCGAAGTCGATCGCGTCGTGCAGCGAGTGCAGGAACCCGACGTCGACGCGCAGGCCGTTCGTGTGCTCGAGCGTGATCCGCAGACCCCGTCCGGCGTACTCCTCGAGGACGGGCCCGACGGTGTCGGCGTACGCGTCGGCGGCGTCCTCCCAGGTGAGGGCGCCGGCCGGTCCCGTGGTGAGGATCATGGTCTCGGCACCGAGCGCGAGCGCGGCGTCGAGGGCGTTGCGGGTGCGGGCGACGCCGTCGGCCCGCTGGGACGGATCGCTCCACGGGATCGGCCCGAGCCCGACGAAGTTCGACACGCGGTAGCCACCGCCCCGGATGCGGTCGACGTAGCCCTCCCAGCCGCCGGCCTTCTGCAGCTTGGCCAGGGAGAGTCCGATCACCTCGACCCCTTCACGGTCGAAGAAGGCGAGGTCCTGGTCGACCGACCAGTTCCAGTGGCTCAGCATCGACAGGGAGACGCGGGGGTGGGTGCGCACGGTGGGTCCTTCGCTCGGTCGGGGTCTCGGGGTCTCGGGATGTCGGGGTCTCGGGGCGTCGAGGGATCAGCCGACCACCGCCGCCCGGGCGATGCTGCTGCCGCCGTCGAGCTGGAGGTTGATGCCGGTGAGGAACTCGGACTCGCGGCTCGCGAGGTAGACCGCGGCGTAGGCGCAGTCCTGGGCGTTGCCGAGGCGGGTCACGTGCATGGCCTCGTAGCGCGCCCGGCGGTCGGGGTCCATGTCGGCGTCGCGTCGGTCGTTCACGACGAAGCCGGGGCTCAGGGTGTTGGCCCGGACGTTGCGGTCGCCGTACTCCACGGCGAGGGCCCGGGTCAGCGCGTTGAGCCCGCCCTTGCTCGCGCAGTAGGCGGCCATGCCGGGGCTCGGGCGCTCGGCCTGGCGCGACGACACGTTGACGATCGAACCGTGGCCGGCGGCGAGCATGTGGGGGAGCGCCGCCCGGCACAGGATCATGGGGGCGGTGAGGTTGACCCGTAGCGCGGTCTCCCAGTACTCGGTGGAGAGATCGCCCACCGCGGCGTCGCGACCCCCGCTCGCCCCGACCGCGTTGTTCACGAGGACGGTGAGGCCCCCGATCCGCTCGGCCGCGGCGGCCACCAGGGTCTCGGCCGTCGCGAGGTCGGCGAGGTCGGCGGGGACGAAGTGGGCCTCGCCCCCCCGGTCCCGGGCTGCGGCCACGACGTCGGCGCCCCGGCCGGGGTCGCGCCCGTGGACCACCACCCGGGCGCCCTCGGCGGCGAACTCGAGGGCGATGGCCCGGCCGATGCCCGAGGTCGCGCCGGTCACGAGGGCCAGCTCGCCGTGCATGCGGCCGGCCGGGGCCCGGCCGGCCGCGCCCGCCGGGGTGGCGTCAGGGGGGAGACTCATGGCGGCACGGTAGGCCCTGGCCGGGGACCGGGGTCCGACCGGGGCGGCCTGGGCCGGATTCGCCTAACCTGATGTGACTGGTGTGGTTGAAGTGAGGATTGTGATTCGGGACCACCGCCGGAGGGGCGAGCACCGGACCGCAGGAGCCGGTCGGCCGGGTCGCCGGATCGGCCCCCGGCGGGCCGTCGCGCTCTGCGCCGGCCTGGCTCTCCTCGTCGCCTCGGCCCCCGGGGCCGGGGCCGCCGAGATCGACGACCTGCGCACGGCGGTGGCGTCGGCCCGCCAGGCCGCGGCCGAGGCCACCCAGCGCTACATGGACGCGGTGAACGAGCTCGAGGGGCTCGAGGTCCGCATCGCCGAGACCGAGCGGGACATCAGCGTCAGCGAGGCCACCATCGCCCGGCTCGGCGATCTCGCGCGCGACCGGGCCGTGACCGCCTACGTGACCCGCGGCGTGGAGATCGGCGGCCTCGACCTCGGCCGCCCGCTCGACCGGCTCCGGCGCCAGAAGCTGCTCGAGCAGGCCAACGCGCGCGACAACGCCGCGGTCCAGGAGCTCGGGACGGCGGTGGCCGCCCTCGCCACGCGTGAGCGCGCGCTGCGCACCCTGCGGTCCCGGGCCGCCGAGAGCCGGGACCGGCTCGCGGTCGAGCAGGCCCAGCTCGACCAGCAGCTCGCCGCCGCCCAGTCCGCGCTGGCCGAGTTCGAGGAGCGGATCCGGCGCGAGGAGGCGGCCCGTCAGGAGCGGGAGCGGGCCCGGCTCGCGGCCCAGCAGGCGGCGGGCCGGCGAGGCAACGGCCAGACCTACGACGGGGCCTACGTGGCCACGGGTCTGGTCTGTCCGGTCCCTGGTGCCAGCTTCATCGACTCGTGGGGGTTCCCCCGGGCCACCACCGGATGGCACCAGGGCGTCGACCTCATGGCGCCGCGGGGCACGCCGAACCGGGCCGTGGTGTCGGGCC
>CAIUKV010000246.1 GCA_903899845.1 uncultured Actinomycetes bacterium
GATGAGGGCGCGTGACCCGAGATTTCCGAGGTGTCCGATCAGCGGGTGATGCTGACCCCGGTCGGCCCGTCCGTGACCTCGCCGACGAGCCAGGCCTCGTGCCCGGCGCTGCGCACGGCGTCGAGCGCCCGGTGGGCCTCGCCCCGGGGCAGGACGACCAGCATCCCGAGCCCGAGGTTGAAGACCCGCTCCATCTCGTCGTCGGCGACGGCGCCGGCGGCCTGGATCTCGGCGAAGATGCGGGGCTCCTCCCACCGACCCCGGCGCACCACCCCGTGGCAGTGCGCCGGCAGGACCCGGGTCAGGTTCCCGGGGATGCCGCCCCCGGTCACGTGCACGAACGCGTGCACGGGCACGTGGCGACGCAGGTCGAGCAGGGCCTTCGCGTAGATCACGCTCGGGACGAGGAGCTCCTCGCCCAAGGTGCGGTGCGCGCCCTTCCAGGCGGGCTCGTCGAGCCGGCGACCGGCCCGCTCCAGCAGAGCCCGCCGGGCCAGCGAGTAGCCGTTGCTGCGGAGGCCCGGGCTGGCCAGGCCGATGATCGCGTCACCGGCCTGCACCCCCGCCGGCAGGACCGCCCGCCGGTCGACCACTCCGACCGCGAAGCCGACGATGTCGAACTCGCCCGGCTCGAGGAGCCCGGGGTGCTCCGACATCTCCCCGCCGATCAGGGCGCACCCGGCGTCGCGACAGCCGCGTGCGACCCCCGAGACGATCGCGTCGACCTGCTCGGGGACGAGCCGGCCCACCGAGATGTAGTCGAGGAAGAAGAGGGGCTCGGCGCCCAGGGTCGCGATGTCGTCGGCCGACATCGCCACGCAGTCGATGCCGATGGTGTCGTAGCGGCCGGTCAGGGTCGCCAGCATCGACTTCGTGCCCACCCCGTCGGTCGACGAGACCAACATCGGATCGGCGTGCTCGAGCCGCCCGAGCGAGAACAGGCCGCCGAAGCCCCCGATGTCGCCGACGACCTCGGGTCGGAAGGTGGAGCGGACGTGGGCCTTGATCATCTCGACCGCCCGCTCGCCCGCGGCGATGTCGACTCCGGACTGGGCGTAGGTCAGCCCGGGTCGGTCGGGCCGATCGGTGGAGCGGCCGCGCGTCACGCGTCGAGGCCCCGGACCGGCGCCGGGTGGTCCGGCGCGCCGGTCGCGGCCGGGCCGTCCTCGAGCACGTGCTTCGAGTCGGTGACCGGCACCGGCACCGGGTACACGCCGGTGAGGCAGGCGGTGCAGAAGGCCGCCGCCGGCGCCCCGGTGGCCTGGGTGAGGCGGTCGAGCTCGAGGTAGGCGAGCGAGTCGACCTTGAGGAAGTCCTGGATCTCCCCGACCGACAGGTCGGCGGCGAGCAGCTCGGAGCGGCGGCCGGTGTCCATGCCGTAGGAGCACGGCCACTTGTACGGCGGCGACGACACGCGGAAGTGCACCTCGGCCGCGCCCGCCTCGCGCAGCATGGCCACCACCTGCTTCGTCGTGGTGCCGCGCACGATGGAGTCGTCGACGACGACGAGGCGCTTGCCCCGGATGTTCTCGGGCAACGGGTTCAGCTTCAGGCGGACCCCGCCGCTGCGCTGCGACTGACTGGGCTGGATGAAGGTCCGGCCCACGTAGCGGTTCTTGACCAGTCCGTCGCCGTAGGGGATGCCCGAGGCCCGGGCGAAGCCCTGGGCCGCCGGGATGCCCGACTCGGGGACCGGCATCACCATGTCGGCGTCGACCGGGGCCTGGCGGGCGAGCTCCTCGCCCATGCGCTGGCGCGCCGCGTGCACGCTCTTGCCGTAGAGGTAGGTGTCGGGACGGGCGAAGTAGACGAACTCGAACAGGCAGAGCTTCGGGTCGGGCTCGGCGAAGCGCTTCTCGTGGATGCCGTTGGCGGTGATGACGATCATCTCGCCCGGTTCGACGTCGCGCACGAAGTGGGCGCCCACGATGTCGAGTGCGGCGGTCTCGCTCGCGAGCACCCAGCCCCCCTCGATCCGGCCGAGCACCAGCGGCCAGAAGCCGTGCGGGTCGCGGGCACCGATGAGGTGGGCGTCGTCCATGAGCACGAACGAGAAGCCGCCGGCCAGGTGCGGGAGCACGCGCTCGAGCGCGACCTCGAGGTCGCGGCCGTCGGAGCGGGGGTCGGTGGCGAACTCGGCCGCGATCAGCTCGGCCACGAGCGCCGAGTCGGTGGTGGAGTCGAGCGGACCGTTGGGGTCCTCGAGCATGCCGGGGAGCATCCCGAGACGCTCGGCGAGCTCGGCGGTGTTGGTGAGGTTGCCGTTGTGCCCGAGCGCGAAGCCGGCGTCGCCGACGCTGCGGTACACCGGCTGGGCGTTGCGCCAGGTGCTCGCGCCGGTGGTCGAGTAGCGGTTGTGGCCGATGGCGAGGTGACCCTCGAGCGGCGCGAGCCGACGCTCGTCGAAGACCTGGGTGACGAGGCCCATGTCCTTGACCACGGTGATGGTCCGCCCGTCGCTGACCGCGATCCCGGCCGACTCCTGACCCCGGTGCTGGAGCGCATGGAGGCCGAGGTACGCGAGGTGGGCGACCGCGTGGCCCGGTGCGTACACACCGAACACCCCGCAGGCGTGCGCCAGGCCGCCGCCGCCGCTCGACCCGCGTGTGGGATCCATTCGCCCCAGTATCCCACGCGGTCGCGGCGTGTCGACGATCCGGCCCCGGTCGACCGCCCGCTCGCCCGACCGCCCGCGCCCTACCATCCGCCCGTGACCTCGACCGGCGCCCCGTGCGTGTGGCTCACCGGCCGCCGGGGGGCGGGCAAGCGCACCGTCGCCACCCGGGCCGCCGCGGCGCTGCGGGCCGAGGGTCGTCCCTGTGCCGTGCTCCTCCCCGAGGACCTCGACGCCCACCTCCGCGGGGGCCCGACCGAGGGCGGGCTCGATGCGGTGGCGTGGCTCGCCAACCTCCTGACCGGGAGCGGGGTCCCGGTGATCGTCGCCGCCGACGTCCCGCACCGCAGCGCCCGGGCCGCGCTCGCCGACGCGATCCACCGCTTCGTGGAGATCCACGTCGACGCCCCGGCCGCGGTGTGCGCGCAGCGGGCGGGGCGCGACGACCCGACCTACGAGGCGCCGATCGCGCCGACCCACCGGATCCCGACCGACGACCGTGACGTCGCGGCCGCAGCCGCGCTCCTCGTCGCCTACGTCGAAGGGCTCGCGACCGGGGAGTGACCCGCCGGTCCGGGGATCCGGATCAGACGTGGACGTCGGCGGCCACGAGCGCGGGCACCGCGTCGCGCCAGGCGGCGTGGGCGTCGGCGAGGGGCACCGAGAACGCACCCTCGGCCGTCAGCCGGTCGCCGCCGGCCACCCCGATGTCGACCGCGCGCACCCCGGCCGCGGCCGCCCGGTCCAGCACCGCGGCGGCCCGCTCCGGCGCCACCGCCACGAGGACCCGCGACGCCGACTCGGCGAAGCACCAGGCCGCGGGCGCGATGCCCGGTTCGGGCACCACGGTCGCGCCCACGCCCCCCGCACACGCCATCTCGGCGAGGGCGACGGCGAGCCCGCCGTCGGCGCAGTCGTGCACGGCGTCGACGGCCCGGTCGGCCACGAGGCCGATGACGAGATCGTGCAGCGCCCGGGCGGCGGCGAGGTCGACCGCCGGAGGGCGGCCGCCGTCGAGTCCGTGGACGGTGAAGGCCCACTCGGATCCACCGAGCTCCTCGGCGGTGGCCGGTCCGAGGAGGACGAGACGGGCGCCGGCGGGGAGGCCGATCCCCGGCGGGGGCGCATCGAGGTGCTCCACGAGCCCGACCACGCCCACGACCGGGGTCGGATCGATGTTGCGGCCGCGCGACTCGTTGTAGAAGGACACGTTGCCCCCGACCACGGGCAGGTCGAGGGCACGACACGCGTCGCTCATCCCGTCGATGACCTCCGAGAACTGCCACATGACCTCGGGGTGCTCGGGGTTGCCGAAGTTCATGCAGTTCACGAGCGCCTTGGGCACCCCACCCGCGCAGGCCACGTTGCGCGCGGCCTCGAGCACGACCAGCGCCCCGCCGGCGCGGGGGTCGAGGCGACAGAACCGGGCCTTGCCGTCGGTCGCGACGGCCAGCGCCCGACGGGTGCCCGGCAGGCGGAGCACGGTGGCGTCGCCCCCGGGCCCGGCCACGGTGTTGCAGAACAGCTGGTGGTCGTACTGGCGCCACACCCACGACTTGTCGGCGATGGTCGGGGTGGCGAGCAGGGCCAGCAGCTCGTCGGCCAGGTCGGCGCCGGCCGGGAAGCGGGCGAGGAGCACCGGTCCGGGATCGGCGCCCTGGAGCACGTCCTGGTCGGCGGGACGGGCGAGGGGACGCTCGTAGACAGGGCCGTCGCCCAGGCTCCCGCAGGGCACGTCGGCGAGCGGCGGGGTGCCGGCGGGCTCGGCACCGGGATCGGCGAAGACCCGGAACCGCCCGGTGTCGGTGACCCGGCCGACCACCCGGGCGGTGATCTCCCAGCGCGCCGCGAGGCCGAGCACCTCGTCGACGTCCTCGGGCCGCACGATGGCGAGCATGCGCTCCTGGCTCTCGGAGGTCATGACCTCCACCGGGTTCATCCCGGGCTCGCGCCGGTGCACCGCGGCGAGGTCGACGTCCATGCCGTTGCCGGCCGCGGCCGCGGTCTCGCTCAGCGCACACGAGAGCCCGGCGGCACCGAGGTCTTGCACGCCCACCGCGAGGCGGGCGTCGAGCAGCGCGAGGCACGCCTCGATCAGGCGCTTCTCCTCGAACGGGTCGCCCACCTGCACCGAGGGGCGCTTGGCCTCGGAGCCCTCCTCGAACCCGGCCGACGCGAGGACGCTGGCCCCGCCGATGCCGTCGCGCCCGGTGGCGGAGCCGAGCAGGACGGCCACGTTGCCCACGCCCTCGGCGCGCGCGAGCACGAGCCGGTCGCGCGGCAGCAGCCCGATGCACATCACGTTGACCAGGGGGTTCTCGCGGTAGCAGTCGTCGAACACGACCTCGCCGCCCACGGTCGGGACGCCCACCGCGTTGCCGTACCCGCTGATCCCCGACACCACCCCCTCGAACAGGAAGCGGGTCCGGGGGTCGTCGAGGCTGCCGAAGCGCAGGGGGTCGAGCAGGGCGACGGGGCGGGCCCCCATCGAGAAGATGTCGCGGATGATGCCACCGACGCCGGTCGCGGCACCCTGGTACGGCTCCACCGCCGACGGGTGGTTGTGGCTCTCGATCCGCAGGGCGACCGCGAGACCGTCACCGACGTCGATGACGCCCGCGCCCTCCCCCGGGCCGACGATCACCCAGGGGGCCTCGGTCGGGAAGCGTCGGAGGTGGACCTTCGACGACTTGTACGAGCAGTGCTCCGACCACATGACCGCGTACATCGCGAGCTCCAGGTCGGTGGGATCGCGCCCGAGGAGGGCGACGATGTCGGCGAGCTCCGCGTCGGTGAGGCCGAGCTGGCGGTGGAGCGGTTCCTCGGCTGCGGTGCTCGCGGCGGCCACGGGCCGAGACTACCGGGCGTCGATTTCCGGCTATGGCTCCCGCCGGCCCTGGCCCATTTCCCGAAAAGGGCCGTTCGGATTCTTCGGAATTCTTCGGCATCCGGCCCTGGCATTTCGGTGATGACGCGGGCAGAATCACCGGCGCACTTCCCGAAAATCCCCGCCACGTGGATCGCTCCACATCGGCAAAGACCCCACCCCGGAAAGGACGGTCTCCCATGGCCCAGAAGGGCCCGAAGAAGATGACCGCCGAGCACAAGCAGGCCCTCGCCGACGGCCGGGCCGAAGGGCGGGCGGTGAAGGCCTACCTCGACGCGCTCGACCACCAGAAGCCCCGGCGGGGCCGGAAGCGGACGCCCGAGTCCATCGCCAAGCGCCTCGCCGCGATCGACGCCCAGATCGCCGACGCGCCGTCGCTCCAGCGTCTGCAGCTGGTGCAGGAGCGGCGCGACCTCGAGGCCGAGCGGGCCGGGATGGGCGAGGCCGTCGACCTGTCGGCGCTCGAGGCCGACTTCGTGACGATGGCGAAGGCCTACAGCGCCCGCAAGGGCATCGAGTACGCCACCTGGCGCGAGCTCGGGGTGGCCGCCGACGTCCTCAAGCGGGCGGGCATCGGCCGGGGCGCGGCCTAGACCGGTCCGGTCGGCGCACCCGCGGTCGCGAGCAGGGCCCGCAGCAGCACCGCACCGTCGGCCGAGCCCAGGATCGCCTCGGCCGCTCGCTCGGGGTGGGGCATGAGCCCGACCACGTTGCCGGCCTCGTTGCTCACGCCGGCGATGTCGTCGAGCGAGCCGTTGGGGTTCTCCACGTAGCGCAGCACGACCTGGTCGAGGTCGCGCAGGCGGGCCAGGGTCTCGGGGTCGCAGGTGTAGTTGCCCTCGAAGTGGTTGATCGGGAGATCGAGGACCGTCCCGGTGGTCACCCCGCGGGTGAGGGCCGACCGGTCGGTCGCCACCCGGCAGGCCACCGTCTCGCAGCGGAACTTCAGGCCCGCGTTCTTCTGCAGCGCGCCCGGGTGGAGGCCCGCCTCGGTGAGGATCTGGAAGCCGTTGCAGATCCCCACCACCGGGCCGCCGGCGTCGGCGAACCGCTGGACCGCCTCCATGACCGGCGAGAAGCGGGCGATGGCACCGGTGCGCAGGTAGTCGCCGTGGGCGA
>CAIUKV010000247.1 GCA_903899845.1 uncultured Actinomycetes bacterium
CGTCCAGATCCAACTCGGTCAACGGATCTTCGCTCACCAGCCCTCCCGGGTGCGGTCCTCGACGAACACCGGCGCCGAGAACGTCACTCCCCGGCCCGGCGCCACGGTCCACAGGGCCTGCTGCGCCGGTTCGGGCGCGAAGTTCATCACCGCCGCGTACTCGTCCTCGCCTTTGAGGCTGCCGTTCACGATGAGGCCGGCCGACGGCGCCATGATCAGTTGATGCCAGTGGCCCATCACGACCGTGTCGAAGTCGTGGCGGACCCGCTTCTTCGCGATCATCCGCATGATCGGCGGCCAGATCCCGCCGATGCCCCCACCGCCCGACACCTGGTCGCCGTGGGTGACGAGGAACGTCGTGTCGTGCACCGGCACCAGGGCGTCGGTCCCGTCGGGGATCTGGAACGTCAGGCGCCGATCTGCGTGGAAGTGGCGGGCGACGAGCTGGGCGATCATCCAGTCGTAGTTGTCGCGCACCCGGCCCTTCGCCCGGGGTTTGCGGGACCGCCGACCGTGGTTGCCGACCACCGCGACGACATGCACCTGGCCGAACTCGTCGGCGAGGAGCGCGAGGCCCGCGGCGATGCGCTCCGACCAGTGCAGCACCGTGTCGAGCGTCTGCGCCGCGTTCGTGTCGGACAGCTCCTCGTGGATGTCCCCCGAGATCAGGTCCCCGCCGAGGAACACGACGACCCCGTCGAAGGTGACGCCGGCGAGATAGTCGCGGGCGAGGCGCACCACCTGTGTGAAGTACCGCTCGAGGCGCAGCTCGGCGATGCGACGGTCGTAGCCGTTGCGATGCTCGATCTGGGCCGGGTCGACGACCTCGTCGAAATGGCAGTCGGACAGGATCGTGCACAACGTCGCGATCTGCTCGGTGCGTTTCGGGGTGCGGGCCAGCCACTTCGGTGGGGACAGGGCCCGCCCCGAATACTCGGCGATCCGCTCGAGGCGTTCGATCACCCCGACCGCGTCGCCGAGCTGCTTGCGGAGCCGGCCGACCTCGTCGGCGAGCTGCTCGGCGCGGGCCCGCTGCACCGCCTCCGGGTCCGGTTCGAACCCTGCCACGTCGTCGGCGAGGCTCACTGCCGGGCCTCCTCGGCCCACTGGTAGATCGACGCCTTCGACACGCCGATCCCCCGGGCGCGCAGCGCCTTGCAGATCGCGAACGGTGACACGGCCGGGTCGGCGAGCAGCGCCGCCAGGTCGTCGGCGTCGTCGCCGAGGCGTTCGTCGACCACCGCCCTGGTCCAGCGGCGCACCGGTTTCCCGGCCACTTCTTCGTAGAGTCCCACGGTGCCCCCCGGGGTGATCAGCTCAGCGCGAACGTGAGCACGGCGGCGAGCAGCGCCATGCAGAAACCGGTCAGCAAGGTCAGCAGCGTCGCGATCGCCCACGAGGGGCGCCGCAACGCCGACTGCTGCACCTCGGTGCGGAGATCCCCGACGCTGCGGGACATGCTGTCGACCTGCGCCGACAACATGTGGAGGTCCTGGTGGACGCCGTCGACCTTCGCCTCCAGGCTCGCGATGCGTTCCCCACGCCCGAAGATCACGACGGGACCTCCGAAATCGGGACGTCGACCTCGCCGTGCCGGTCGAGAAGCTGCCAGATCCGCTCCTCATGGTCGAGGAAGTCGCGGATCCGGCACGCCAACGAGGCGTCCTCGAAGCAGGAGACGACCGTGTCGGAGGTGCCGTCCTTGATGCGCAGGACATACCACCAGCCGGTGCGGTCCTTGAACGTCGCGTGCAGCTGCATGGATCTCCTCAGATCAGGCGTCGCCCCCACCAGCGCACGCGATCCCGGCGGTCGGCGCGGGGTCTCCACCGGGCCTGCTGCCACATTGCCTTCAGATGTCAGTGTGCGAGGCGGGTCTTGTCGAGCTCGGCGCGTACCACCGCCCGCAGGTCCGCCGGGGTGAGACAGACGTGCCCGACCCCGCCCGGGGCCGGCGCAGCGAGGACCTTCGCCTGGGTCTGGCGGGTCCACTCGAGGACGTAGGGCTGCACGAACCGGATCGGCAGCTCGCCGCGGCCGGTGCCGCCCGTGCCGTTCACGTAGTCGAGCGCCGACGGGGGCAGCCCGTAGAGCTCCTCGCCGACCCGGCAGGTGAACTCGGCGAGCAGCAGCCCGTTGCCGATGTGCTGCGCGACGATGACCGACGGGTCGGACTGCAGACGGCCGGCGATGATCACACTCGTCTCCTCGATGGTCTCGACCGGCGGCGCCGGCGGGAAATACTCGACACCCGGCAGCAGACACGCCGCCGGACCCCACGGCTGGAACCCCACCGGGAGGCGCTGCACCCGAGGCGGGGTCGCCTCGACCGTGCCGCCCTGCCCATCCGAGAAGCCGATGTGCCCGTTCGGACCCCACCCCTGGTAGGGGTCGTCAGGGATCAGGAGACACGCACCCGGGATCCCGACCGCCTCCTCGAAGCTGATCGTCAGCCCGTAGCGGACGGCGAGGTCGTAGATCGTGACGCTCACGTTGGCCTCGAGGGGCCGGCCGGTCGCCACCAGGTAGGCGGCGGCGATCAACCCCGAGCAGTCCTTGTGGCCCGACGTCGGCGAATCCCGCCCCGGCGCGGTCGAGTACGGCTGGCCGAGGAACGTCGCGGCGGCGTCGACCAGGTCCTGGCCGGTTGCCACTAGTCGCCCTGCGGGGTCGGGCCCGGCACGCTCCCCGGCAGCGGCGGCAACGACGCGTCGCGTTCGATCTGGTACGGGGTGAGGGTCTGGCGGCGGGTCACCAGGGCGAGGAGCGCCGCGGTCGCGGCGAGGATCGAGCCGATCTGCTGCGACGACAGCTCCAGCCCGAACGACAGCGCGAGGGCGAGGAGCGCCTGGACGGCGCCGAGGATCAGGGCAGGTTCACGCTTCCAGAGCATCAGGCGGCCTCGTAGGTGATCGTGGCGGACAGGGTGTCGGACGCGGCGAACCCCGAGATCGGGGTCGAGTCGTTCACGCTGGCGAGCGTCGTGCCGCCGTACGCGAAGAAGATGCGGTCGTTGCCGGTGTCGGTCGTGTGGTCGATGATCGCGATGCAGTGGTACGAGGCGACACCGGAGTCGAACACATGCCCGACGCCGACCGGCACCCGGTAGTTGCCCGGGTCGCGTGCGGTGACCGGCAGCGTCAAGGTGAGGCGGTCCGACGACAGGTTCGTGCCAGATCCGCCGAGGAGGATGTAGCGGGCGTGGACGGTCTTGTTGATCCGCATGTAATGACAGACCAGCGTGCCGTTGTTGGGTGCGGTGCCGAGCGTGGCGCCGGTGCCGCCGAGCGTCGGGGTGAACGCGGTCCAGGTCCCGAACGCCTCGTAGAGGTGCAACGTGTTGTCACGCACGTCGGTGTTCAACTGCGCGGCGGTCAAGGTGTCGGCGGCGACCCAGGTGCGCGGGGCGGTCCAGGCAGGCATGCAGGCTCCTAGTAGGCGAGGCGGTCGTCGTCGAGGACGCCGTAGGTCGCATCGTCGAGGATGAAGAACACGGTCGTCTCGATCGGCGACGCCCGGTAGGTCGTCGACCAGCGGCGCGGCGCGAACCGGTGCGCGACCCCTTCGATGATCACCGAGGAGACGACCTGGTTGCCGGTGCCGAGCGGGGTGCGTTCCACGGTGATGCGGTCGCCGATCTGACGGCGGCCCACCACCGGCGTCAACGTGGCCGGGTCCCGATGCACATGGACGGTCATCGCCTCGAGGCGGGTCGTCAGCTCCTTGTAGCGGGACAGCAGGAACGTGGCCCGGTCGTTGACCACGTTGTCCGACAGGTCGTAGGAGACCGGTGCCGCCCAGGCCCGCTGCCCGTACTTGGTGATCCCGGCGCTGTCCGACACGGTGATCGTCGCCCCGTCCTGACGGGATGCCGACACTGGGTTGCGTAGCAGCGTCTCGTCGCGAACCAACGAGAACCCCTCGGCGGCGTAGCGGATCGCCTCACCCGAATGGGTGTCACCGAAAGTCGACTGGGCGGTCTGCGACCGGCTGTCACGCCACAACGCCGATCGGGATCGGTGATGGACCCGCCCGTAGGCGTCGACGTAGGTCTGGCCGAGCTCGGTGTCGGCGGCCTGCTGGACCGCATCCAGCATGGACAGGCCGTCGCCGTCGAAGATCTGCATGGTCGAGTCGCCGGCGTCGAGGTCACGCAACGCGGCTGGCCAGTCGAGGAGGTCGAGGAGCGCACCGACCCGCACCCCGGTCGTCTGCCCGGCGAGCGGCGCTGCGCCCTCGTCGTAGGTGTCGCCGACGTTGGAGGCGTAGCCGGTGAACTCGTCGAGGGTCCCGACGAACGGGTAGTTCGCCGCCTGGTTGTTGCCAAGCGTCATCACCCCGTTCGTGCGAACAAGACCGCCGAGCTCGTCGGGGCTCGTCTCGGAACCGCTGGTCGTCGACACGGCCGCCCCGTTGATCCGCCACGTGTCGGTCGTCGTGTCGAAGTAGCAGTGGCGGGCGACGCCGTCGTTGATTGCTGGGCTCGCCTCGTACCAGGTCGTGCTCGAGCTGTCCCAGAACCGCAGCTTCCCGGCGCGCAGCATGATCAGCACACTGACGCCTGACTGCTGGAAGTCGGCGATCACCCCGGTCGTCGCCGTCGTCGACAACCAGAACTCGAACGCTGGCGTCAGACCCAACGTTGAGAGATCGGAGCGCACCCACGCGTAGTTCGACCCGGTCAGCGACCAGGCGCGCGACGCATCGTTGGTCAACAGCCCGTCGACCAATGTCGGAGTTGAGGTGAAAGTTCCGTTCTTATTCCCAGCTGCGTCGATCAACGCGTTGGCGTTGTCGAACCGGTAGAAGATCTTCGGGTCCTTGGCGAGGACCGCCTGCTCGTACACCGACGGCACCAACGTCGCCGCCAACAAGGCGAACGCGTCGGCGAGCTGCACCGTCGTGAAGATCGCCCGGTCCGCCGACGGGACCGCCTGCCCCCAGTCGGTCACATACCCTCGGAACACCGGGTAGGCGGTACTTGACTGCAACATGCGAATCCGGAACTGGCGCATCGGCACGAGCTGCCCGTAGTAGGTGCCCGCCGTGTTGTCCGGGTCGAAAAGCCGGGTCGTCGCCACCAGCGTCAACGAGGCCGTCCCGGCGTTGAACCGGTCGACCTCGTACTGGCGGCCGACCTGCACCGACCCGTCCTGCACATACTCCGAGATGTCGACCCAGTCGGTGACCAGCGTCGCCGCACCCTGCAACGTCCACGTCTGACCGCTCGACGACACCTGCACGCTCGGCGACGTCACATAGCCGTCGAGATCAGCGTCCAACGACGCCAGCAACGTCGATGTCGAGTACAGCGCGTACTGGTACACCCGGCCGGTCAGGCGGCCCTTGTCGTCGTCGGTCGCGCCCAAC
>CAIUKV010000248.1 GCA_903899845.1 uncultured Actinomycetes bacterium
CACCGGGCCGCCGGCGTCGGCGAACCGCTGGACCGCCTCCATGACCGGCGAGAAGCGGGCGATGGCACCGGTGCGCAGGTAGTCGCCGTGGGCGAAGCCCCCGGGCACGACCACGGCGTCGAACCCGGCGAGCGCACGGTCACCGTGCCACACGAGGTCGGCGCGGCCGCCGAGCACCTCCACCGCGCGCACGACGTCGTGCTCGCAGTTGGTCCCGGGGAAGACGACGACGCCGACCCGGGCGCTCACGGGGCGGCCGGCTCCGCGGCCACCACCTCCACGGTGAACGCCTCGATCACCGGGTTCGCGAGCAGTCGTCGGCACATCTCGTCGACCTGGGCGGCCGCGGCCGCCGCGTCGGGCGCCTCGACGGTGAGCCGGATCGACTTGCCGATGCGCACGTCGTGGACGTTGGTGTACCCGAGGGCCGGGAGCGCCCGCTCGACCGTCGCGCCCTGGGGGTCGAGCACGCCGGGGAGATGGGTGACCTCGACCTGGGCGTGGAACTTCACGGTCGGAGCCTACCGGGGAGGGTGCGCGCTACTCCGGAGCGAACCACTCGTCGAACGACTCGCCGGTGATCAGCTCGTAGGCCTCGAGGTAGCGGGCCCGGGTGCCCTGGACCACCTCGGCCGGGACGGGCGGGGCCGGGGGACGCTGGTCCCAGCCGATGGCGAGGTAGTGGTCGCGCACGAACTGCTTGTCGAACGACGGCGGCGAGGTGCCGACCGCGTAGTGCTCGGCCGGCCAGTACCGCGACGAGTCGGGGGTGCACAGCTCGTCGATCACGAGGAGCTCGTCGTCGACGACCCCGAACTCGAGCTTGGTGTCGGCGAGGAGCACGCCCTGGGCGGCGGCGTGGGCCCGGGCGAACCCGTAGATGGCGAGCGTCGCCTCCCGGACCTGCTCGAACACGGCGTCGCCCACCAGGGCGGCGGCCTCGGCGTCGGTGACCGCCTCGTCGTGGCCCGCCTCGGCCTTGGTGGTGGAGGTGAAGATGGGCTCGGGGAGCACCTCGGCCTGGCGCAGGCCGGGCGGCAGGGCCCGGCCGCACACGGTCCCCCGCTCCGAGTACTCCGACCAGGCCGAGCCGAACAGGTAGCCGCGCGCGATGCACTCGAGCCGGACCGGCCGCGTGGCCCGCACCAGCATGGCCCGACCGGCGACCTCGGGGCCGGCGGTCTCGGGGAGGTCGGTGGGGTCGGCCGACACGAGGTGGTTGGGCCAGATGTGGGCGGTCCGCTCGAACCAGAAGGTGGACAGCCCCGTGAGGACCCGGCCCTTGTCGGGGATCGGATCGGGCAGCACGACGTCGAACACCGACACGCGGTCGGACGCGACCACGAGCAGCCGGTCGTGGGCGACCTCGTAGAGGTCGCGGACCTTGCCGGTGTAGAGGTGCCGCAGGCCGGGCCGGCTCACGCCCGACCGTCCCCGGCGGGTCCGGCGGGATCATCGGGTCCGGCGGGATCGGCGAGGGCGTCGACCGCGAGGCCGGCGCGCGCCGTGGCCCGGGCCAGGTCGAAGCAGGCGTCGAGCGCAGCCGGGTCGAGCACCGCGGTGACGTCGGGGTCCTCGGCCAGCACCTCCCGGAACGGCCGCTCGGCCTCCCAGGTCCGCATCGCGTTGCGCTGCACGAGCCGGTAGGCGTCGTCGCGGGCGAGGCCCCGCTCGACCAGCGCGAGCAGCACGGGCTGGCTGAACACGAGGCCGTGCGAGGCGTCGAGGTTGCGCTGCATGCGCTCGGGGTACACGACCAGGCCCTCGACGACGGACCGGAAGCGGACGGCCATGTAGTAGGCGAGCATGAGCGAGTCGGGCAGGATCACGCGCTCGACCGACGAGTGGGAGATGTCGCGCTCGTGCCACAGCGCGACGTTCTCGAGCCCGGCGCCGAGGTTGCCCCGCAGGATCCGGGCCAGACCGGAGAGCTGCTCCGACTTCACCGGGTTGCGCTTGTGGGGCATCGCGCTCGAGCCCTTCTGCGCGCCGGTGCGGAACGGCTCCTCCACCTCGCGCACCTCGGTGCGCTGCAGGTGGCGGATCTCGGTGGCGAACCCCTCGATCGCGGCGCCGAGCGAGGCGCAGGCGTACAGCACCTCGGCGTGGCGGTCGCGGGCCAGCACCTGGGTGGACGGCACCGGGCGGAGGCCGAGCCGCTCGCACACGAACGCCTCCACCGCCGGGTCCACGTTGCTGTAGGTGCCCACCGCACCGGAGAGCTTGCCCACCGCCATCACCGCACGGGCGGCCGCGAGCCGACGGCGCTCCCGCCGGAGCTGCAACGCCCACAGCGCGAGCTTGGCCCCGAAGGTGGTGGGCTCGGCGTGGATGCCGTGGGTCCGTCCGACCATCGGCGTGTCGCGGAACTCGCGGGCCCGAGCCGCGACCGCGGCCTCGAGCGCGTCGACCGCTCCGAGCACGAGGTCGAGCGCCCGGGTGACCGTGACCGCGAGCGCGGTGTCGACGACGTCGCTCGACGTGAGGCCGTAGTGCACCCAGGTGCCGTGGGGCGGGCCGACGTACCCCTGGACGACGTCGACGAACGCGGCGACGTCGTGGTCGGTGACCTGCTCCCGGGCGTCGATCTCGGCCACGGTGAACGCCGCCCGCTCACGGATCGCCCGGGCCGCGTCGGCGGGCACGACGCCGAGCGCCGCCCAGGCCTCCACCGCGAGGATCTCCACCTCCAGCCAGACGCCGAAGCGGGCCTCGTCGGAGAAGAGCTCGGCCACGGCGGGCAGCGAATAGCGGGGGATCACGTCAGCAGGCCTCCGGCCTCACACTAAACCGCGCCGCGCGCCGCGGCGCTCACACCCCGGCGGCGATGTCGGCGCGGCGGAGCCGACCGGGCCAGGCGATCCGGTCGGACGCGGCGTAGGCCCGGGCCCGGGCGTCGGCCACCGTGGGCCCGAGCGCGCTCACCGCGAGCACGCGCCCACCGGCGGTCACGACGTCGTCGCCGACCCGACGGGTGCCGGCGTGGAAGACGATCGCGCCCTCGACCGCCTCGGCCTCGGCCAAGCCGGTGATCGGGTCGCCGGTCCGCGGCGCGGCCGGGTAGCCCTCGCTCGCGAGCACCACGGTGACGCAGGCGTCGTCGGTGAACTCCACCGGGGGGAGCACCTCGCCCGCGGCCGCGGCCCGGCACAGCTCGCCGAGATCGGTGCGGAGCCGAGGGACCACCACCTCGCACTCGGGATCGCCGAAGCGCACGTTGTACTCGAGCATCTTCGGGCCCGTCGGGGTGAGCATGAGCCCGGCGTAGAGCACGCCCCGGTACGCGATGCCGCGCCGCTCGAGCTCGTGGAGGGTGGGCACCACGCAGTCGGCCATCACCGCGTCGACGAGGTCGGGACCGGCCACCGGCACGGGCGAGTACGCGCCCATCCCCCCGGTGTTCGGCCCGCTGTCGCCGTCACCCACCCGCTTGAAGTCCTGGGCGGGGGCGAGGGGGCGGGCCCCGGCCGGGTCGCCGTTGCAGACGACGAGCAGCGACACCTCGGGCCCGGTGAGGCCCTCCTCGATCACCAGGGTGCGGCCGGCGTCGC
>CAIUKV010000249.1 GCA_903899845.1 uncultured Actinomycetes bacterium
GGGGGACCCGGACGACCGGCCGCCAGGCCGACTGGCCGGCGGCCGTGCGTTCAGCTCCCCCAGAACCGGGCTTCGTCGTCGTCCTGGTCCGGCGTGGGCGCGACCTCGGCGGCCCAGGCCGCGGCCGCACTCGGCGCCGGCCCGGTCCCCGCGGGGGTCGGTGACTCCGTGGCGGCGACGTCGGGCGGCGCGGCCGCGGGAGCGACCGCGGCCGCAGCGGTCGGCCGCGGCTCGGAAGGGGGGACGAGCTGCTCCCCCGGCCGAGCCCGGCCGTCGGGAGCCGACGGCACCGGGGTGGTTCCGGCGGCGGGCGGCGCCGCGTCCCGGCTGCCGGCCGACGCCGGGTGCCCGGGCGCCACCACGCGGGAGGCGAGCCAGGTCGTGACCGGCACCGCGGCGACGAGGCCGATGCTGCCGACCAGCGTCCGCACGATCTCCGAGGCCACCACCTCGGAGTTGGCCACCGTGCCGAGCGACTGCGCGGAGAGCACGAACAGCAGGAGCAGCGGGAGCGCGGCACCGGCGTACGCGAGCGCGAGGGTGTTGACGGTCGAGGCCACGTGGTCGCGCCCGATGCGCAGACCGGCGCGTCGGAGGTCGCGTCGTCTCATGGTCGGGTCGGCGGCGCGCAGCTCGGCGACCGCGGCGGCCTGGGTGACGGTCATGTCGTCGAGGGCACCCAGGGCACCGATCACCATCCCGGCGAGCACGAGCCCACGGACGTCGAGGCCGGTGCTCCCCACCTGGACGAGGAATGCCTCCTCCGACACGTAGCCCGACAGCTCGGTGAGCTCGGTGAACAGCCAGGCCAGCCCGATGGTCAACGACAGCGCCACGAGTGTGCCGAGCAGCGCGACGAGGGTCATCGAGCGGAAGCCGTGCGCGAGGAAGAGCGCGAGGAAGGCGATCGCGCTCGACGACACCACGGCGACCAGCACGGGGTCGGTGCCGGCGAGGAGGGCCGGCACGAGGAAGACGAGCAGGACGGCGATGCTCGCGGCCAGCCCGACCAGGGCGAGGAGGCCCCGGATCCGGGCCAGGGCCACGACCGCGAGCACGAACACCCCCACGAGCACGAGCAGGGTTGCCCGGCGTTGACGGTCGGAGAAGTCGTACTGGAACCGCGGCTGCGCGTCGGGCTGGTACGAGAGCACGATCTCGTCCCCGGCCACGAACGCCGGCGTGGTGGGCGACCGGGGGAACTCGAGCGTGCGCCGCTCGCCCGTATCGGGGCCGGCCAGGAGGCGCACCCGGACCTGG
This sequence comes from uncultured Actinomycetes bacterium, assembly GCA_903899845.1. GTDB lineage: Bacteria > Actinomycetota > Acidimicrobiia > IMCC26256 > PALSA-555 > CAIUKV01. Next base: position 1,261 of record CAIUKV010000249.1, read on the forward strand.
TCGCACGTGACCCCGTCGGACTCGGTCGTCCCCCGGCACGGGCCCCGAGTCACGCGTTCGACCTCGGCGGCATGGACGTCGGACACGAGGCCGAGGCGGTTCGCGCCGCTCGTGTCGGGGCGGGGCGGCCAGAGGAGCGCGATCCCGGCGACGGTGGCGATGCCGATGACCGCCACGACGACCACGAGGACGCGACGCGTCTGCCGCGAGACGACGTCGTGCTCGAGGAGGCCGTGCCCGTGACCGTGACCCGCGGGGGGCGCCACCGACCTCCGGGTCCGGTTGCGGGCCATCAGCAGATCCCGACCACGGACGGGTACGGGTTCACCGCCGCGCCACCGCCGGGATGGACCTCGAAGTGGGTGTGGGTGGCGCCGCCGCTGGCGTCGCCGGTGTTCCCCACGTAGCCGATCACCTCTCCTTGGGCGACGCGGCGGGATCCGCCCTCGTAGGCGTCGAAGTGGAAGTAGTAGTACAGGTTCCCGTCGTCGCCGTAGAGGAACGCCCCGAGGCCCGACGTCCCGCCCGACATCATCTGGACCCGGCCCGACACCACGGCCCGGTTCGGCGTGCCCCGCGGCGCCATGAGGTCGACGCCCTGGTGCCATCCGGTGGTGGCCCGGGGGAACCCCCACGAGTCGATGAAGCTGGCACCAGGGACCGGACAGACCAGACCCGTGGCCA
>CAIUKV010000250.1 GCA_903899845.1 uncultured Actinomycetes bacterium
GACTGGGTCGGCCAGGCGACGCCGCCGAGCGGGACGGGGTGGCGCCTGGTCGCCGCCGGGCGGACCCACTCCTGCGCGATCGACGCCGCCACGACGCTCGCGTGCTGGGGTGAGAACGGCGACGGGCGGGCCACGCCCCCGGCGGGGACCGGCTGGGAGGCGGTCGTGGCCGGCTACGCGCACTCGTGCGCGCTCGGGCCGACCGGGACGATCACCTGTTGGGGCGACAACACCTTCGGCCAGCTCGACGCGCCGGCCGGTGCCTTCGTCGAGATCGCGGCCGGGGCCAACTTCACCCTCGCCCGGGCCGCCGACGGCACCGTCGTGGCCTGGGGCGACGGCGCCGCCGGCCAGACGACCGTCCCGGCGTCGGTGCAGCCCGCCCCCGAGCCCGCGCCCACGCCGACGCCGCGCTTCACCGGCTGACCCAGGCCGGCCACCGTCCCGGCGCCGGTTCCGGGTCAGTGGCTCTGGAGGATCGCGTCGTCGCGGAGGTCGGCGAAGAGACCCTGGGCCTCCGGCGCCACCGAGAGGTTGCTGCCGCTGCCTGCGCCGGTGGGGAGCAGCACGTTCTTGATCCGAGCCGGGTCGATCGACAGGGCCAGGCGACCGAGGTCGTAGAGCTCGGCGAGGTCGAGCCCCTCGGTCTTCACGTGCCGGGCCACGGTCGCGACGAGCCTGGCCGTCCCGGCCGCGCCGGGGTTCTGGGCCCGCAGCGTCGTGAGCGCGGCGATGATGGCGCGGCCCTGGTTCACCGAGCGGCGACGGTCGCCCTCGGCCGGGTAGCTCTTGCGGTCGCGGGTGTACGCGAGGAGCGACTCGCCGGTCATCTTGTAGTTCCCGGGCTGGAAGTTGGTGCCCGAGTCGGTGTCGACCATCGGCTCGGTGACGGTGATGTCGACGCCGCCGATCGTGTCGACCATGTCGACGAACCCGCCGAACCCGGTGGTCATCGCGTAGGCGATCTCGATCCCCATCATCCGCTCGAGCTGGGCGACGATCGCGGGAAGCCCGCCGTACGAGTGGTACGCGTTGATCTTGTCGCCGCCGGGGGCCTGGGTGTCGCGGGGGATGTCGATGATGCTGGCGTCGCCGGTCGCCGGGTTCACGCCGATCACGTGGACGGCGTCGCCGAGACCGGGCTCGGGGCGGTTGCGGTCGCCCGGATTGGAGTCGTTGCCGAGCACCAGGACGAAGAACGGGGCGTCCGGCGCCGGGGTGAAGCTCGCCCCGGCGGTCGTGCGGTGCACGGTGAACCACGTGGTGGCCCGCGCGGGCTGGGGGGCCCCGAGGCCGAGCCACACGACGGCGAGGCTGCCGGCGAGGAGCAACCCGGCGAGCGGGACGGCGAGGAGCAGGCGGACGGCGGGATGTCTCATCGGGCCACCGAGGTCGGGGTGGGTGCCGCCGGGGTGGACGGCACGGCGGGAGCCGCGGTCCCGAGGCCCTTGCCCGCGCGGTCCACGGTCAGGGCGTACCCGACGATCTTCCAGGCGCCGTTGTCGGGTTGGAGCACCAGGTCGCCGGTGCGGGTGATGGTGACCGGGCCCTTGGCGGTCCGGGTGCGGGTCGTGGCGGCCAGGCCGGCGGTGACCACCACCACCTTGCCCGAGCCGTCGGCCAGGCCGGTGAGGACCACGGGCTTGGCCGTCACCTTCACCGTGCCCGTGGCCTTCGGGAGCCCCTCATCGACGAGCACGGCCCGGTCGGTGCCCGCGAGCCGGGCCATGACGGCCGGGGACAGGACCGTCGCGAGCCGGGCCTCGTCGCCGGGGCGGCCCTTCTGCAGCGGCCGGGCGGCGGCATCGGCGAGGTAGTCGTCGATCGCGGCCATGACCCCGGTGGTGACCTCGCCGGGCAGCGCGTCGGGTCCCCCGCCGGTCGCGTAGACGGTGGTGTCGCCCGGCGCGATCTTCACGACGGCCTTCGGCCCGCGCGCCGCGCCGACCGGACCGGCGCCGAGCATCGTCGTGACCGATGTCGCGACGACGGCAGCGGCGACCGCGGTGACCAGTGCGCGTCGGGTCGCACGGCGGTTCGCGCGACGGCGGGACCGGGGGGGCGGGAGCGGCACGGCCGTCAGAGTAGGAGTCGTCCTCCGGGAATTGGCGTCACCGGCGCTAGCGTACGGACGTGGCGTTCCGCCGAGCCGTGCACCGCCTGACCACTCCGGTCGACCAGCTCGA
>CAIUKV010000251.1 GCA_903899845.1 uncultured Actinomycetes bacterium
CGGGCCCGCGCCCTCGCCCGGCGCGCCGGACGCGCCCGGGCCGCCCGGACCGGCGCGGGCCCGGGCGAGCCGGTCCCGGGCTGCGGCGAGCTGGCGCTCGAGGGTGACGACGTCGCGGTCGGCGCGGAACTGCGCGAAGGACTGACCGAGGAGGCGGTGCGCGGTGGCCCGGTCGTAGCGGGCGACGAGGTTGGCGGCCATGTTGTAGGTCGGGCGGAACGCCGAGACCAGCGCCTCCGAGCCGCGCGCGGCCACCGATGCCACCTGGTCGAAGTGCACGAACGGGCTCCACAGCACCACGGCGTTGCCGACGGTGTCGATGCCTCGGCGTCCGGCCCGTCCGGTGAGCTGGGTGTACTCACCCGGGGTCAGGAACTCGTGGCGCTCACCCGTGAACTTGGTCAGCTTCTCGATCACGACCGTGCGCGCGGGCATGTTGACCCCGAGCGCGAGCGTCTCGGTGGCGAAGACCACCTTCACCAGCCCGGCGGTGAACGCGGCCTCCACCGCCTCCTTCAACGGCGGGACGAGTCCGGCGTGGTGGGCGGCGACCCCGTGCTCGAGCGCGTCCTGCCACGACGCGACGCAGAGCACGGTGGCCTCGTCGTCGGCGAGAGTGGCCGTGTGCGCCGCCGCGATGCGGCGGATCTCGACCCGCTCCTCGGGGCTCGTGAGCGACACCGCGGCGGCCCGGGCGTGCTCGACCGCCTGGTCGCACCCGGCCCGACTGAAGACGAACACGATGGCGGGGAGCAGGCCGGAATCGGCGAGGAGCTCCACCACCTCGTCGCGGGTCGGCGTCCGCAGCCGGCCCCGCACGGCCCGGGGCGCGCCCCCGGGCGGGCGGCGGGTCAGCCGCTGGGCCTCGGGGTTGGGGCGTCCGAGGTCGCCGTCGCCCACGAAGGTCGGGAGCAGGGTGCACGCGTCCCGGCCCCGCTCCCCCACCAGGTACCAGTTGCGCAGCGCCACCGGCCGGCGCTCCTCGACCACGGCGTCGGTCGCGCCCCGGACCGAGGTGATCCAATCGGCGACCTCCCGGGCGTTGGCCACGGTCGCCGACAGGCAGACGAGCGGGACGGCGTGGTCGAGGTGCACGATCACCTCCTCCCAGACCGGGCCCCGGAAGCGGTCCTGGAGGTAGTGGACCTCGTCGAGCACGACGACCCCGAGGTCGTCGAGGGTCACCGAGTCCGCGTACACCATGTTGCGCAGGACCTCGGTGGTCATCACCACGATCGGCGCCTCCCCCCGGATCGAGTGGTCCCCGGTCAGCAGTCCCACCCGATCCGATCCGTAGTGGGCGCAGAAGTCGGTGAACTTCTGGTTCGACAGGGCCTTGAGCGGCGTCGTGTAGAACGCCTTGGCCCCCCGGGCCAGCGCCGCGTCGATTGCGTACTCCGCCACGAGGGTCTTGCCCGAGCCGGTCGGGGCCGCGACGAGCACGGAGCGGCCGGCGTCCAGGGCGTCGATCGCGGCCACCTGGAAGGGGTCGAGCACGACCCCCCGGCCGGCGGCGAACCCGACCCGGTCGATCACCCGGTGGTGGTCGGCACGCCGGTGGGAGCGGGCGTCGTGCCGGCCGGGGCCGACGTCGCGGGGGTGGGCGGCGGGATCGGCGTGAGCGGCGGGTCGTCGGCCGGGGCCAGGATCCAGACCGCGAGCGCCGTGCACACCACGATCACGACGGCGACGACCACGGCGACGACCACCTCACGGGGGTCACGCCCGACTCGGTACGGGGTGCGGGAGACCTTCTTCGCGCTCATCGCTTCATGACCCTACCGAGCACGATGACGATCTCGTAGAACAGCACCAGGGGCACCGCCAGCAGGAACAGGGAGTAGGGGTCCTGACTCGGGGTGATGACGGCGGCGAACGCGAAGATCCCGACCACGGCCCAGCGGCGGGCGTGGCGGAGCTGGGCCGTGGTGATGACCCGGGCGACGAGCAGGAAGGTGAGAACCACCGGGAACTCGAACGCGATCCCGAACGCCACGATCATCAGCGAGACCAGCGAGATGAACTTGTCGGCGGTCAGGAGCGGCTGGAGGCTGTCGCCGCCCACCCCGAGCAGGAAGTCGAGGGCGGGCTCGAGGGTGAACAGCGCCACGACGCCGCCGAGGACGAAGAGCACCACGGCGCAGATCACGAACGGGATGGCGTAGCGCTTCTCTCGGGGATGGAGACCGGGCGTGATGAAGCGCCAGAGCTCCCAGAGCCACACCGGCGTCGCGAGCACGATGCCGCCGTAGGTCGCGACCTTGAGGCGGGTCGCGAAGGCGTCCACGGGCCCGGTGAAGATGAAGGCGTCGCGGGCGCCGTCGGTGGCGTTCTCGTAGAAGCGCAGGAACCAGGTGATGATGTCGTCGGCGAGCACGAAGCTGACGACCGCACCCACGGCCACCGCCGCGATCGAGACGACCAGGCGCGTGCGGAGCTCGGCGAGGTGCTCCACCACGGTCATGCGCCCGTCGGGGGGACGCTTGGCCATGCCGGTCAGGCTCCCGGGGGCGGGTCGGGCCGGTCTCCCTCGGCCTCCCCGGAGCCGGACCCGGGCGCGTCCCCGTCAGCTCCGCCGCCGGCATCCCCGTCGGCTCCCCCGTCGGCCTCTGTGTCGGCCTTGGGCGGCAGGGTGGGGGGCGGTGCGGCCCCGGTCGGCTCGTCGGCGACGAACTCGTGGAGGTCGGCCCGGAGGTTCTGCTGGATGCGCCGCAGCTCCCGCATCGCCCGACCCGCCTGGCGGGCCAGCTCGGGCATCCGGTTCGGCCCGAACACGAGCAGCGCGACGAGCAGCACGACCGCGATCTCGAGCGGGCCGATCTGGGGCATGGCGCTCCTGAGCCGGGCCCGGCCGAACCCGGGCGCTGCGGACCGGATCGTACCGCTGGGCCCGGGGGGTCCGGCGGCCGGGCGCGTGAGCCACAATGGCCCCGTGGTCATCACCTTCGCCCACCGGGGCGGCTGCGCCCACGCACCGGAGAACACCCTGCGGGCCTTCCGGACCGGGCTCGACCTCGGGGCGGGCGGGCTCGAGAGCGATGTGTGGCTGAGCCGGGACGGCCAGCCCGTCCTCGTCCACGACGAGCGGTTCCGACGGGGACTGCGGCGGGTCGACGTGCGGCGTACCGACGCCGCGGCGCTGGCCCGGTTCGGGGTGCCCCGCCTCGCCGACCTGTTCGACGAGCTCGGCAACGACTTCGAGCTGTCCCTCGACGTCAAGGAGCCCGGTGCAGCCCGGGCGACGGTCGAGGTGCTGCGGCGCCAGGGCGTGCCCGAGCGGTCGTGGCTCTGCAGCGGGAGCCTCGCCCTGCTCGAGGACCTGCGCGACGAGGCGCCCGACGTCCGGGTGGTCCACTCCCGGCGTCGTGAGCGGATCGGCACCGAGCTCGAGGCCCACGCGGCGCGTCTCGCCGCGCTCGGCGTCGATGCCATGAACATGCACTACACCGACTGGAACCCCGGGCTCGTGACCCTGTTCCACCGCTTCTCGGTCCGGGCGTTCGCCTGGGACACCCAGCACGTCCGGACCCTGCGGGCCATGCTCGAGTGCGGGGTCGACGCGGTCTACGCGGACCGGGTCGACCGCATGGTCGCCACCGTCGCCGAGTGGGTGGCCTGAGCGGGACCGTCAGAAGAGGCGGACGCTGGCCGGGGGCCAGATCTTGACGAAGACCCGACCGACGATGGCCGACTCCTCCACCGGCCCGAAGAACCGGGAGTCCCGGGACGCGCCCCGGTTGTCGCCCATGACGAAGATGTGCCCGGCCGGGACCTTGGTCGGGGGCAGGTTGGACGTCGTGGTCCCCCGGGGGAGGTACGACTCGTCGAGGCGCCGGCCGTTGACGTAGACCGCGCCGTCGTCGCGGGCCTCGACCGTGTCGCCGGGCAGGCCGATCACCCGCTTCACGAGGTCCTCGATCCCGCCGCTGCTGGCCTCCGGGGGGGCCTTGAACACGACGACGTCACCGCGGTCGACGTCGCCGTAGTCGTAGGCGAGCTTGTTGACCAGGACCCGGTCACCCACCTTCAGGGTGGGGACCATCGACTCCGAGGGGATGAAGAAGGCCTGGAACAGGAAGGTCTTGATCAGGAGGGCGATGACCAGCGCCGCCCCGATCAGGACGACCCACTCGAGCACCTCGCGGCGTCGTGACGTGTCGGCGCGAGCCGCGCGGCGGTCACGCCGGGAGATCGGCACCTCCGGCGGCTCGGACGACGTCACCCCGGGGCTCCCACGCCGTTCATCCTCGCAGGTCGGGCCACGCGACGCCCGATCGCCCTCCCGCGGCGGCGGCCGGGGCGCATCAGCGGGTGTAGCGCTCGAGCAGCCGGGCCGCGGCGGACCGGCGGAGCTCGGTCACCTCGGGCGGTCCGAGGATCTCGGCGGCGGGCCCGAGCCGGAGCAGCAGGCGCTCGAGGAAGGCGTCCCCCGAGACCGCCAGCGTCACCCGGACCGACCCGTCGGCCTCGTCGACCCGGGCGTCGAGGGGCAGGTCGTCGGCCACCCAGGCCGCCTCGGGGGCGAGGCGCAGCTCGACCCGGCGGTCGCCGGCCCGGGGCTCGTAGACGAGGTCGGTGAGGACGCCCGCTCCGGACGGGGCGGACGCGGGGGCGGGCCCGGGCGGCGCGGCGGGGACGGTCTCCCCGGTGGGCCGGACGGCCAGGATCCGGTCGACCCGGAACCGGCGCCCAGCTCCGGCCCGGTGGCAGAACGCGTCGAGGTACCACGCCCCGAGCACGTGGAAGACCCGGGTGGGGTCGACCCGGCGCGTGGTGAGCTCGTCCCGGGCGTAGGAGTGGTAGTCGAGCTCGAGTCGCTCCCCTGCGGCCACCGCGTCGCGCAGCGCGCCGAGGAGCGGCGCGCTCCCGACGTCGACGGCGATCCGTCCGCTGACCCCGACCGTGGCCTCGAGCTTGGCCACGGCGGTCCCGAGGGGACCGGTGGGGTCGGCGCCGGGCACGGCCAGGAGGGCCCGGGCGGCGGCCAGCAGCGCGACCCCCTCGGCCGGGGTGAGCCGGAGGGGCCGCTCGAAGTACTCGGCCAGACGGATGTCGACGTAGCCCTCGTCGTCGACCCACACATCGATGAGACGGTCGGCGGTGTACGGGGGCAGCCCGCACATCGGCAGGAGCGCGAGGTCGCGCTCGATCTCGGACCGCGGCACCCGGAACCGCTCGGCCAGCTCGGTCACCGTCGTGTCGGGGTTCGCGCAGACGTAGGGCACGATGGCCAGCACCCGGGCGAGACGCGGGCCGGCGAGGGGGCGGCTCACGTCGCCACCTCGGCCTGGGCCCGGAGCCACGCGACGACGTCGGCGCGCAGGTGAGGGGGCTCGAGCACCTCGGCGTGGTCGAGGAGGTCGAGCACGAACGACCGGAAGGCATCGATGTTGACGACGTCGAGGCCGACGACCACCGCACCGTCGGCCCGGGTCTCCTCGACCGCGACGTCGCCGAGCGCGCCGACCACGAGCGGGGCCCGCTCGGCCGCGACGAGCACCCGCGCCCGCACCGGTGCGTCGGCGCCGAAGGTGACGGGGTCGGACGCGAGGTAGTCGGCCGGGGTGGTGCCCACGGGGACCGTGAAGCCGTCGGCCTCCCCCACCGTCGGGACCGACTCGATGCGGTCGACCCGGAAGGCCCGGATCGCGTCCCGGTCGGGGTCGTGGCCGACCACGTACCAGTGGCCGAACCGGTGGAGCAGGCCGTGGGGCTCGAGCCGCCGGGCCTCGCCCCGGTAGGCGAACCCGAGGGCGCACCGGCGGGCGACCGCGTCGAAGCACAGGTCGAGGTGGGCCGGGAGGGCGAAGGTGGCGACGGCCTCGCCCGCGCCCTCGCCCTCGGCCCCGCCGAGCTTGCGGAGCGCGTCGAGTGGCTCGACCCCGCCGGTCTCCACTCCGGTGACCGCGAGGTGCAGCGCAGCGCGCTCGGCCGGATCGAGGCCGGGGTCGGGCAGGTAGTAGTCGTCGGGGAGGATGCGGTACCCGATCTCGCCCCCGAGGGAGTCGACCGGGCCCACGGTGATCGGGATGCCGAGCTCGCGCAGGGTCTCCTTGTCGCGCTCGAACTGCCGGCGGCGCGACGCGAGCTCCTCGGGGTAGCCCGGCTCGAGCCGGTCGGCGAGCTCGTCGAGCGTGAGCGGTCGCCGGGTGTCGAGCAGGGTCGCCGTGAGGTTGATGAGGCGCTCGAGTCGCTCGCTCACGGGCGGGTCCCCGGAGGCGCGAGCCGATCGGCGGCGACCGAGCCGGCGGCGGCCGCGGCCTCGAACAGGACCGGGTCGGCGGCGGCGGGCCGGCCCATCGACACCACCGAGAGGTCGGCCGCGGCCAGCAGGGCGAGGGCGTCGGGGGGTGCGACGTCGACGAGGTCGTGGCGGTCGGCGATGCCGGCCTCGGCGAGGTCGGCGCGGATGCGGGCCTCGGCGTCGCCGCCGACGCAGGGCACGGGCACGACCACCCGGGACCGGGTCGCCAGGCGCAGCGCGGTGAGGCTGTGGTGGGAGACGCCGAGGTGCCGCGGACGGGGGTCGGCGAAGGAGACCCGGAGGCAGGCGATGGGCACCCCGCCGAGGGCAGTGGCCGCGTCGAGGATGGGGCCGACCTCGAGGCCGGAGAACCCGAGCCGGGTGTTGGTGCCGACGATGCCGGGGCCCATCGCGACGACGGCGACATCGGCCTCGGCGACGTGACGGGCGACCACGAGGGCGGAGAACACCGACACCGCCTCGTAGTCACCGCCGAAGGCGTGGCCGTAGGTGACGGTGGCGTCGAGGAGGTCCCGGTCCCGCAGGGCCGCGACCAGGTCCGAGAGGGCGAGGGGCAGGCCGGCGCCGTCGCTCATGACGTAGGCGATCCGGGCGGTGGGCCGGGCGGCCCGGATCGCCACCACCACCGCCGGCACCTGGCTGTGGAGGGCGGCGGCCACCACCGGCATCCCGTCGATCGACTCGGCCTCGGCCAGCGCGGCGAGGTGCTCCTCGGTGCTCCCGACGTCGGCCTGCAGGCTGGTGTAGCGCCCCTTGATGATGTGCCCGGGCCCCCGCTCCTGCCAGTCGCCCCGGGCCAGGTTCCAGTGGACCACGTGCCAGCCGCCGGTCCCGAGGCCGAGCTCCACGGCCGTGGTGTTCACGACGACCCGGTCGCCCGCGTCGACCCGACCGGTGAGCTGGGTCAGGACGTAGGCCCGCTCCGGACCGTCGCCGAGGTCGACCTCGACCCGCTGGAGACCGGTGCGCTCCTCGAGCAGGCGCACGACGGGACCGGTTCGGAACGACGGCATCGCCGACCCGGGATCAGAGGGAGGCGATGAGGCGCTCGACCCGCTCGTCGCGCGCCTTGAACGGGTCCTTGCACAGCACCGTCCGCTGCGCCTGGTCGTTGAGCTTCAGGTGCACCCAGTCGACCGTGTAGTCGCGCTTGCGCTCCTTGGCCCGCTTGATGAAGGCGCCGCGCAGCCGGGCGCGCGTGGTCTGGGGCGGCGTGTGCATCGCGTTGTCGATGGCGTCGTCGTCGACCATCCGGTCGAGCTGACCGCGGCGCTCCATGAGGTAGTACAGCGACCGGGAGCGCGTGACGTCGTGGTAGGCGAGGTCGACCAGCGCGACCCGCGGACTCGTGAGCGCGAGGTCGTGGCGCTCGCGGAACGCCTCGATCAGGTGGTACTTGATCACCCAGTCGACCTCGGTGCGGAGCTTGAGCGGGTCGTTCTCGAGGTGGGTCATCACGTGCTCCCACATGTCGAGCGCCTGCTGCTCCTCCGGGCCGAGCCCGTACTTCTTGGCGAAGGTCAGGGCCCGCTCCAGGTACTCGCTCTGGATCTCGACCGCCGACAGCTCGCGCCCGTTGGCGAGCCGCACCCGGCGACGGCAGGTCATGTCATGACTGATCTCGCGGATGGCCCGGATCGGGTTCTCGAGGCTGAGATCGCGCCACGGGGTGGGATCCTCCTCGAGGATCCGCAGCAGGATCGAGGTCGCCCCGGTCTTGAGGAACGTCGCGTACTCGCTCATGTTGGAGTCGCCGACGATCACGTGGAGGCGCCGGAACCGCTCGGCGTCGGCGTGGGGCTCGTCGCGGGTGTTGATGATCGGCCGGGACCGCGTGGTGGCGCTGGAGACGCCCTCCCAGATGTGCTCGGCCCGCTGGCTCACGCAGTACATGGCCCCGCGCGCGGTCTGGAGCACCTTGCCCGCGCCGGCGTACACCTGCCGCGACACGAGGAACGGGATCAGGACGTCGGTGAATCGGCTGAAGTCCCCGTCGCGCTCGACGAGGTAGTTCTCGTGGCATCCGTAGGAGTTGCCCGCCGAGTCGGTGTTGTTCTTGAACAGGTAGACCTCGCCCCGGATCCCCTCCTCGCGCAGTCGCTGCTCGGCGCTGCGCACGAGCGCCTCGAGGATCCGCTCGCCGGCCTTGTCGTGGACCACGAGATCGGTGATCGAGTCGCACTCGGGCGTGGCGTACTCGGGGTGGCTCCCGACGTCGAGGTAGAGCCGGGCACCGTTCTCGAGGAAGACGTTGCTGGACCGTCCCCACGAGACCACCCGGCGGAAGAGGTAGCGGGCGACTTCGTCGGGGCTCAGACGGCGCTGGCCCCGCAGCGTGCAGGTGACTCCGTACTCGTTCTCGAGTCCGAAGATCCGCCGCTCCATGGACGAAGCGTACCGGGGTGCCGCCGGGTGCGCGTAGCATCGGGCGGTGCCCCCGCTCGTCGCCCTGACGACCGTCCACGGCTCGTTCACGGCCCACGTGCTCGCGGCCCGTCTCGGGTGCGAGGGCATCGACGTCGAGCTGCGGGGCTCGGTCGGTGGGCCGTACGGACTCACCGTGGGCGACCTGGCCCGGGTCGATCTCTACGTGCCCGAGGAGCACCTCGACGACGCCCGTCTGGTGCTGCTGGCGTCGGAGATCGACGACGCGTTGGCGCTGCCCGACCCCTCGGTGGCGGCGCCGCGTCCACGGACCGCCTGGGTGTGGGCCGCCGTGCTCGCGCTGGTGGTCGCCGCGATCGGGACGCCGATCCTGCGCCTCCTCGCCGACTGAGGCGCCCCGGCCCCGCCGGATCAGCCGGCGGCGAGGACGGTGGCGAGGTCGTCACCCCGCACCCGCACGAAGGCCCGTCGGGTCCGGCGCCGGTCGAGGAAGGCGACCTCGAGGCTCGCCGCGCCGAGGGTCTCGCCCTCCAGCGCGAGGGCGCCCGCCCCGAGGCGGATCGCCCCGTCGCGGTCGAGGTCGGCACCCACCTGCGGGCGCAGGTGGTCGGCGATGGCCTCGGCCTGCCCGCCCAGCACCGTGAAGCCCTGCTCGTCCATGACGGTGCCGTCGTAGAGGATGTGGAACAGCTCGTCGTCGTCGGGGCGCTCCCCCACCTGCGCGACGAGGATCTCGACCTCGTAGGGCTTCATCTCGTGGGTGAAGACCTGGCCGAGCGTCTGGGCGTAGGCGTTGGCCAAGGACCGCGCGTTGACGTCCTCGCGGGCGAAGGAGTAGCCCTTGACGTCGGCCTGACGGACCCCGGCGATGCGCAGCATCTCGAACTCGTTGTACTTGCCGACGCCGGCGAACGCGATGCGGTCGTAGATCTCGCTGATCTTGTTGAGCATGCGCGAGGGGTTCTCGGCCACGATGACGATGCCGTCGGTGGTGCTGAAGGCGACGAGGCTGCGGCCCCGGGCGATGCCCTTGCGGGCGTAGTCGGCCCGGTCCTTCATCACCTGCTCGGGCGAGACGTAGAAGGGCATGCTCACAGGCCCGCTCCTTCCTCGCGGCCGCCGAGCAGCGCCTCGGCCCGGGTCCCGATCTCCTCGACCTCGAGGGCGTGGTACCCGGCGGCGTCGATGGTGGCGACCACCGGGAAGATGCGCCGGACGAGGTCGGGTCCACCGGTGGCGGAGTCCTCGTCGGCGGCGGCGAACAGCGCCCGCAGGGCGAGGTCGACGGCGGCGTCGCGCGACATGTCCTGGGTCCACTGGGCCTTGATCCAGTTCCGGGCGTGGATGCCGCCGGATCCCGTGGCCTGGAAGTCGGCCTCCTCGTACTTGCCGCCGGTGGCGTCGTAGGAGAACACCCGGCCGCGGTCGCGGCGCTCGTCGAAGCCGGCGAACAGGGGCACCACCACGAAGCCCTGCATGGCGGCGGGCAGGTTCGCCCGCACCAGGCCCGCGAGCTGGTTGGCCTTGCCCTCGAGGCTCAGCGGCTCACCCTCGATCTTCTCGTAGTGCTCGAGCTGCACCTGGAACAGGCGGACCAGCTCGACCGCGGGACCGGCCGCCCCGGCGATGGCCACGCCGGAGAAGTCGTCGGCGGGGAACACCTTCTCGATCCGCCGGCTGGCGATGAGGCTGCCGGCGGTCGCCCGGCGGTCACCCGCCATCACCACGCCACGGTCGTAGCGGATCGCCACGATGGTGGTGCCGTGGGTGACCTCGGTCCCGAGCGTGCCGGTGCCGGCGGTCGCGCCGGGCACCTTGTCGGGGGCGACGCGGCGCAGCAGGTCGACGAAGGAGGCGCCGGGATCGGTGCCGGCGGCGAAGAAGGGCAGCGGGCTGTCGTTCACGAGCCGAGGAGCCTACCCGGGCGCCGCCGGGTCACTCGCCGCCCTTCTGCACGTAGCTCTTGACGAACTCCTCGGCGTTCTCCTCGAGGACCTCGTCGATCTCGTCGAGCAGGTCGTCGAGCTCGGACTTGAGCTTCTCGCCCCGCTCGGTCGGGGCGGCGACCGCGGCCTCCTCCCCCACCCGCTCGCGCGGGGCGGGTCGCTGCTTGCGCTGCTGCTCGGGCATCGGACCTCCTCGGCTCCTTCAGCGGGGACGACGGCGGATCGGCCGCCACCCATGGGTTAGCACGTCGCTGCCTCCGGACCGGGTCACGAGGCCAGCCGGGCCACGAGGTCCGCGGGCGTGCGGGCCTGGTCGAGGAGCGCCTCGACGTGCACCCGGCTCCCCCGCAGCGGCTCCATCATCGGGATGCGCTTGAGGGGGTCGGTGCCCACGTCGAGGATGATGCTGTCCCAGTTGGCGGCGACCACGGCGTCGGGCCAGCGCTCCAGGCAGCGGCCCCGGAAGTACGCCCGGGTGCTCGCCGGCGGGTCGGTGATCGCCGCGGTGACCGCGTCCTCGTCGACGAGGCGCTCGACCGTGCCGGCGGCGACCAGCCGCTCGTACAGGGAGCGCTCGGGCCGGACGTCGTGGTACTGGAGGTCGAGGAGGGCGAGTTTCGGGTCGCCCCAGGCGAGCCCGTCGCGCGCGACGTACGCCTCCAGGAGCCGCAGCTTGGTGACCCAGTCGAGCTGGCCGTCGAGGGTCATGGGGTCGGCCTCGAGCGCGGTGAGGGTGCGCTCCCAGCGGTCGAGCACGAGGCCCCCGACCGCGGTGCCGCCGCAGGCTTCGAGGCCCGATCGGTCGGCGTACGCGCGGGCGAGGCGGAGGAACTCCCACTGCAGCTCCACCGCGGTGCACCGGCTGCCGTCGACGAGCTCGACCGTGGCCCGGCAGGTCGGGTCGTGCGAGACCGACCGCATCGCCGCGACGGGGGTGGCGAGGGCGAGGTCGGACCGGACCACCTCGTCCTCGGTCATGGCCAGCACGATGGCGGTGGTGCCGACCTTCAGGAAGGTCGCGACCTCGCAGAGGTTGGCGTCACCCGCGATCACGTGGAGGCGCCGGTACCGCTGGGGGTCGGCGTGGGGCTCGTCGCGGGTGTTGACGATCGGCCGCTTGAGGGTGGTCTCGAGGCCGACCTCCTCCTCGAAGAAGTCGGCCCGCTGGCTGATCTGGTAGCGGGCGACGCCGGCGCCGTTCTCGCTGCCGACCTTGCCTGCGCCGGTGAACACCTGGCGGCTGACGAACCACGGCAGCAGCACGCGCACCAGGTGGGCGAACGGGACCGCCCGGTCCACGAGGTAGTTCTCGTGGGTCCCGTAGCTGTTGCCCTTGCCGTCGGAGTTGTTCTTGTAGACGACGATCTCCTGGCCGGGATCGAGCAGCCGGTTGGCCGCCCGCATCGACCGGGCCAGGATCCGCTCGCCCGCCTTGTCGGCGACGACGAGCTCGAGGGCGTCGAGGCACTCCGGCGTGGAGTACTCGGGGTGCGCGTGGTCCACGTAGTACCGGGCGCCGTTCGTGAGCACGGTGTTGACGAGGTGGGTCTCCACCTCGGGGGCCATGGCGCCCTCACGGGCCGCGCCGCGGGCGTCGCGGTCGGGAGACTCGTCCTCGAAGTCCCAGCCCACGCGGCGCTGCTCGACGTAGCCGTTGATCAGGAGCGACGACGCCAGCACCGGGTTGGGGTCGGCCGCCCCCCGCAGGACGACCCCGTACTCCGTCTCGATGCCGCAGACCTTGGGGATCGCCACGGCACCGAGCCTACCGGGGCGGTCGGACGGCCCGACCCGGCGCGCGCTAGAGGTACTGGCCGGTGGTGATCCGCTCGATCTGGCGACCGCCGCCCTCGGTCTCGCCCCGGTTGACGAGGGTGCGCACGAAGACGATGCGCTCACCCTTCTTGCCCGAGATCTTCGCCCAGTCGTCGGGGTTCGTCGTGTTGGGGAGGTCCTCGTGCTCCTTGAACTCCTGGCGCACGGAGGCGAGGAGGTCGGCGGTGCAGATCCCCTTGGCGCCACCGTCGATCTGACGCTTGATCGACAGCTTCTTCGAGCGGCGCACGATGTTCTCGATCATTGCGCCCGACGAGAAGTCCTTGAAGAACAGGACCTCCTTGTCGCCGTTCTGGTACGTGACCTCGAGGAAGCGGTTGTCGTCGTCGACGGCGTACATGCGGTCGACGGCGGCGTCGATCATCGCCCGCACGGCCCCGGCCGGGCTCCCCGCGCTCGCCACCTCGTCCTGGGCGATGGGGAGCGACGCCGTGAGGTAGCAGGCGAAGATCTTGCGGGCCGAGTCGGGGTCGGGCCGCTCGATCTTGATCTTCACGTCGAGGCGGCCCGGGCGCAGGATCGCCGGGTCGATCAGGTCCTCGCGGTTGGAGGCGCCGATGACGATGACGTTGCGCAGGCTCTCGACCCCGTCGATCTCGGCGAGCAGCTGCGGGACGATCGTGCTCTCGATGTCGGACGAGATGCCGGTGCCCCGGGTGCGGAAGAGCGAGTCCATCTCGTCGAAGAAGACGATGACGGGCACGCCCTCCTCCGACTTCTCGCGGGCGCGCTGGAAGATCAGCCGGATCTGGCGCTCGGTCTCGCCGACGTACTTGTTGAGCAGCTCGGGGCCCTTGATGTTCAGGAAGTAGGAGCGCTGCGACGAGTTGCCGGTGCGCTCGGCGACGCGCTTGGCCAGGGAGTTCGCGACCGCCTTGGCGATCAGCGTCTTGCCGCACCCGGGCGGGCCGTAGAGCAGGATCCCCTTGGGCGGCTCGAGCTGGTGCTCGGTGAACAGGTCGGCGTAGAGGTACGGCAGCTCGACTGCGTCCTTGATCAGCTCGATCTGGTCGTCGAGGCCACCGATGTCCTCGTAGTTGACGTCGGGCACCTCCTCCAGCACGAGCTCCTCGACCTCGGGCCGCGGCAGCCGCTCGACGATGAGATCGGAGCGCACGTCGAGCAGGAGGTGGTCGCCCGCCCGCAGGCGCTGCCCGACCATCGGCCCGGCCAGCTCGCACACCCGCTCCTCGTCGGCCCGACCGACCACGAGGGCCCGACGCTCGTCCTCGAGGAGCTCCTTGAGGACGACGACCTCCCCCGCCACCTCGAGGCCGCGGGCGAGCACGACGTTGAGCGACTCGTTGAGGGCCACCTCCTGGCCCCGCTCGAGCGCCTCGACGTCGACGTCGGGGTGGACCGAGACCCGCATCTTGCGCCCGGCGCTCAGCACGTCGACGCTGCCGTCGTCGTTGCAGCCGAGGAAGGTGCCGTAGGCCGCCGGGGGCATGGTCAGCTTCTCGACCTCCTCCCGGAGCGCGGCGATGTGCTCACGCGCCTCGCGCAGGGTGGCCGAGAGGCGCTCGTTCTGGGCGATGGCCTGGGCGAGCTGCCCCTTGGTCTCGAGCAGGCGCTCCTCCAGGGTCCGGACCCGCTTCGGCGCGTCCTGAAGCCGGCGCCGCAGCACGGCGATCTCGGCCTCGAGCGCGTGGAACTGCTCGACCAGTCCGGGATCCGGGGCCTGCGGACCGGGCAGGTCGGGGTCCGGGGCGCCCGGACCGGTCGGTGCTGCTCCCTGGGCCACTGCCGTGCACCTCCTCACGCCCCCGGGCCGGATGTCGTGTCGCGTGCTCGCGCCGTCGTGCTCGTGGGTCCGGCGCCGGTGCGCGGACACTACACGGGCCCCCGGCCGGTTCCGGTCGTTTCCCGCCGGTCGATTTCACCGGCCGATGCTTGAGAAATCCATGTCGGCTTGTTAGCCTTCGGCCCGTCGGCCCGCGCCGTTCGGGTCCCCGACGGAGGTCCCGGCGTCTCACCGGGCCCGCACGACCGAGCCCACCGCAACCCCACGGAGGACACCCATGAAGGTCTGGATCGACCAGGACCTCTGCACCGGCGACGGCCTGTGCGAGGAGATCGCCCCGGACGTGTTCACGCTCCTCGACGACGGCCTCGCCTACGTCAAGGAGGGCGGCAAGGTGTTCTCCGACCCGGGTGGCGCCGAGGGCGTCGCCAACGTGCCCGCGGGCATGGAAGAGGCCACGATCGAGTCGGCGGAGGAATGCCCCGGGGAGTGCATCTTCATCGAGGTCGACTGACCGGGATCCCCCGCGCGAGGCCGCGCGAGGCCGCGCGGGACCGAGCGGGACC
Source organism: uncultured Actinomycetes bacterium (assembly GCA_903899845.1). GTDB lineage: Bacteria > Actinomycetota > Acidimicrobiia > IMCC26256 > PALSA-555 > CAIUKV01. Next base: position 14,743 of record CAIUKV010000251.1, read on the forward strand.
GAGCGGGCCGGGTCGACGACCTCCGCTCCCCCCGATTCCACCGATCGGCCCGGGCTCCGGCCCGGGCCGCTTCGCGTCCGGACCCGGTCGAGACCCGGTCAGGACCCGGGGTCGTCGGTGACGTCGGTGTCCTCGGGTGCGTCGGGTGCGTCGGATGCGTCGGATGCGTCGGGGCGGGCGGCCTCAGGGGTGAGGAGCCGGGCCACGGTGAGGAACCCGGTGTGGGCGACCATGCGGTGGTCGGGACGGACGGACTGCCCCTCGACGTGCCAGGTGCGGTGGAGCACCTCGAAGGTCTGGGCCATGCCGAACTCGGACTCGGCGATCGCCGCCCGCAACGTGGCGACCTGCAGGATCGTGGGCAGGTACGCGCAGAGGATGCCCCCGCGGGTCAGCGCGCCGGCGGCGTGGGGCACCACCCGCCACGGCTCGGGTAGGTCGAGCAGGATGCGGTCGAGGTCGGTCGCCTCGATCCCCTCGTAGACGTCGCGCACCTCCACCGTGAGGGGCACGTCGGGCCCGAGGAAGGCCTCGACGTTGCGGCGGGCCCGACCGGCGAAGTCGTCGCGGATCTCGTAGCCGAGGACGTGCCCGTCGGGGCCGAGCGCGCGCAGGAGGGTCATGGTGAGGGCGCCGGAGCCGACGCCCGACTCGAGGACGCGGGCGCCCGGGAACACGTCGGCGTGCACGAGGATCGCCCCGAGGTCCTTCGGGTAGATCACCTGGGCGCCCCGGGGCATCTCGAGCACGTACTCGGCGAGCGTGGGCCGGACTGCCGTGAGGCGCGCGCCCATGGTCGTCCGGACCCGGGTCCCCTCGGGGGCGCCGATGAGGTCGTCGTGGGCGACGATCCCGGCGTGGGAGTGGAAGGCGCCGCCGGCCTGGAGGACCACCAGGTGCCGCCGCCGCTTGGTGTCGAGGAGCAGGACGCGCTCCCCCACCGTGAACGGACCCCGGCTCACGAGGTCACCGGGATCGCGCGGTGCTGGAGCCGACAGAAGGCGCACTCGTCGCCCGGGGTGGGCGTGCCGCAGCGCGGGCACGGGTGGAGCGCGACCGTGGGTCCGCCCCGGGTGAAGCTCCCGTGGGCACGCTCGAGGTAGCCGAACAGGAAGGCGGCCTTGCTCCCCGGGGACCGGAGCTCGAGCGCGTTCAGCGACTCCTTGTACGCGAGGTGCCGGTTCCCGGCGGCCATCGGGCACTCGTCGACCTGGTAGTCGATCCGCTCGAGCACGCAGTAGGCGGCCATCTCGCGCTCGCCGAGGCGGTAGAGCGGCTTGACCTTGCGGGCGAAGCCGGGCGCGGCCGGGAGCGCCGGGTGCTGACGGGCCAACGAGTCGAGGTCCCAGTGAAGCACGTTGCCGAGCAGGACCGCGGCCTCGTCGTCGAGGTTGTGGCCCGTGCACACGACGTCGTAGCCGTGGTCGAGGGCGTAGCGGTTGAACACGTGGCGCTTCGACAGCCCGCACGCCCCGCACGGCGCGCGTCGGGTCGCGGCGGCGGCCTCCGGCACGGTGAAGCCGTGGTCCGTGGCGAGGTCCACCACGTGGAGGTCCAGCTGCCGCCGGGTCGCGAAGGCCCGGGCGTGGCCGAGCGACTCGTCGGAGTAGCGGTCGATGCCGAGCCCGACGTAGAGCCCGTCGGCGGCGTACCCCAGGCGGACCAGGAGGTCCCAGAGCGCGAGCGAGTCCTTGCCGCCCGACACGGCGACGAGCACCCGGTCGCCCGGCTCGAGCATGGCGAAGTGCCGCACCGCCCGCCGGACCTGCTCCTCGCAGTGCGCCACGAAGTGCTCGTGGCAGAAGTTCGCGTTGTGACGGCGGAGGTCGATGACCGCCGGTCCCCGGCAGACCCGGCACTTCATCGGCTGGCGGGTCACGCGGGGGTCCCCCGGGCGATGTCCCCGGCACCCCCCGAGATCACCGGCCGGATCTCCACCGACGCGTCGTCGGCGAGCACGGCGTCGTGGGTGACGAGCTCGTCGCCCACGATGACGAGCACCGATTCGGGATTGCAGTCGAGGTGTGCGAGCAACGCGCCGACCGTGGTCGGGCCGGGGACCTCCACCTCGCGGCGGGGGTTGCGCAGGAGCACCTTCACGGGGCGTACCCGACGCGGTTCAGGACTCGGACCGGTCGCGGACGCGGATCCGGATGCCCGTGCCCGGCTCGAGCCTGCCCCGGAAGACCGTCTCGGGCTTCCCGAACGCGATCTGGCGCACGAGCGTCATCACCGCCGTCGTGGTGCTCACGCGCTGCAGGTTGCGCCGCCAGTTGCGGAAGAACCACCGCCACGCCCACCGCAGCACGGAGCGCCACACCGGATCAGATCCGCGTGATCTCGACGACGGTGCGCTTCTTGCGGCCGTGGCGACGTCCCATCAGGTAGATCACGCCGAGGGCCACGACGCCTCCGGCGACGGCGGCCACCCGGCCGATGTCGCGCCCCGACTCGACGCCGACCTCGACGTCGCCCTGGAGCTGGCGGAACTTGGCCTCGATGTCGGCCCGGGTGATCCGCGGGTTCGCTGCGCCGCTGCTCATCGCTCCAACTCCTTCGAGACCCGGAAGGCCTTCCGGGCGGTCCAGGTCACCGCGGCGCCGACCATCAGCACGGCGAAGACGATCACGTAGGGAACCCACGACCAGTTGCCGTCGAAGGCCTCACCGGTCTCGGTCTGCAGGAGGCGCAGGCAGCCCAGGGCCAGCAGCATCACGCCGGTGCCGAGGAGCACGGATCCGGCCACGCCGAAGGCGAGGTAGCGCCCGAGCTCGCGGAGGGGCAGGAGGGTCTCCTGCTTGAAGTACGCCACGAGGAGGTCCCGCAGCTCCAGCACCAGCTGGGGCAGCGAGGGGCGCCCCGCCGGGCGGAGGGACGGACGGGGGTCGCGGTCGTCGGCCACCGAGGGATACTACGGCGCTGCGGTCGGGGCGCGCGGGGCCGGGACCAGCGCGTCGGGGGCCGGCGCCTCGGGGAACCGGCCGATCGCCTCGGCCAGGCGAGCCCGGATGCGGATCGCCTCGGCCTCGCCGAAGCTGCCGGTGGCGATGAGCGAGAACCGCAGCGGTCGCCCGACGTCGACGAGGCCGGCCAGGCCGCTCACGCCGTTGAGGAAGCCGGTCTTGCCCCGGAGCCGCCCGTCGAGCGGGCCGCCCCGCATCTCGTCGGCGAGGGTCCCGGTCTGCCCGGCCACCGCCATCCCCGCCCAGAGCGGCTCGAGGCCCGGCCGGGCCCCGAGATCCACCGCCGCGGTCAGCGCCCGGCACGTGACGCGGTTGTCGCGCGCGAGCCCCGAGCCGTCGATCAGGGTGACCCCGGTCATCGGCACGCCGAGGTCGGCGAGGGCCCGGGTCGCGACCGCGAGGCCGGCCGCGGTCGTCCCCGCCCCGCCCTTGCGGACCCCCATCTCCTTCACCAGCGTCTCGGACGCGAGGTTGTCGCTCGACCGGACCACCGCGGCCACGAGCTGGGCGACCGGCGCCGAGTCGAGCGTCGCGACCTCGCGCGCGCCGTCGGGGACCCGACCGCGCTGCACCGTGCCGCCCACGGCGACGCCGCGCTCGCGCAGCAGGCGCGCGAGCTCGGTGCCCGCGAGCACGGCCGGGTCGTCGGCCGCGACCGGGGGTGACGTCCGCACGAAGCCGCGGTTCACGGTGAGCGCACCGACCGGGCCGATCTGCCCCTCGGTCCGGTAGGCCGGGGACCACGCCGGGTTGTAGCGCTCCTCGTCGTAGCGGTCGTCCACGACCGACAGCGACCGGACCGACCGGATCCCCTTGGCCACCACGAGGTCGGCCAGGCCCTCGAGCGCGGTCGACGGCGCGCCCGCGGTCTTCGGGTCGGCGGCCAGGTAGGCCCGGAACGGCGCGGTCGAGAGCAGTGGGTCTCCTCCCCCCACGAGCACGAGCCGGTCGACCGCGCCCTCCCCGGGGTCCCCGGTCGCCAGCACCCGGGTCCGCAACGTCGTCTCGGGACCGAGCACCGCCAGGGCGGCGGCGCCGGTGAGCAGCTTCTGGGTCGAGGCCCCGACCGTGGGGGCGTCCTCGTTGCGCCCGGCGACCGGACCGGCCGCGGTCGTGACCTGGAAGCACCCGCCCCCCGACCCGAGGCCGGCGTCGAGCTGGCGTTGGAGCCGGGTCCCGCCGACGGCATCGACGAAGGGCTGGGGCACCCGCCGGGGCGACCAGCCCGGGCTGCCGAGCGCCGACTGGCGGCTCGCGGGCTGGTCGGGGGGCGCGGCGCCGGCCACCGCGACCGCCGCGCTCACCCCGGCCCCGACGCACAGCAGGGCGACGAGGACCGGCCGGACCCGGCGGCTCCGTCCCGGTCGCGGGCGCGACCGGGCGCGCTCCCGAGGGCTCACCCGGGGGCGGCCCGGCGCATCCGGTGCCGGGCGTCGTGCCACAGGTGCTCGAGGGCGCGCACGGCCCGGTCCGCCGACGGGTAGCACAGGCGGCCAGTCTCGCGGACCGTGCGGGGTCCGGCGTTGTCGGGGTCGGCCACCGCCAGCTCGGTCGCCACCAGGACGGGCTTGCCGGTGCGGGCCGACACCTCGGCCGCGGCCCGGGCGAAGCGGGCGTCCTGGCGCTCGTGGTAGGCGACGATCCGCTCGAGCCCGTGGCCGGGGTAGAAGCCCCCACCCCGCATCAGCCGGGCCTGGTTCGACTGGATGCCCAGTCCGAGGAGGATCACGGCGTCGACGTCGGGATGGGCGGCCACCAGGTCGAGCACCTCGGGGATGGTGTCGCGGGTCTCGGCCCCGGCGAAGTCGATCGGGTTGCCCCGGCTCCACCGGGGCGGGAGCTTGGCGTCGATCGCCGTGCGGAGGTCGTCCGGCAGCGCGACGAGGTCGAGGTCGCTGCGCTGGATCGCGTCGGCGGTCACCACGCCCCAGCCGCCCGCCGTCGTGCACACCACCACGCGGTTGCCCCGGGGCCGGGGCTGGGTCGCCAGGGTGGCCGCGGCCTCGAACGCCTCCTCGACCGACCCGGCTCGGATCGCCCCGGCCTGGCGGCACACCCCGGCGAACACCCGGTCGTCGCTGGCGAGCGCCCCGGTGTGGGACGCGGCGGCCTGCTGGCCGCTCGCGGTGGCGCCCCCCTTGAGCACCACCACCGGCATCCGTGCCGTGACGGCCCGGAGCCGGTCGGCGAACGCCCGGCCGTCACCGAGCCCCTCCACGTAGGCGAGGGCCACGGTCGAGTGCGGATCGTCGGCGAACCACTCGAGGTAGTCGACGACGCCCACCGCCGCGGCGTTGCCCGCCGACACGGCCCGGCTCACCCCGACCCCGGTCGCGACCGCGAGGTTCATGAACGACGACACGAAGTTGCCCGACTGGCTCGCGATGGCGATCGGACCCGGGGGCGGCGCCGGGGCGACGATCTGCGCGCACAGCGATGCGGGGGTCGACACCACGCCCTGCCCGTTGGGGCCGGCGACGACGATCCCGAGCTCGGCCCCCAGCGCGACGAGCGCGTCCTGGGCCGCGCGCCCGTCCGCGCCCGCTTCGGCGTACCCCGCCGAGGCGACGAACGCGCCCCGGATCCCGCGGCGCGCGCAGGCCGCGAGCACCCCGGGGTTGACCGCCGCCGGGGTGCAGACGAACGCGAGGTCGACCACGGCGTCGGCGGGCAGGTCGTCGACCGAGGCCACGGTCGCGACCCCGAGGATCGTGCCGCCGTCGCGGTTCGTGGCGTGGACCTCGCCCCGGTAGCCGCTCGCGAGCAGGTTGTGCAGCGCGACGAACCCGAACTTGCCCGGGTGGCTCGACGCGCCGACGACCACGACGCCCCGGGGGTCGAACAGCGGGCGCAGGTCGGGTGCGGGCCGGGTCGGCGCGTCGCCGCGCATCTCGTCGGGACTGCCGATCTCGACCAGCGCGTCGACGGCGAGCGGACGTCCGTCCACGACGATGCACGGGTTCACGTCGACCGACCGCACGTCGGCCCGGTCCCGGGCCAGCGCGGCGAGTCCGAGCAGCACGTCGGCGACCGCGTGCCGGTCGATCGCGGGCTCGCCCCGGACCGGTCCGAGCAGGGCCTGGTGCGTGAGCGCCTCGATCGCCTCGAGCGCGTCGGTGCGGTCGAGCGGGACGGGCACGAAGGCGACGTCGCCCAGCGCCTCGGTCAGCACGCCGCCGACCCCGACCATCACGCAGGGGCCGAACTGGGGGTCGCGCACGAGGCCGGCGACGAGCTCGCGGGTGCCCGCCACCATCGGGGCGACCAGGACGCCGACCTCGCCGTCGTCGGGGCGCGCGGCGCCCAGGAGCTCGGCGGCGGCCGCCCGCACCGCCGGGGCGTCGCCGAGGCGCAGGCGCACGAGGCCGCGCTCGGTCTTGTGGGCGATGGCCGGCCCCACGAGCTTTGCCACCACCGGGTACCCGAGCCGGTCGGCCGCGGCCGCGGCGGCGTCGGGATCGGTGGCCCGGACCGCCGTGACGACCGGCACCCCGTAGCCGGCCAGCAGCGCGCCGGACTCGTCCTCGGCGAGCGTGCGCGCCACCGTGGGGTCAGACCCTGCGGTCCTGGCCGCTCCAGAACTCGTCCCGGAGCACCCGCTTGAGCAGCTTCCCCGACTCGGTGCGGGGCAGCTCGTCGCGCAGCTCGTAGCCGCGGGGCTGCTTGTAGCCGGCGAGGTGGGCGGCGGCGAAGTCCCGGACCTCGTCGAGGTCGAGGGTGACGCCGGCTCGGGCCTGGAGGATCGCGTACACCGACTCGCCCCACTCGTCGTCGGGGATGCCGAACACGGCGACGTCCATGACGCCCGGGTGCTGGTGCAGCACCGCCTCGATCTCGGCCGGGTAGATGTTGACCCCGCCCGAGATGATCATGTCCTTCTTGCGGTCGCAGATGTAGAGGTAGCCCTCGTCGTCGAGGTAGGCGACGTCGCCGACGGACTTCCAGTCGTGGTCGGCGAGCTCGGTGAGCTGCTCCTCGGTGCGGTGGTAGCCGTCCATCGCGAGGCGGGTCCGGATGAACAGCTCGCCGGGCTCCCCGGTCGCCGTCTCGGCGCCGTCGTCGCGCACGATGCGCACGTCGATCGGCCCGTAGGTCTTGCCGCACGACCCGGGCTTGCGGAGCTGGTCCTCGGGCGGCAGCACCGTCACGACGCCGAGCTCGGTGGAGCCGTAGATCTCGAACAGGAACCCGTCACCGAGCTTCTCGACCACTTCCTGCTTGAGCGCGTACGGCACCGGGGCCGCGTTGGCCACCAGGATGCGCATCGACGACATGTCGGCACGGGCGAGGTCCTCGGGCGGGAGCGCGACGATCCGCTTCAGCTGGGTCGGAGCCGAGAACGTGTTGGTGGCCCGGTGCACCCGGACCGCGTCGAGCCAGGCCGCGGGCTGGAACTTGCGCATGGTCACGATCGACCCGCCGAGCGAATGGGCGAGCGTCGCGAACATCAACGGACCCGAGTGGTAGAGCGGACCGGTGGTGAGGTACACCTCCTCGCCGGGCTGGAAGCGGAGGGCGCCGAGCAGCGCGAGGACCGTCTCGGGGTCGCTCCCGGTGCGGGTCGCCCCCTTCGGGTGGCCGGTCGTGCCCGAGGTGTAGATCATCGAGCCGCCGATGGTGCCGGGCTCCCCGCCCGGGTCGGGCTCGGTCTCGGGACTCCCGGCGAGGACCTCGTCCCAGGCCACGAAGCCCGCGGGCGTGCCCTCCCCCCAGACCACGACCGACCGGACCTTGGGCAGGCGGTCGCGGATCTCGGCCAGCAGCGGCGCCTGCTCGGCGTCGATGACCACGGTGGTCGCGTCGGAGTTGTCGACGACGTACTGCATCTCCTCGGCGGTGAACCGGTACGACAGGGGCACGGCCACGAGGCCCGCCTTGCGCGCCGCGTGCACCGCGGTGATGACCTCGAGCGAGTTGGGGCCGCACCACACGACCCGCTCCCCCGGCCGGGCGCCGAGCGCCACCAGGCCGTTGGCGAGGCGGTTGGCCGCGAGGTTCAGCTCCCCGTAGCTGGTCGACGAGCCGACGCCCCCGCCGGCGGGCTCCACCACCACGGCGGGCGCGTGGCCCTGCAGCTCCGCCTGCGCGGTCAGCGAGTCGGTCATCGGCGCGGTCCCCCATCCCCGGGCCGGGGCGGTGCCGCGGACGGGTGGTCGCGGGGCCGATCCGGCGAGCGGCTCGGTAGCCTACCCCCGTGCCGCCCGCCTCCGACGGGGACACCCCGCCGGTCCCGAGCGCTCCCCCGCCCCACCTCGCGATCAGCGTGGTGATGCCCGCGTACAACGAATCCGCCTTCCTCGGGACCGCGGTCACCGAGGTCGTCGCCGGACTGCGCGACGCCGGCGATCCGTTCGAGGTCCTCGTGGTCGAGAACGGATCGCGCGACGACACCGCCGCGGTCGCCGACCGGTTGGCCGCCGAGCACCCCGAGGTGCGGGCCCTGCACCTGCCCGACCCCGACTACGGCGCGGCGCTGCGGGCGGGGCTGCTCGCGGCCCGGGGTGAGGTCGTCGTGAACTTCGACGTCGACTACTACGACCTGGGCTTCGTCGCCCGGGCCCGCGACCGCCTCGGCGCCCCCGACCACCCGGCCGTGGTGGTCGGGTCGAAGCGGGCCGCCGGGGCCGAGGACCACCGGGCCTGGGGCCGACGGTTCGTCACCGGGGTGTTCGCCGGCGTGCTGCGCGTCGGGTTCGGCCTCGGGGTCTCCGACACCCACGGCATGAAGGTCCTGCGTCGCGCCGCGGTCGAGCCGCACGCGCGGCGGTGCCGCTCGGGCACCGACCTCTTCGACACCGAGCTCGTCCTGCGGGTGGAGCGGGCCGGCCTGCGGGCCGTGGAGCTCCCGGTGGTGGTCGACGAGCGACGACCGTCGCGCTCGCCGATCTGGCGCCGGGTGCCCCGGACCCTGGGGGGCCTGCTGCGCCTTCGGATGCGGGCCTGGTCCGACTCGTCGCTGCGGCGGTCCCGGTGAGCGCCCGCTACGCGTCGGCGCTGTCCACCCACCCATTGCCGGCCCACGCGGTCGGCGAGGTCGCCGGGCAGGTGCTCGACGCGCTCGGGGGCGACGACCCCGACCTCCTCGTGTGCTTCGTCTCCCCCCACCTGGTCGGGGCCCTCGACGACGCGCTGCACGCGCTCCACGCGCTCCTCGGCCCCCGCGTGCTCCTGGGCGCGTCGGCGAGCGGCGTGCTCGCCGGGACCCAGGAGGTGGAGGACGGCCCCGGCGTCGCGGTCTTCGCCGCGGTGTTGCCCGGCGCCGACCTGATCCCGATGGCGCTGCGGAACGAGGACACCCCCGACGGCCCGTCCGTCGTGGGCTGGCCCGAGCGCCCCGACCAGGGCGTCGACGCCGACGTGCTGTTGCTCGCGGCCGATCCGTTCACCTTCCCCACCGAGGCGTTCCTGCGCCGCCTCGACCACGACCGACCCGGGCTCCCGGTGCTGGGCGGCTTGGCCTCGGCGTCGAGCCGCCCCGGTGGCAACCGGCTCGTGGTCGACGGGCGGATCGAGCACGCGGGCGCGGCCGCGGTCCTGGTGGCCGGGGCCGGGGTGCGGACGGTGGTGTCGCAGGGCTGCCGTCCCGTCGGCGAGCCGCTGGTCGTCACGCGGGGCGAGCGGAACTTCGTCGCCGAGCTGGCTGGTCGTCCCGCCCTCGAGCGCCTGCGTGAGATCGCCGAGCGCGCCGACGACGCCGAGCGGGCCCTGCTCCAGCGCGGGTTGCAGCTCGGGTTCGTCGTCGACGAGCACCGGGCCGACTTCGGTCGGGGCGACTTCCTCGTCCGGTCGGTCATCGGGGCCGACCGCGAGACCGGGGCGATCGCCGTCGGCGAGCCGGTGGAGGTGGGGCGCACCGTGCAGTTCCACGTCCGCGACGCCGCCGCGGCCGACGACGACCTGCGCGCGCTCCTCGCCGCCGAGTCGGCCGGGGCCGCGCTCTGCTTCACCTGCAACGGGCGGGGCCGGGCCCTGTTCGGCGCCCCCGACCACGATGCGGGGGTGGTGGCCGAGACGCTCGGACCCGTGCCCGTGGCCGGGATGTTCTGCGCCGGGGAGATCGGCCCGATCGGGCGCCGCAACGCGCTCCACGCCTTCACCGCGAGCCTCGCGCTGTTCCCCTGAGCCGGGCGCCCGCCTCCCGCGGCGACCCGCCCGACCGTTCCTGGCGCGTCACCGCGGGTGCCATAGGCTCCCGGCGCGCGGCACGGGCGGCGCGCGTGGGCCCTCGGGTCGGCGCAGGCTTCGACGAGAGGAGTCCGGGTGGCCACCAGCGACCTCGAGACCCGCGGCATCAACACCGCGCGCGCGCTGGCCCTGGACGCCGTCCAGCGGGCCAACTCCGGCCACCCCGGGACCCCCCTCGCCCTGGCCCCGCTCGCCCACGTCCTGTTCACCCGCGTGATGACCTACGACGCCGGCGACCCCCAGTGGCCCGACCGCGACCGCTTCGTCCTCTCGGCGGGCCACGCGTCCATGCTGCTCTACGCCTACCTCCACCTCTGCGGCTTCGGGCTCACGCTCGACGACCTCCGTGAGTTCCGGCAGTGGCGCTCCGCCACCCCGGGTCATCCCGAGTACCGCCACACGGCCGGGGTCGAGGTCACCACCGGCCCGCTCGGCCAGGGCGTGGCCAACGGCGTCGGCATCGCCCTGGCCGAGGCGAACCTGCGGGCCCGCTTCGGTCCCGAGTGCTTCGACCACCACGTGTTCGCGATCTGCTCCGACGGCGATCTCCAGGAGGGGATCAGCCACGAGGCCGCGTCGCTCGCCGGTCACCTCGGGCTCGGTCGCCTGGTGTACGTCTACGACGACAACCACATCTCGATCGACGGTCCGACCGAGCTGTCCTACTCCGACGACGTGCCGAAGCGCTTCACCGCGTACGGCTGGCACGTGGTCGAGCTCGGCGAGGTCGCCAACGACTGCGACGCGATCGAGGCCGGGCTGCGCGCCGGGATGGCCGAGACCGAGCGCCCGAGCCTGATCGTGTTGCGCAGCCACATCGGCTGGCCCTCCCCGACCTACACCGACACCGCCCACGCCCACGGGAACCCACTCGGCGCCGAGGAGATCGCGCGCATCAAGGAGATCCTCGGCTGCCCGCCCGAGGAGTTCGCGGTCCCCGAGGACGTGCTCGCCTTCTACCGGGCCGCCGGCGTGCGGGGCCGGGGCGCCCGCGACGCATGGGAGCACCGCCGCGACGCGATCCGCATCGACGACCCGGCCCGGAGCGCCGCGGTGGAGGCCTGCCTCACCGGCCGGGGCCTCCCGGGCTGGGAGGCCGCGCTCCCGACCTGGGAGCCGGGTGAGTCGGTCGCGACCCGCGCCGCCTGCGCCAAGGTGCTGACCGCGGTGGTCGACCGGGTGCCCGGCCTCGTCGCGGGAGGCGCCGACCTCACCGGCAACACCGGGACCGAGCTCAAGGGTGCCCCCGCGATCGCTCCCCACGACTTCGGCGGTCGCCAGATCCACTGGGGGATCCGTGAGCACGGGATGGGCTCGGTCATGAACGGCATGGCCGTGTCGGGCTTGATGCCCGCGGGCGGCACCTTCTTCGTGTTCAGCGACTACATGCGCCCGTCGGCCCGTCTGGCCGCGCTCTCCGGGTACAAGACCGCGTTCGTGTGGTCCCACGACTCGATCGGCGTCGGCGAGGACGGCCCCACCCACCAGCCGGTCGAGCAGCTGATGGCGGTCCGGGCGATCCCGGGCCTGCACGTGGTGCGTCCCGCCGACGCCAACGAGGTCGCCCACGCGTGGCGCAACCACATCGACGGCGAGGGACCGACCGCGATGATCCTCACCCGCCAGGGCGTCCCCGTCCTCGCCGGCACCGCCGACCGCGGGGCGGTCGGTGTGCCCCGGGGCGCGTACGTCCTGGTCGACGAGGTCGGCGGGCTCGACCTGGTGCTCGTCGGCACCGGCTCCGAGGTCGCGCTGTGCGTGGAGGCGGCCGCGCGCCTCGCCGCCGACGGCACCGGGGTCCGGGTGGTCTCCATGCCGTCGTGGGACCGCTTCGCCGCCCAGCCCGACGCGTACCGCGACGAGGTGCTCCCGCCGGGCGTCCCGACCCTGGCGGTGGAGGCGGGGGTCACGCTCGGGTGGGAGCGCTACGCCGACGACGTCGTCGGCCTCGACCACTACGGCGCCTCCGCGCCCGGTCCGACGGTGTTCGCCGAGTTCGGCTTCACCCCCGACCACGTGGTCACCCGGGCCCGCGCGCTCCTCGGTCTCGGCCCGGCCTGACCCGGTCCCCGGGCGCGTCGCCGGGACGGGCGGACGCCACGTCGTCGGCCAGGGCGCGCGCCGCGCGCAGGTGCGCGGCGAGGGACGCGACCGTGGCGTGCGCGTTGCGGCCGCTCGGGTTGGGCATGAGGTAGACCGGGCGCCCCCCGAGCTCGCCGGGCTGCACGCCGGGCCGGGCCCGCGGATCGGCGGCCGTGCGCCACCCCTCGAGGCCGAGCACGCACACCGCTCCCGGGGCCAGCCACGCCACGAGGCGCTCCACCCGGGCCAGGCCCCGGCGGTACTCGGCCGGCCGGACCGCGGCGGCGTCGTTGGTGGCCCGCTTGACCAGGTCGGTCATGCCGACCCGGTCGGTGCGCACGGCCCCCCACGGGTCGCGGTCGGCCGAGACGACCCCGGCCTCCAGGGCCGCGGGCCAGAAGCGGTTCCCGGGACGGGCGAAGCCGACACCCGCGTCGGCCGAGCGCAGCGACGGGTTGCAGCCGACGACGAGGAGGCGCAGCCCCGGGGCGACGAAGTCGGGCAGCGTGTGGTCCCGGCGGGCCACGACGCGCGCCCGGGTGCGGCCCGTGGTGGTGGCCTCCAGCACCGAGAACCCGCCACCCTCCACCACCTCGGCGAGGGAGGCGGGAGGCCGTCCGGTGAGCGAGGCCGACCACGTCGCCCCCACCGGCAGCGCCGCGTGCAGCGCCGCCAGCGCGAGCGGCAGCTCACCGGGTGCGACCCGCAGGCGCCGGGCGATCGAGCGGGCATCCACGGGGGAGTCCACGGGGTCGGCCACGGGGTCATCCTGCCCGGTCGCCTCGCCCGTCACCCGGCGACCGCGTCGGGACGGAGGCTCCCTATGCTCGGGCGATGGCGCTGCCCGGTGAGATCCGTGTCGTCCCCCACGTGCCCGCGGCGTTCGCCGAGCTCCTGACCACCGAGGCCCCGCGCTCGGTCGCGCTGTCGGGTGGGGCGACCGCCCGGGCCTGCTACACCCTCTGCGCCACCGCGGCCCGGCTCGACTGGTCGCAGGTCGACGTGTACTTCGGCGACGAGCGCTGGGTCCCGGTGCACGACCGCGACTCCAACGAGGGGATGGCCCGGGTGGCGTTCCTCGACGAGGTCGGCCCGGCGTGGATCCACTCGATGTACCACGCCGGCACGACCCCCGAGGCCGCCGCCGCGGCCTACGACCTCCTCGTCGCCGGTGCCGACCCGATCGACCTCGTGCACCTCGGCCTCGGCCCCGACGGCCACACGGCGTCGCTGTTCCCCGGCTCGCCCGCCCTGACCGTGACCGACCGACTGGTCGTGACCAACGGCGACGACGCCCACCCCCACCTCCGGTGCACCTTCACCTACCCGGCCATCGCGCGTGCCCGGCTGGTGGTCGTGACGGTGGCCGGCGCCGACAAGCGCGACGCGCTGGCCCGCATCCGCGCCGGCGAGGACCTTCCCGCATCGCGCATCGAGGCCGATCGGGTGCTGTGGCTGGTGGACCCCGCCGCGTTCGCCTGATCCGGACCCGGACCGGCCCGGGGGCGTCGTCTAGCGTGTCGCCGTGCTCTCCGAGCCGGATGCCCTCGCCCTCGTCGACGTCACCGCGGACGAGATCGTCCCCGAGGCGGGCAAGCTGCGCGACGCCGGCCACGGCGACCGCATCACGTTCTCGCCCAAGGTGTTCGTCCCGCTGACGATGCTGTGCCGCGACCGCTGCGGCTACTGCACCTTCGCCAAGCCCCCGGCCCGGCTCGAGGCGCCGTTCCTCGACCTCGAGGCGGTGCTCGCCCTGGCCCGCCACGGTGCCGCCCTCGGGTGCCACGAGGCGCTGTTCACCCTGGGTGAGGCCCCCGAGGCCCGCTACCCCGACGCCGCCGCCTGGCTGGCCGAGCGGGGCGTCGCGAGCACCCTGGACCACCTCTGCGCGGTCGCGGGGGCGGTCCTCGCCGAGACCGGCCTCCTTCCCCACGCCAATGCCGGCGCCCTGGACGAGGCCGACCTCGTCCGGCTCCGGGCCGTGAGCCCGTCGCAGGGGATGATGATCGAGACCCTCGCCGCCCGGCTCGGCGAGCCCGGGGGCCCCCATCACGGCGCCCCCGACAAGACGCCGGCCCGGCGCCTCGCCACCCTCGAGGCCGCGGGCCGGGCCAAGGTCCCGTTCACCACCGGGATCCTCGTCGGGATCGGGGAGACCCGGAGGGAGCGCATCGAGGCGCTGCTCGCGATCCGGGCCGCCCACGCCCGGCACGGGCACGTGCAGGAGGTCATCGTCCAGAACTTCCTGCCCAAGCCCGGGACCGCCATGCACCGGGCCGACCCGTGCCCCCCCGACGAGTTCCGCTGGACCATCGCCGCGGCCCGCCTCGTGCTCGGCCCGGCGATGCACCTCCAGGCCCCCCCGAACCTCTCCGACGACCTCGGCGCGCTGATCGAGGCCGGGATCGACGACTGGGGCGGGGTCTCCCCCGTCACCCCCGACCACGTGAACCCCGAGCGGCCCTGGCCCGACCTCGACCGGCTCCGGGCCGCCACCGAGGCCGCGGGCAAGGTCCTCGCGCCGCGCCTCACCGTGTATCCCGAGTACGTGCGCGCCGCCGACGAGTGGCTCCACCCCGACGTCCGCACCGCCGTGTGGCGGGCCAGCGACAGTGAGGGGCTCGCGCGCGACGACGACTGGGCGTCGGGCGGCGATCGCGAGCCGCCGGCGCTGCTGCCGGTCGCATCCGTCGCGGCGGTCCCGACCCGGTCCGGCAGCGCCGTGGGCGAGGTGCTCGCCGGCGTCGCCGCCGGCGAGGAGGTCGGGGTCCCCGAGATCGTGACCCTCCTCGGCGCCCGCGGTCCCGACGTCACGGCCGTCGCGGCCGTCGCCGACCACCTGCGGCGCGAGACCGTCGGGGACGACGTCACCTTCGTCCGGAACCGGAACATCAACTACACGAACGTGTGCACGTTCAAGTGCCGATTCTGCGCGTTCTCCAAGGGTCCGCTGTCGCTGGACCTTCGCGGCACCCCCTACCTGCTCGACCACGAGGAGATCCAACGCCGGGTGATCGAGGCGGTGCAGTGCGGCGCGACCGAGGTCTGCCTCCAGGGCGGGATCCATCCCGACTTCGACGGCGACTACTACCGCAGCGTCGTGGCCGCGGTCCGGGCGGTCGCCCCGGACATCCACGTCCACGGCTTCACCGCGTTGGAGGTCACCGAGGGGGCCCGCCGCCTCGGCGTCCCCCTGCACGACTACCTCGTCTCGATGCGGGCGGCCGGGCTCCACACGCTGCCCGGCACGGCGGCCGAGGTGCTCGACGACGAGGTCCGGGCCGTGATCTGCCCGGACAAGGTCGACACCGAGCAGTGGCTGGAGGCCCACCGCACCGCGCACGCCGTGGGCCTGCGCTCCAACGTCACCCTGATGTTCGGCACGGTGGAGCGCCCCGAGCACGTGGCCAACCACTTCGTCCGCACCCGTGCCCTGCAGCGCGAGACCGGCGGCTTCACCGAGTTCGTCGGTCTGCCCTTCGTCCACATGGCCAGCCCGATCCACCTCCAGGGCCGGTCCCGGCGGGGCCCGACGTTCCGCGAGGTGCTGCTCGTGCACGCGGTGGCCCGCATCGCCTACCGGGGCGCCATCGACAACGTCCAGGTGTCGTGGGTGAAGGTCGGGGCCGCGGGCGCCCGCCAGATCCTGCAGGCCGGGGCCAACGACCTCGGGGGCACGCTGATGGACGAGAACATCTCCCGGGCGGCCGGCGCCGCCCACGGCCAGGAGCTCGACGAGGCCGGCTTCCACGAGATCGTGGCGCCGCTGGGTCGTCCCCTGGTCCAGCGCACCACCCTCTACGGCCGGGTGACCACCACCGGGACCCGCCTGCGGCCCGACTCCGGGCCGACCCCCGACGGCGTGCCCGTGGCCCTGCGCCCCCGGGCGGTGGTCACGTGAGCGGACCCACCGACTTCGACGTCGTCGGTCTCGGCAACGCGCTCGTCGACGTGCTCGCCCACGCCGACGACGCGTTCCTCGCCGCCCACGACCGGGTCAAGGGGTCGATGACGCTCATCGACGCCGAGCAGGCCGAGCGCCTCTACGGGGCGATGGGCCCGGGCATCGAGGTGTCCGGTGGCTCGACCGCCAACTCGCTGGTGGGGCTCGCCTCCCTGGGCGGCCGGGCCGCCTTCGTGGGGAGGGTCGCCGCCGACCAGCTCGGCGCAGTGTTCGCCCACGACATCCGGGCCGCCGGCGTGCACTTCGCCGCGCCCCCGGCCGAGGGGGGTCCGCCCACCGGCCGCTGCCTCATCCTCGTCACGCCCGACGCCGAGCGCACCCTGAACACCTTCCTCGGGGCCGCAGCCGAGTTCGGCCCCGAGGACGTGGACGTCGACCTCGTGCGCGCGGCCCAGGTGACCTACCTCGAGGGCTACCTCTGGGACCAGCCCCGGGCCAAGGAGGCGTTCCGCCACGCCGCCCGGGTCGCCCACGACGCGGGCCGCCGGGTCGCCCTGACCCTGTCCGACTCCTTCTGCGTGGAGCGCCACCGCGCCGACTTCCTCGCCCTCGTGGAGCACGACGTCGACATCCTCTTCGCCAACGAGGCCGAGATCTGCGCGCTCTACGAGGTGACCGAGTTCGACGACGCCCTGCAGAGGGTCAACCACCACTGCGAGATCGCGGCGTTGACCCGGTCGGCCAAGGGCTCGCTCGTGATCAGCGGATCCGAGGTCCACCTCGTGGACGCCGCGCCGGTGCCCGGCGGGGTGGTCGACACCACCGGGGCCGGCGACCTCTACGCCGCCGGGTTCCTCTACGGCGTCACCCACGGCTACGACCTCGGGACGAGCGGACGCCTCGGTGCCCTGGCCGCGGCCGAGGTGGTCTCGCACCTCGGGGCCCGCCCCGAGACCTCGCTCGCTGCGCTGGCCGCCGACCTGCTCGCCTGAGCCGCGCGGCCGCCGGACGGGCGGTCCCGGGCTACTCGTCGAACGGCGCGCCGCCGAGGGACCGGATCGCCTTCTCCACCGCCCGGCGGGCCGCCAGGATGCGCTTCTCGTCGGCGGCCGCGTCGGCGTCGCCCGCCGCCGCCTCGCGGAGCCGGTCGTAGGCGAGGTCGCGGAGGCGCTCCTCGATGCCCACGAGCTGGGTGACGATCTCGGGGATGCTCATCGGCCCTCCGGGTCGAGCGCGTCGGCGAGGAGCTCCGCGGGGTGGCGGACCTCGAGCCCGGCGGCGCGCAGGTGGAGCAGGCAGCCGGGGTTCGCCGACGCCACGACCGGGGCCGGCCCGCCCACGGCCCGGATGGCCGCGACCTTGCGGTCGCGCACCGCGCCGGCGAGCTCGGGCTCCCAGACCGCGAAGGCGCCCCCCGCCCCGCAGCACAGGCCGTCGTCGGCGGTCTCGAGCAGGCGGCACGCCGGGGCGAGCACCGTGCGCACGGGGAGGTGGGCCCGCTGGACGTGGCGGAGATGACACGGATCCTGCACCACGACCGGAAGTCCGGTGTCGCGCAGCGCCAGCGGCGGCTGCCTGGTGAGCCAGTCGGCGAGGTCGACCACCCGGGCGGAGAACGCCGCCGCTTCCGGGGTCCCCAGGAGGTGGCCGTAGTCCCGCATCGCCGCGCCGCACCCGGCACTGTCGACGACCACGGGCGCGTCGCCGGGCATCGACGCGATCACGCTCCGGGCGAGGCGCTGGGCCGTCGCGGTCCGCCCCGCGTGGACGTGCAGCGCGCCGCAGCAGTCGGCGCCGGGACCCGGGTGCATGGGGGTCGCGCCCGCGGCCCGCATCACGGCGACCGTGGCCCGGTGCACCGAGCGCTGCCAGGCGTCCATCACGCAGCCGGTGAGCAGGTAGGCGTCGCCGGTTCCCGGACCGCCGAGGTCGAGCGGTCGCCGCAGCTCGTCGGCGCGCAACGCGGGCACACCCGCCCGCGCGGGCACGAGGCGCAGTCGCTGCAGCGCCCACAGGGCCCAGGTGGCGGCGCGGAGCACCGGACGCCGGGTGAGCACCCAGCGGTAGGCGACGGCCTCGGCGACCCGGCGCGCCGGGGCCCGGCGCGCGCCGGGGGGCGCACCGGGCGCCGCCAGCGCCGCGCGGGTCCCCTCCATCAGGCGACCGAAGGGGACGCCCGAGGGACACGCGGCCTCGCAGCCCCGGCACTGGATGCACGCGTCCATGGCGGCCACGAACGATGCGTCGACCGGGGCACCGTCGAGGTCGACCGCCCGCATCGCGGCGATGCGACCCCGGGGCGACGCGATCTCGAGGCCGGTGACGCGGTAGGTCGGGCAGTGCGGCAGGCACAGGCCGCAGGCGACGCAGCTCACGAGCTCGTCGGGGTCGAGGCCGAGCGCCCGGCCGCTCACGCGGGGCCGCCCACGGGGACCGGGGCCAGGGGCAGCCGGCCCGGGTTGCACTTGCCCGTCGGGTCGAGCGCGTCCTTGATCCGGGCCATCAGCGCCCGGTTGGGCAGGTCGGTCCCGAAGCCGTCGAGCGGTCCCGCCTCGCGGAGCAGCCAGCCGCCCGCGGCGTGGGCCACCGTGCGGGCGGCATCGAGCCCCGCAGCGCTCGGCGCGGCGACGTGCACGGTGCCGACGCCCCCCTCCCCCAGTGCGCCGATCCCGAGCCCGGCGAGGTCGGCGAGCACGCGGTCGACCAGCGCGGGACGCACCGAGATGCGCCCCCGGTGGGGGCCGGTGGGCCAGGCCGGCGCCTCGGCGCCGGTCGAGGGGCCCAGGCGGGTCCGCTCGGCGGCGACGTCCTCGGGGAACCCCTCGAGCAGCACGGTGGTGCCGGTCGGGTCGGTGAGCACCGCGGCGGGCCGGAACGCGCGCCGGAGCACCTCGGCCGCCGGGACGTCGAGGCGGCGCCACTCGGACGCGGCCGGGCGGGGCTCGCAGCGCAGCGTGACCTGCACCAGCACGCCGAGGGTCCCGAGCGACCCGACCATCAGGCGGGCGACGTCGTAGCCGCTCACGTTCTTCACCGTGCGCCCGCCGCCCTTGACCGTGCGGCCGTCGGCGAGCACGAGGTGCACCTCGAGGAGCCGGTTGCGCAGCGGGCCGTAGCGGAGCCGACGGGGGCCGCTCAGCCCCGCCGCGAGCACGCCGCCCACGGTCGCGGCCGGGTCACGGGGGTCGAGCGGGCACTGCTGGCCCGCCGCACCCAGGACGGCGTCGAGCTCGCCGACGGTCGTCCCCGCGGCGACGGTGACGGTCAGCTCGGCGGGGTCGTACTCGAGCACCCCGGACGGGGCCCGCACCTCGGTGCCCGCGGGTGCCGGTCCTCCCACCTCCCAGTGCGTGCGGGAACCCACCGGCACGACGGTCGCGGCGGTGGCCACGGTCGCGGCCAGGGCCGCGACGGCCTCGGCGACGGCCGGGGCGACGGTCCCTGGGCTCACACCCACGTCCCTTCGGGGACCCGGCGGACCTCCCCGCAGCGGCTGCCCCGGGGCAGGACCTTGTCGGGGTTGGCCAGGCCCTGCGGATCGAACGCGTCGCGCAACCGGGCCTGCAGGTCGAGGTCGTCGGGGGTGAAGATCAGCGGCATGGCGTCGCGCTTCTCCATGCCGATCCCGTGCTCGCCTGAGAGCACGCCGCCCGCGGCCACGCAGGTCCGGAGGATCTCGTCGCCGGCGTCGTGCACCCGCGACCAGATCCCCGGCTCGCGGGCGTCGAAGACGATGAGGGGGTGGAGGTTGCCGTCCCCCGCGTGGAACACGTTCATCATCGTCAGGCGCTGCTCGGCCGCGATCTCGTAGACGCGGCGCAGGACGTCGACCAGCTTGGTGCGCGGCACCACCGCGTCGTGGAGGTAGTAGTCCGGGGCGATGCGGGCGATCGCCCCGAAGGCCGACTTGCGGCCCTTCCAGAGCAGCGCCCGCTCCGCCTCGTCGGCGGCGACCCGGACCGAGCGGGCCCCGTGGGCCCGGGCGACGGCGTCGATGGCGGCGACCTGCGCGGCGACCCCGTCGGGCAGGCCGTCGACCTCGACCAGGAGCACCGCCGCGGCGTCACGCGGGTAGCCCGCGCCCACGAAGTCCTCGACCGCGCGCGTGATCTCGGCGTCCATCATCTCGAGCGCTGCGGGAACGATCCCGGCGGCGATGATGCCGCTCACGGTGGCGGCGGCGTCGTCGAGCGCGCCGAAGTCGCAGAGGAGCGTCCGGACCACCGGGGGGTCGGGCAGGAGGCGGACCGCGATCCGGGCCGCGATGCCCATCGTGCCCTCGCTCCCGACGAAGCAGCCCCGCAGGTCGTAGCCGGGCACGTCGGGCTCGGTGCCGCCGAGGCGCGCCACCTCGCCGTCGGCGAGCACGGCGTCGACCGCGAGCACGTGGGCCGAGGTGACCCCCGACGCCAGGCAGTGGGGACCCCCGGCGTTGGTCCCGACGTTGCCGCCGATCGTGCAGGCCTGCTGCGACGACGGATCCGGCGCGTAGTGCAGCCCGAGGTGCTGGACGGCCCGGGTCAGGTCGAGGTTGAGCACGCCGGGCTCGACCCAGGCGACGCGCTCCACCGGATCGACCTCGAGCACCCGGTTCATCTGCGTGGTCACCACGACCACGGCGTCGTCGAGCGGGGTGGCGCCGCCGGCGAGGCCGGTGCCGCTCCCCCGCGCCACGAACGGCACGCCGTGGTCGGCCGCGACCCGGACGGCGGCAGCCACGTCCTCGGTCGAGCGCGGGAAGCACACGGCGGCGGCCCGGCCCTGCTCGACCCCTGCGTCACGGGCGTACAGCGCGAGCTCGAGCGCCTCGGCGCGGGCGCGATCGGGTCCGAGCGCGGCGCGGAGGTCGGCGAGGAGCGCGTCGGGTGCGATACCCGAAGACTACCGACGGCCTCGCTACGCTCCCGGAACCGCGCGGCCGCGCGTCGACACACGAGGAGCACCGGTGGCCAAGGGTCCCACCCGGGAATGGGTGACGTTCGACGACCCCGAGGAGGAGGGGCGCGTCTGGCAGATCGACGTCACCTTCCTGTGCTCGTCGTGGGACTGCATCTTCGGGGCGGGCTGCCAGGGGGTCTTCACCGCCCCGGCGCCCGAGCGGGAGCAGGGTTGCTGCTCCTACGGGGCGCACTTCTCCGACAAGGCCGACCGCGACCGGGTCGTGCGCCTGGCCAAGGACCTCCCCGACGACCTCTGGCAGTACGCCCGGATCGGCCGCAAGAAGGGCGTCACGGCCAAGGTGGGCAGCGACGACGGCGAGCCGGAGTGGCGCACCCGTCTGGTGGACGACGCCTGCATCTTCCTCAACCGCCCGGGCTGGGCGAGCGGTGCGGGCTGCGCGCTCCACCAGTGGGGGATGCGCACCGGCACCCACCACAGCGTCCTCAAGCCCGAGGTCTGCTGGCAGCTGCCGCTGCGGCGCATCGACGAGGAGCAGGACGACGGCACCGTCGTCTCCCGGCTCACGGAGTTCGGCCGCGAGGGGTGGGGCGAGGGCGGCGACGACTTCGCCTGGTGGTGCACCGAGGCGCCCGAGGCGTTCGTGAACGCCCGCCCCGTGTACCGGTCGCTCGAGTCCGAGCTGCGGATCATGCTCGGGGACCGGCTCTACCGCCGGGTCGCCCGGTACCTCGACGAGCGCATCGCGGCGCGCCCCGCGCCCGTCGTGCATCCGGCGGAGGTCCGTCTGCTCGCGAAGCGGCCGGACCGGCGGACGCGCCGCTGACCGGACCGGGGGCGGGCGCGGCGTTCGGTCCTCAGACCAGCGAGAGACCGCCGTCGAGCCGGTAGACCTCGCCGGTGATCCACGCCGCGGCGTCGGACGCGAGGAACCGGGCCAGGGCGGCCACGTCGTCGGGGCGGCCGATGCGCCCGAGGGGATGGCGCCGGTCGATGCCTGCCTCGTCGGGCTCCCAGAGCGCCCGGGCGAACTCGGTCCTGACCAGGCCCGGGGCGATCGCGTTGACCCGGACCCCCGGCGCGAGCTCGAGCGCGAGCTGGCGGGTGAGGTGGATCAACGCGGCCTTCGACACGTTGTAGGTGCCGATGAACGGCGCCGGGTCCAGGCCCCCGACCGAGGCGATGTTCAGGATGACGCCGCCGTGGTCGCGCATCCACGCGCCCCACGCCGCCTGGGCGAGGGCCAGCGGCCCCTCGAGGTTCACCGCCAGGATCTTGCGCACGGCCCGGGCCTCGACCTCGATCGTCGGGCCGAACGCGGGGTTGGTCGCGGCGTTGTTGACCAGGACGTCGAGCCGACCGAGCTCGCCCACGGTGCGGGCGACCGCGGTGGCGACGACGTCGGGATCGTCGACCGAGCCGGCCACGGTGACGACGGGTGCCCCGAGGGCCAGGAGGGCGGCCTCGGTCTCGGCGAGCTCGTCGGCCTTGCGGGCGAGCACCGCCACCGCGGCCCCGGCCCGGGCGTAGGTCTCGGCGATCGCCCGCCCGATCCCCCGGGTCCCCCCGGTGACGAGCGCGACGCGGCCGTCGAGGCGCTCCGCCCGGGCGGGCGCCCCGCGCTCCGGCGGATCGGCAGCGGCTCGATCGGGCACGGTCGGTGCGGTCTCCAGCGCCTGCGTCGGAGGGGTCAGAGGTAGAGGCCGGAGTGCCCGTCGGTGCGGGTCGAGGCCACCGCGTGGACGTCGCGCTCGCGCAGGATGAGGTACTCCTCGCCCCGGATCTCCACCTCGTAGCCGGTGTCGGGGGCGAACAGCACCTGGTCGGCCTCCTCGACGTTGCGCACGGTGGGCCCCGCCGACACGACCTCGGCCCAGACCAGGCGCCGGTTCACGTTGGCGGTCGCCGGGATGAGGATGCCGGCCCGGGACTTCCGCTCGCCCGCCTCGGTCGACGGGCGCACGAGGATCCGGTCGGCGGTCATCCGGATCGACTGCTTGACGTCGGGATCGGCGGCCACGCCGGGAGGTTACCCCGGTCGTCCCCGGCTCCTTCCCCGGGGCGTCGCTGCCGCTTCCCGGGCTCCGGGACCCGACGGCTACCCTCGCCGCGTCCCGCCGTCCGCGTCCTGGAGCGCCGTGTCCGAGGTCCTCCCCCGCTCGCACACTGCGCCGGAGCCTCGCCCGCGGATCCGCGACGTCGTGCGGGCCTACGTGGCGCTCACGAAGCCCCGGGTGGTCGAGCTGCTCCTCGTCACCACGGTCCCGGCCATGATCCTGGCCGAGGAGGGCCTCCCCGACCTCGGGCTGATCCTTGCCGTGCTCCTCGGCGGGGCCCTGGCCGCCGGGGGCGCCAACACCATCAACTGCTGGGTGGAGCGCGACCGCGACCAGCTGATGCGCCGGACCCGCAACCGACCCCTGGCCACGGGCACGATCGCGCCGGGGCGTGCCCTCGGGTTCGGGATCCTCCTCAACGTGGTCGCCTTCGCCGTCCTGTGGGCGTCGGCCAACCTGCTCGCCGCGGCGCTCACGCTCAGCGCCACGCTGTTCTACGTGTTCGTGTACACGATCTGGCTCAAGCCCCGGAGCCCCCAGAACATCGTGATCGGCGGCGCGGCGGGCGCCGTGCCCGTGCTGGTCGGGTGGGCCGCGGTCACCGGCACGCTGGCCGCGCCGGCCTGGGTGCTCTTCGCTCTCGTCTTCGTCTGGACCCCGCCGCACTTCTGGGCCCTCGCCCTGCGCTACCGCGACGACTACGCCGCCGCGGGCATCCCGATGCTCCCGGTGGTCAAGGGGGAGGCGGCCACCGCCCGGCAGATCTTCGCCTACTCGTGGGTGGTCGTGCTCGTCAGCTTCACCCTCGGTCTCACCACGACCGTCGGGCCCGTCTACCTGGTGGCGGCCGCCGTGCTCGGGTGCGCGTTCATCGCCGGCGCGGCCCAGCTGCTGCGCTCGCCCGAGCCGGTCCGGGCCATCCGGTACTTCGGCTACTCGAACGTGTATCTGGCCGCGCTGTTCGTCGCCGTCGCCGTCGACACGCTCGTCCGCAACGCCTGAGGCCCGGGTGCGTCGGGTCGGACGCCGCGCCGTGGTGGCACTCGCCCTGGTCGCCCCCGGCCTGCTGGGCCCCCCGGCCGCCGGGGCCACCCCGGTCGTGGACCCCGGGCCCGCCGAGGTCGGTGCGCCGGCGCCGACGTTCCGGCTCCCCGGTCTGCGGTCCGGGACGGTGGCCCTGCCGTCGGGGCGCCCGGCCGTCGTGAACTTCTGGGCGTCGTGGTGCAACCCGTGCCGCAAGGAGTTCCCGCTGCTCGCCCGGGCTCAGCGCCGCTACGCCGCCGCCGGCCTCGAGGTGATCGGGGTGTCGTACCGCGACATCGCCGACGACGCCCGCCGCTACGTGGCCGAGCGCGAGGCCGACTGGCGCTTCGCCCGGGACCCCGACGGTCGCCTGGCCGCCGCGTACGGCGTACGCGGGGTTCCCCAGACGTTCTTCGTGGCCGCCGACGGCACGCTGGTGTCACGGGCGTTCGGGATCACGACGTGGGCCGACCTGCGGGCCGAGGTGGCGAAGATCGTGCCCCGCGGCGCCTGAGTCGTCCCGGGTCGCGCCGCCCGGGTCGCGCCGCCCGGGTCATTCCTCCCAGCGGAAGGCCCGGGCCGCGAGGACCGGTGCGCCCACGGCCCACAGCGCGAGCACGACGACGCTCCACGTCGGGACGGCCACGCCCGGGGTGCACGCCGCCCGCACGCTCTCCGAGAGCGCGGCGGCCGGCAGCACCTGGGCGACGTCGCGCAGGATCCGGGGCAGGTCCTCGAGCGGATAGGCCATCCCGCCGAGGAACAGCAGCACGAGGAAGCAGCCGTTGGCCAGTGCAAGGGTCGCCTCGGCCCGCAGGGTGCCCGCCATCAGCAGCCCGATGCCGGCGAACGCGACCGTGCCGAGCAGGAGGAACACCACCGCCAGCACCAGCCCACCGGTGGCCCGCCAGCCGAGGAGGACCCCGGTCGCCACGACCACGACGGCCTGGAGCACCTCGATCGCGAGCACGTTGACCGTCTTGGCCGCGAGCAGGCCGCCGCGCGACAAGGGGGTCGAGCCCAGCCGCTTGAGGACCCCGTAGCGGCGCTCGTAGCCGGTGGCGATCGCGAGGCTGACCATGGCCGTCGACATGACCGCGAGCGCCAGCACCCCGGGGACGAGAAACGCGACCGGGTCGTCGAGGTCGGTGCTCACCGGGGCGACCTCGGCGAAGAACACCAGGATCCCGATGGGGATCGCGAACGACACCAGCAGGCTCTCGCCCCGCCGGAGCGTCAGCGCCAGCTCGGCGCGCGACTGGGCCAGGACGGCCCTCACGGGCCCGGCACCCCGGTGGGGGCGTCGTCGCCGGTGAGCCGGAGGAAGACCTCCTCCAGCGAGCGACGACCGGTGTGCAGCACGTCGATGCGGTGACCCCGGTCCCGCATCCACGCGGCCAGGTCGGCGACGAGGTCGGGGGTGCCCGGCGCGGCCACGACGTACTCGCCGGGTCGGCGCTCGCGGACCCGTTCGCTCCCGAGGCCGAGCGCGCCGGCGAGGGCGGCGACGTCGATCCCGGGCTCGCTCACGAGCTCGACCTCGTCGCGGGCGAGCGACCGGGTGAGCTCGGTGGGCCGACCCGAGGCGACCACCCGGCCGTGGTCGATGATGGCGACGCGGTCGCAGAGGTGCTCGGCCTCGTCCATCGCGTGGGTGGTGAGCATGACGGTGACCTCGCGCTCGGCGAGATCGCGCACCAGGCGCCAGGTCGTGGCGCGGGCGTGCGGGTCCATCCCGGCGGTGGGCTCGTCGAGGAAGACGACCTGGGGCCGTCCGATCAGCGCCGCGGCGAGCGAGAGGCGCTGGCGCTGGCCGCCCGAGAGCCGGCGGACCATGGTCCGGGCCGCGTCCTCGAGCCCGACCCGGGCGAGCAGGGCCATCGGGTCGTCGGGTTCGGCGTAGTAGGCCGCGAAGAGGCGCAGCACCTCACGGGCGGTGAGGCCCGGGTAGAGGCCGCCCTCCTGCAGCATCACCCCGATGCGGGGTCGCAGCCGGGCGCCGTCGCGCACCGGGTCGAGCCCGAGCACCCGCACGACGCCCGCGTCGGGCTCCCGGTACCCCTCGAGGATCTCGACCGTCGTCGTCTTGCCCGCGCCGTTCGGGCCGAGGAGGCCGAACACCTCGCCCGGCGCGACCGACAGCGTGAGCCCGTCGAGGGCGCGCCGGTCGCCGTACTGCTTCACCAGGTCCGCGACAGCGATGGCAGGGGTCGCGGACATCCGCGGCGGAGGTTACCGGAGCGGGGCGCCCGCGCCCCTCACGCACGAGCGCCCCGGCGGGACCGGGGTGGGCGGGTCGGTACGATCCGACGGTGTCCCCCACCGCCCCGGAGTTCCTCGGCCCCGACTGGGTGGCCGTGCTCGACGCCGCCGTGCGGGAGGCCGCCGACCTGGCCGACGCCGCCGATCCCCCGGTCGTGATCGAGCAGCGGGTGGTGATCGACGACGGCGAGGTCGCCTACCACCTGGTCCTCGGCCCCGGCCCGGCCCGGGTCCGCGCCGGGCGGGCGGCCGCCGCCGACCTCACCATGATCACGACGGTCGACGCCGCCCGGCGGATCCACGCCGGCACGGCCAACGCCCAGCAGTGCCTGGCCGACGGCACGCTGCGGCTCCGGGGCAATCCCGACGTGCTGACCCGCCGGGCCGCGGCGCTCTCCCGGGTGGGTGCCCTGCTCGGTGCGCCCGGGTCCGGGTGAGGCCGGTGCTGCCGTTCGAGCGCCTGCGGGCCCTGGCCCGGTACTCCGGTGACGACCGGGGCCTGGTCGAGGAGGTGGCCGAGTGTCTCGCCCGCTTCGACGCCGACCCGGTGCAGCTGGTCCTGGTCTGCCGGCGCCTGCTCGCCCACCATCCGACCAACGGGCCGCTGTGGTGGCTCTGCGCGCACGTGGTGGGTGCCGGCGATCCCGCCGCTGCCGTGCGGGCGGCCACGCGCACGGTCGCGCGAGACCGGACGGTGGACCGCCTCGTCGCCGTGCTGCCGTTCCCCCACGACGAGCCGATCGCGGTGCTGGGCTGGCCGGAGGCGACCGGGGCCGCGCTCGGCGCGCGTCCCGATCTCGACGTGGTGGTCGTGCGCCCCGAACGGCCCGACGTCGGGCTGCGGTCGCGGCTCGCCGCGGCCGACCGGGCCGTGCGCATGGTGTCGGCGACCGAGGCGATGGCCAGTGGGGCGACGCACCTGCTGGTCGAGGTCCTCGCGACCAGTCCGACCACCGCCCTGGTCCCGGCCGGGGTCGCCGACCTGCGCGCCGAGCTCCCCGACGCCGAGTGGTGGCTGGTGGCGCCGGTGGACCGCATCCTGCCCGAGCGGCTGCTCACCACGATGCAGGGCGCCGCGACCGATCCGGTCGAGGGACCGGGGACCGGGGTCGAGCCGCTGGCCCTGGCCGAGGTGGCCCGGATCGCCGGCCCCGGGGGGCTCGACTCACCCGAGCGGTTCCCCCGGCGGCTCGACTGCCCCGCCGCGCCCGAGCTGCAGCGACTCTGAGCGCTCGCGCGACGTGACCGGCAGCGCGTCGCTCCCGACGCGCCGGGACCGGGCGGCGGCGGTCCAGCGCCGGATCAGGAGCGTGCGCACGAGGTCGCGTCCGGCCGGGATCAGCAGGGCGAGCCCGCAGACGGCGGTGACGAACCCCGGGACGAGGACGAGCACGGCGGCCACCGTGACGAGCAGCCCGTCGACCACGGCCCGGCCCGGGATGCGCCCGGCGGCCACGGTGGCCCGGCCCTCGCGCCACACGGCGGTGCCCTGGCGCTTCACCAGCCAGCACCCGAGCAGCGACAGCGCCGCGAGCAGGAGCGCCGCCTCGAGCACGCCGATCCACTGCGCGACCTGCACGAACACGGCCAGCTCGAGGATCGGCACCAGCACCAGGAGCGCGACCACGACCACGGGCCGAGGGTACCGGCGGCCCCACCGCCTCGGGACGCGCGTGGTGGGAGCGGGCGTCAGGGATCGCTCAGCGCGTACATGTACCCGCCGCGGGTCCCGACGTAGACGCGGCCCTTCCACACCGCGGGGGTCGACTCGATGCAGCCCCCGAGCCGGACCGACCACAGCTCGGGCGGCGACACCGTCGGGTTGCGGACGTCGAACGCCCGCAGCGTGCCCGAGCAGTCACCCTGGAGCCAGATCCCGTCGACGACGACCGGCGACCCCATGAGCGGGCCGGGCAGCCGCTTCTCCCAGCGGATCTCCCCGGTCCTGCGGTCCACGGCCACCGCCCGGCCGCTGTACGTGGTGAACAGGGCGACCTCCCCGACCAGCGCCGCGCTGGAGTACACGCCGGCCTGGGCGATCGACGCGTCGGCGTGCGACCACACCAGCGGGTCGGGCCGGCTGGGGTCCAGCTTGAACAGCTGGCCGACCTGCTTGGACCGGTCCGTGTAGCGCTCCCACTCCGCCCCGAGGTACAGCATCCCGTCCTCGTCGACCGCGATGGTCCCGTCGGTGTCGTCGCCGGCCCAGAAGCGGAAGGTGCGGGTCGGCGGTCCGGTCCCGGTGCGCACCGGACCGATGTCCCAGCCCTGCACGAGGCCGCCCGAGTTGGCGAAGTACATCGTGTCGCCCGAGATCGCGACCGAGCCCTCGATCGACAGGCTCGGGCCCCAGGCCCGCAGCTGCTCGTCGTCCCAGCCCGGCTCGTCGAACACGACCTGGGGCGCGAGCGTCACCCGCCCGTCGGGTCCGTACCCGCGGTTGAGCTTGACGACGTAGAAGCGACTGTTCTCCCCGCCCTCGAACAGGTGGTCGTCGAGCACCAGCGCGGTGCTGTCCCAGTCGTCGTTCCAGTAGGTCCGGGAACCGCCGTACGCCCAGAGGCGCCACAGCTCGCGGGGCTCGGGAGCGTCGATCGCGATGGCCCGGAAGTAGTCGTCGCGCGAGCCCGTGTAGACGATCGGGTAGCCGTCGGGGTCGATCGTCACCGACCCCTTGATGATGTCGCCGGTCGGGAACGGGGGCAGGATGTCCTCGCCGGTGACCGCGTCCACGAAGTGGACGGCCCGGTCGTAGGCCCCGAAGACGAGCCAGGTCCGCCCGCCCCGCTCGAACACCGCGGGCTGCCCGGTCCAGCCGGTGCCGCACCACACCGACGTCTCCGGCCCGTCGACCGACTCCGCGCACATGCCCTGCCCCGGGATGCGCCACTGGACCCGGGGCGCCGTGGGCACCGGCCCGGCGCCGTACCAGGTGCGGGTCGGGTTGCCCCGGAAGGTGAGCAGTCCGGCCACCGTCGCTCCGGGGTAGGGCGCCCCCACCGACCGGGGGTCGACCCAGCCGGGGTAGGTCGTGGTGGTGGTCGTCGGCACCGTGGTGGCGGGGGGCACGGTCGTCCCCGGGACCGGGGCGGGGCCGCCCGCGGTGGCCCGCCCATCCCCGCCGGCGAGCACCAGGACGGCCGCCGTGCCCCCGCCGAGGACCACCAGCGCGACCGCGACCGCTCCGATGACGATGCGGCGGGTCCGGCGGCGCCGGCGGCGGTCGGAGCGACGGGCCACGTCCGGACCGTATCCCAGCGCCCGACCCGCCCGGCACCGGGCGCGCGTGCCGGTACCGTCGGGGTCCCGGACGACCTCTGGAGGTGCCCGTGTCCGACCGGACCCACGCCCGACTGACCACGCCGCTGGTCCGCGACGCCGACCGGCTGGTGCCCGCGTCGTGGGACGTCGCCCTCGACCGTGCCGCGGCCGGGTTCGCGACCGCCCGAGACCACCACGGCGCCGACGCCGTGGGCATGTTCTCGTGCTCCAAGGCGACCAACGAGGTGAACTACGCCGCGCAGAAGTTCATGCGCCTGGCGGTGGGCACCAACAACATCGATTCCTGCAACCGCACCTGACACGCACCCAGCGTCGTCGGTCTGGCGACGGTCTTCGGGGCCGGGGGCGGCACCAGCAGCTATCGGGAGGTCGAGGAGGCCGACGTGGTCGTCCTCTGGGGCTCCAACGCGCGTGAGACCCACCCGATCTTCTTCCACCACGTGCTGCGGGCGGTCCGGGCCGGGGCCCGCCTGGTCGTGGTCGACCCCCGCCGGACCGCGACCGCCGAGTTCGCCGACCTGTGGCTGCCGATCGACGTCGGTGCCGACATCCCGCTCGCCCACGCCATCGCCCACGAGATCATCGCCGCCGGTCTGGTCCACGAGGAGTTCGTCGCCCGGGCCACCACCGGCTACGCCGAGTTCGCGGCCCAGGTCGCCGACTGGTCCCCGGAGCGGGCCGAGGCGGTCACCGGGGTGCCCGCCGACCTGGTCCGGGCCGCGGCGCACGCCTATGCGACGGCCCCGAAGGCCCAGCTGTGCTGGACGCTCGGGATCACCGAGCACCGCAGCGGCGTCGACAACGTGCTCGCGCTCTGCAACCTCGCGCTGCTGTGCGGGCACGTGGGGCGGTGGGGCTCGGGCCTCAGCCCGCTCCGGGGGCAGAACAACGTCCAGGGCGGCGGCGACATGGGCGCCCTGCCGAACCGGCTCCCCGGGTTCCAGGCCGTGACCGACCCCGAGGCCCGGACCCGGGTCGAGGCGGTGTGGGGGCACCCGGTCCCGCCCGAGGACGGCCGCAACCTCACCGAGATGTTCGCGGCGATGGAGACCGGCGACCTGCGCGCCGTCTACGTGCTCGGGGAGAACCCGGCCCAGTCCGAGGCCGACGTCACCCGGGCCCGGCGGCTCCTCGGTGACCTCGAGCACCTCGTCGTCCAGGACCTGTACCTGACCCGTACCGCCGAGCTCGCCGACGTCGTGCTGCCCGCGACCGCGGCGTGGTGCGAGGCCGACGGCACCGTGACCAACTCCGAGCGGCGGGTGCAGCGGGTGCGCGCCGCGGTCCGCCCGCCGCAGGGTGCACGCGACGACCTCGCGATCCTCACGGCCGTCGCCGAGCGCCTCGGCACCCCCATCGGGCCGCCCGACCCCGAGACGATGTGGGACGAGCTCCGGCGGGTGTCGCCGCTCCACGCCGGCATGAGCTGGGTCCGCATCGAGGCCCTCGGGGGCATCCAGTGGCCCTGCCCGTCGGAGACCGGGCTCGAGCCGTCGTTCCTCCACGGGCGCCTCTGGGCCGACGACCCCGCCGAGCGCGGCCGCCCGGCGCCGTTCTCGGTGGTCGAGTGGGTGCCCCCCGCCGACCCGCTCGCCGCCGACTTCCCGATCCGGCTGACCACGGGCCGCCGCCTCGACTCCTACAACACCGGGGTGCAGACCCGGCGCTTCTCGTCGCCGTTGCGCTTCGGCGAGACGGTCGACCTCTCCCCCGCCGACGCCGACGCGCTCGGGGTCGCCCCGGGTGAGGTCGTGCGGGTGGTGTCGCGCCGGGGTGCGGTCGAGGCGCCGGTCCGGATCGACCCGGGCCTGCGTGCCGGCCTCGCCTTCATGACGCTGCACTTCGGCGACGACGTCGACACGAACCGACTCACCATCGAGGCCGTCGACCCGAAGTCGGGGACGGCCGAGTTCAAGGCCACCGCCGTGCGCATCGAGCGGATCCCGGCGCCGGTGGGCGCCCCGGACGCACCGCCGGCCCGGTGAGCGACGTGCGGCCCACCCTCGTGGGTGTCCCGGTGGGCCTCCCCGTCACCCGACCCCGGCGCGACGCCCTCCTGCCCGCGCTGCACGAGGCGCACGACGCCGCCGGCTGGCTCGCACCCGAGGTGCTCGACGCGATCGCCGACCGCCTCGGCCTCGGGCGGGCCGAGGTGTTCGGCGTCGCGTCGTCGTACGCGTCGTTCGCGTTCACGCCCCGGTCCCGCCGCCTGCGCCGGGTGTGCACCGACGTCATGTGCACGGCGGCCGGTGCGGTGCCGCCCGGCGCCGACGAGCCCGGCGTGGTGGCCTCCCCGTGCCTGGGCCGCTGCGAGCAGGCGCCGGCGGTGCTCGACACCGAGGGCGGGCGGGCCGTGGTGCCGGTCGCCCCCGCGCCCGTGCCGCAGCCGGTCTCGGCCCGCACGCTGCTGCGGCGCGTCGGGGTGGTCGACCCCGCCTCGCTCGACGACTACCGCGCCCACGGGGGCTGCGCCGCGCTCGCCCACGCCGGGCGGATCGGTCCGGCCGCCGTGCGCGCGGCGATCACCGCGTCGGGGCTGACCGGCCGCGGGGGCGCCGCCTTCCCCGCCGGCCGGAAGTGGGAGGCCGTCGCCGCCGCGTCCGGCGCGCCGAAGTACGTCGTCGCCAACGCCGACGAGTCGGAGCCGGGCACCTTCAAGGACCGGGTCGTACTCGAGCACGACCCCTTCGCCGTGGTCGAGGCCATGACCGTGGCGGGCTACGCGGTCGGCGCCGAGGTCGGCTACCTGTACGTGCGCGACGAGTACCCCGAAGCGATCGCCCGCCTCGAGCACGCCATCGCCGCGGCCGAGACCGCCGGGCTGCTCGGCCCCGACGTCGCCGGGCTCGGGGTGGCATTCCGCATCGAGGTGCGCCGGGGGGCGGGGGCCTACGTGTGCGGCGAGGAGACCGCGCTCTTCGCGTCGATCGAGGGCTTCCGGGGCGAGCCCCGCACCAAGCCGCCCTACCCGGTCGACGCCGGGCTCTTCGGCCGTCCGACCCTGGTGCACAACGTCGAGACCCTGGCCAACGTCCTGCGCATCCTCGATCCCGACGGGGCCGCCCCCGAGACCAAGCTCTTCTCGGTGTCGGGGGCGGTGGACCGCCCCGGGTGCTACGAGGTGCCCATGGGGACCACCCTGGCCGCGCTGCTCGACCTCGCCGGCGGTGTGCCCGTGGGCCGCCGGCTGCAGGCGGTCCTGCTCGGCGGCGCGGCCGGGACCTTCGTGCCGCCCGGGGAGATCGACGTCCCGCTCACGGTGGAGGCCACCCGGGCCATCGGGGCCACGGTGGGATCGGGCGCGGTGTTCGTGTGCGACGACACCACCGACCTCGCCGCGGCCGTCCTCGGGATCGCCACCTTCTTCCGGGAGGAGTCCTGCGGCCAGTGCGTGCCCTGCCGGGTCGGCACCGTGCGCCAGGAGGAGGCCCTCCACCGCCTCGTCCACGGCCGCCCCCTCGGCTCGGTGGCCGAGGAGGTCCAGCGCCTGCGCGACGTCGGCGCCGCGATGCGCGACGCCTCGATCTGCGGCCTCGGCCAGTTCGCCTGGAACGCGGTCGAGGGCGCCATCGACCGCTTCGGCGTCTTCGGGGAGCGGTCGTGACCGACGGCGCCGGGAACCCGGCCCCCGCACCCGGGGCGACCGTCACCGTCACCGTCGACGGGCGCACGGTGGAGGTTCCCGACGGCGCGACCGTCCTCGACGCGTGCACCGCGGCCGGGGTGGACACCCCGACCCTGTGCTTCGGCGACACGATCACCGCCCGCAACGTGTGCCGGATCTGCGTCGTCGACGTGGCCGGGAGCCGGGCCCTCGTGCCGTCGTGCTCCCGGCGGGCCGAGCCCGGGATGGAGATCGGCACCGACACGCCCCGCGTCCGCCACGCCCGGCGCATGGTGCTCGAGCTGCTCGCCAGCAGCGTCGACCTGTCGCTGACCGACCACGTGGAGGAGTGGAGCATCCGCTACGGGGCCGACCCCGACCGCTTCGGGCCCGACGCCGCCACGGTGGCCCAGCCCGTGAAGGTCGACAACGACTGCTTCGTGCGCGACTACTCGCGCTGCATCCTGTGCTACCAGTGCACTGACGCCTGCGGCGAGCAGTGGCAGCACACCTTCGCGATCGCGATCGCGGGCCGGGGCTTCGGGGCCACGGTCTCCACCGAGCACGACGTCACTCTCCCCGACTCGGCCTGCGTGTACTGCGGGAACTGCATCGAGGTGTGCCCGACCGACGCTCTGATGTTCCGCACCGAGTTCGACCTCCGCACGATGGGGGCCTGGGCGCCCGAGCGCCAGACCCGCACCGACACCATCTGCGCCTTCTGCGGCGTGGGCTGCACCCTGACGCTGCACGTGCAGCGCGGCGCGACCGACGACGAGGGCGACCGGATCGTCAAGGTGACGTCCCCGCACGGGAGCAGCGTGACCGGCGGGAACCTGTGCATCAAGGGCCGGTTCGGCGCCGGCCACGTCCATTCCTGAGCCGGCCGCTCAGAACGTGCCGCCGTCCACCTGGATGCGCTGGTCGTTGACGTAGCGGGCCGCGTCGGACACGAGCCAGGCCACCACCTCGGCGACCTCCTCCGGGCTGCACACGTGCCCGAACGCCATGCGCTCGTCGAGCGAGTGGATGTCGTCGCCCGCACCCATGACCGCCTTGGCGAGACGCCGGCCCATGTCGGTGTCGACCAGGCCCGGGGCGACGACGTTCACGTGGATGCCGTGGCGGCGCTCCTCCTTGGCCAGGGTGCGGGCCAGAGCCTCCAGCGCGGCCTTCGCCATGTTGTACGGCGCGGACCACCCGGCCATCGCGCTGGCCGCCACGCTCGAGATCATGACGACGTCGCCCCGGGGGCGGGTCCGCATGCTCGGGACCACCTGGCGGGCGATCGTGAACGCGGCGAAGGCGTGGGTGCGCCAGAGTCGCTCGATCTCGGCCGGGTCGGTGTCGACGACCGCGTTGCCCCGGCTGGCGATGCCGGCGTTGTGGACGAAGGTGTCGACGTAGCCGAAGTCGGCGAGGACGGCGTCGGTCATGGCGACGCAGGCGTCCGCATCGTCGACCGAGGCGGCGTACACCTCGGCGCGCCGGCCCATCGCCCGCACCAGGTCGGCGGTGGTGCGGGCGGCCTCCTCGTCGCGGCGGTAGTTGACCGCCACGTCGAATCCCTGTCCCGCCAAGGCCAGGGTGATCGCGGCCCCGATCCCCCGTCCGCCCCCGGTCACCAGCGCCACCCGCGGTTCGTGCATGCCGTCGCTCCTCGTCCCGGTCCGGTGGGCCGCCACTGCGGCCCGGCCGGGAGTCTGCCATCCGGCCACGGGTGTGCCAGGCTGGAGGCGTGGACGTCTACGAAGCCCTCTACACCACCCGGGCGATGCGCCGGGTCCGGCCCGACCCGATCCCCGAGGAGGTGCAGCGCAAGATCCTCGACGCCGCGATCCGGGCCCCGAGCGGCGGCAACAGCCAGACCTGGCGCTTCCTCCTGGTGGACGACAAGGCGGTGCTCGCGCAGCTCGGGCCGATCTACCGGCGCTGCATCGCCCAGGTGTGGGAGCTCGTCTACAAGGACCGGCTCGACGCCGCGGCAGCCGCACCCGACGACCCCGACCACGCGCAGATGCTGCGGGTCCAGCGGTCGGCCCAGCACCTCGCCGACCACTTCGAGGACTACCCGCTGATGCTGTTCAGCTTCGCCCAGGGTGACCCGACCGGCGGGTCGATCCACCCGTCGACCTGGTCGGCGATGCTCGCGGCGCGCGCCGAGGGCGTGGGCTCGGCCTGGACCGTGGCGTTCGTGTTCGAGCTGCCCGCGGTGCTCGAGATCCTGGGCGTCCCGACCGAGGAGCACTGGCAGTTCGGATCGTGCGTCACCTTCGGCTACCCGACCGGCCGCTGGGGGGTCGCCCCCCGGATCCCGGTGCACGAGGTGTCGTACCGCAACCACTGGGGCACCCCGGTGGGGTTCGAGATCCCTACCCCCCTCTGGTCGTACTGAGCCGGGTCGCCCGCTCGAGCAGCCGGGGCGCTCCCATCCGGGCGGTCCAGGCGGCGAAGGCGTCGGTCGGACCGGTCCAGTGCCAGTCGTCGACGTCGCCGACCTCGGCGTCGGTGCGCAGCGTCGCCAGGGTGCGGAACAGCCGGGCCTCGTCGCGCCCGTCCGCGAGCGTGGCGGCGAGCGAGGCGGCCCCGCGCACGGTGACGTCCCAGGGCGGATCCGGGATCTCGTCGAGCGACCCGTACCGGGCCAGCACGGTGGCGGCCGACTTCGCCCCCCAGCCCCGCAGCCCGGGGAACCCGTCGGCACTGTCGCCGACCAGCGCGAGGTAGTCGGGGATGGCCGCGGGCGGAACCCCGAACTTCGCCACCACCGCCGCCTCGTCGTAGCGGACGTCGGCCCGGCGGTCCCACTGCACCACGACCGGGTCCCGTACGCACTGCGCGAGGTCCTTGTCGGGAGTGCAGATCAGGACCCGCTGCACGCGCTCGTCGGCCACCGCGGCCGCGCAGGCCGAGGCGAGCCCGTCGTCGGCCTCGTGGTCGACCATCGCCCACACTGCGACCCCGAGGGCACGCAGCGCGTCCTCGAGCAGCGGGAACTGGGCGAACAGCACCGGGTCGATGCCCTCCCCGGTCTTGTAGCCGTCCCAGAGGTCGTTGCGGAACGACTCCACCGTGTGGTCGGTGGCGACCCCGAGGTGGGTGGCACCCCCCTCGAGCAGGTCGAGCACCGACGCCACCACACCCCGGACCGCTCCGACGTCGACCCCGTCGGGGTCGAGGTGCTCGGGTCGGGCGAAGTAGTGCCGGAAGAGCTCGTAGGTGCCGTCGACGAGGTGGACCTGCATGGCCGAAGCCTTCCACACCGACCCGTCGCCACTCCCGGTCGGGTGCCGGAACCCGGCCGGATCGGCCGGATCAGCCGGATCGGTCGACGTCGACGATCGCCGGGAAGGGCGGATCGGGCTCGGCGATGTTGAAGCGGCGCCGGATCTCGGCGATCGGGAGGTGGGCCATGGCGAGATGGTCGACCGCGAGGAGGTCGACGTAGCACTGCTGACCGCGGAGCATCGCGTCGAGCACGACCGCCATCGCACCGGGCCGGCCGAGGGTCCCGATCTTGGCCTCGAAGTCCGATGGTCCGTACGCGCCGTACTCGAAGATCGCCATCACGCCGAGGAGATAGGCCCAGTGGGCGTCGCTCTCGTGGGCGGCCAGCAGGAACGCACCGAGCGCGATCTCCTCGTGGGCCTGCGGGCCGCACCCGGCGATGAGGTGACACATGTCGTGCCCGAGGAAGAATCCGGGAATGCCGGGCTTCTCGCCCGGGAGCGCGAAGCCCTGGTCGCGGTAGAACTCGACGTACTCCCGCCCGAGCGTGCCCCGAGGGAGGTCCCGCAGGGCCAGGATGCGTGCGACCAGCTCGGGGGACGGCTGCTCGGTGTTGCGGTACTCGTCGCGCAGGGTCGTCTCGGTCATGCGGTCGAGCGATGCGTCCCACGCCCGGTGGAGGTCGTCGGTGATCTCGAGGATCGCAGCGTCGGCCATCGCCCGGGCCTGGACCAGGCCGAGCTCGCCGTCGGCCCCACCCAGGGCGTCGACGAAGGCCTCGACCCGGGCGACCTGCTCCCCCGGCAGCGGGTGCCGACAGAGCATGAACAGCACGAGGAACATCCGCAGCCGCCGTCGCACGGTGATCGTGTCGAACCGGACGGCGACCTCCTCGGGCTCGATCGGAGCGAGCGCGTCAGGGTCGAGGTCGCGGACGCCGAACACGATCCGGGCGAGGTCGACGAGCATGGACCGCTGTTGGGCGGTGCCCCCGTCGCCGACGTCGATCGCAGCCCGGATCGCACGCAGGAGGGGAACGGTGAGATCGTCCCGCCCGCCGAGGGTGATCGTCACGCCTCCGGACGGTAGTCCCTGCGGGACCGTAGGGTGCGGTCGGGCGCGCCCGATGCGCCCGGCCGTCGAGGACATGGGAGCCGATGGTGAACGACAACGTGGCCGCAATGCTCCAGGCCCGGGCGGTCGCGGAACCCGACGGGATCGTCGTGGTCGACGAGCACGGGCCGATCACGCTCGGGGAGCTCGACGCACTGACGGGGACCTTCGCCCGGCTGCTGACGGAACGAGTCGGAGTACGAACCCACCCGACCGCCGCCGCCGGCTCGCCGCCGTTGCCGATCGTCGTCGGGGCCGACCGCTGGTCGCTGGTGGCGCTGCTGGGGGCGGTCCGGGCCGGGATCCCGCACGCCCCGCTCCCGTCCGACCAGCCCGCCGCCCGGCTCGAGGCGCTGCTCGACCGACTGGGCCGCCCCTCCGTCGCGCTGGTGGACCCGGCCTTCCCCGGCCGGCTGCCGGACGGGGTCGAGGTGCTTCGCCCGGCGTTGGTGCCCGACGACCCCATCGCCCCGTGCGCCGTCGAGGACCCGGAAGCGGTGGCCTGTGTGCTCTTCACGTCCGGATCGACCGGTCGGCCGAAGGGCGTGGTCTACGAGTGGCGCAACCTCGCCTGGATGGCGGCCTCGTCGCTCGGCGATCCCGGCTCCCACTGGGGCTCGGTGCTCCCGTTCCACTGGGCCGGCGGGTACTTCAACGTCGTGCGCGCGGCTGCCACCGCGACGCTGTCGATCGTCCCGCCCGGGTTGACGAACGCGGAGCGGCTCCTCGACTGGTACGACCGAGGGAGCGTCGAGATCGTGTCGATCCCCCCGAGCATGCTGGCGCAGCTCGTGGACCGCTGGCCCGAGGGCCGCCGTCTCGAGCAGGTGCGCCAGGTCCGCATCGGCGGCGAGAAGCTCGGCTGGGAGATCGTGCCCGCCGTTCGGCGGCTCGTGACGGAGCGCGCCGTCATCAACTTCTCGTACGGCAGCACCGAGGGTGGGACCGTCGCGGTCTGCCGCATGATCATCGGACCGGACGACGAGGTCGGAGTGGGTCCGATCCCGATCGGCCGGTGGGAGGAACCGGGGCGGGGCCGCCTCGAGCCGGTCGCCGGCGGTGACGACCTCGCCGAGATCGTGGTCACGGGCAAGATCGCCCGCGGCTACTGGGACGACCCCGAGGAGCATCGGGCGCGCTTCGGCCACGACCCCGACGGCACCCGGATCCTGCGCACCGGCGATCTCGCCCGCGTCGGTGACGACGGGCTGATCCAACTGGTCGGTCGGGCCGACGACCTGGTCAAGATCCGCGGCATCCGCGTGGAGCCCGCCGAGGTCGAACTGGCCTTCCACGCGATCCCGGGCGTCCGCGAGGCGGTGGTGCTGCCCCACGAGAGCGAGCGCGGCATCCGTCTCGTCGGGCACCTCGTGCTCGACGATCCCGACCTGTCCGCGGACGTCGTCCGGCACACCCTCTCCGAGCGTCTCCCGCCGCACCTGGTCCCCAGCCCCCTCGTGGTCCACGACGCGCTGCCGACACTGCCGAACGGCAAGGTCGACCGTCGTGCGCTGCGGAGCGCGCCGGTCGAACCGTGGCGCGCCGCGCCACCCCGCCCGCCGGCCGACGCGCTCGAGGCCGACGTCCTCGTCATGTGCGCCGAGGCGCTCGAGCTCGACGAGGTCGGCGCCGACGACGACCTCTGGGAGATCGGGTTGGACTCGCTCCGGGCGGTGGAGCTCGCCGCCGCGATCTCCGAGCTCGGCTGGGGACCGTTCGACCCCTCGCTCCCGCTGCAGCAGGTCAGCGCCGCCGCCATCGCCGAGGTGCTGCGCCGGGGTGCGGCCGACGAGGACCCCCACCGTCCGTCGGAGGTCGTCACGCTGGTGCCGGTGAGTTCGGGGGACCACACCCCGATCGTGGCGGTGCCCGGCGCCGGCGCCACCGCCTACTTCTGGCTGGCCCGGGTCCTGGGCCCGGAGCAGCCGTTCACCGTGGTCGAGGCCCACGGGCTCCACACCCCGGGCCGTCCGGACCGCAGCGTCGCGGCCGCCGCCCGCCGCACGGCGCGCCGTGTGGCGGACGTCCACGCCGACGGCCCCGTGCTGCTCGTCGGGCACTCGGCGGGCGGTGCGGTCGCCTACGAGGCCGGGCGCCTGCTCCACGCCGCGGGCCGTGACGTGCGGGTC
This sequence comes from uncultured Actinomycetes bacterium, assembly GCA_903899845.1. Taxonomy (GTDB): domain Bacteria; phylum Actinomycetota; class Acidimicrobiia; order IMCC26256; family PALSA-555; genus CAIUKV01. The sequence continues at coordinate 54,474 of CAIUKV010000251.1, forward strand.
GCGGTGCTGGACCTCGTCCCCTCGACGCTCCGTCCCGCGTCGGGGGGTCCGGTTCCGCCCGCTCCCGTCGGGGCGGCGCGCGGTCGACGGACGCGGGGCCCGGGGCGACTCCCGCACCTGCTCCGGCGCGCGGTCGACGAGGGCCGGGTCCGGTTCCGCGCCCTTCGGCCGGGACCGCCGAGTCGCAGCCTGATGCGCTTCCGTGCCTTCACGCTGATCGGCACCCGCGCGGTGCGGAGGTACCAGCCCGGCCCTGCGACCTTCCCGCTCCTCGTCGTGCACACCGAGGCCACGACGGGCGCCGCCTGGGCGGGCGTCGCCCCCGATCTCACGGTCGCCGCCACGACCGGGAGCCACCTCTCGATGCTGCGACCGCCCCACGTCCGCCACACGGCCGACGCCCTGCGCAGCCTCGTCTGACTCGTCTGAGGGGCCACCGACGGTCGGTTCCCGCGCGAGCCGCCGGCGGTCGGCCGGCGGCTGGGCTCAGGCGGGTTCGTGCTCGAGCGGGGCGCCGTCCTCGTGGGCGGGCTGGGGCTCTCCCTCCCCGCCCCGCAGGAGCAGGGTGGCCAGGAGCGTCAGCACCAGGATGGCCGCGGCTGCGACCAGGAACGTGGTGCGGAAGGCGTCGCCGTACGAGGTGATGGCGTCCGCGAGCGCCTGCTTGCCCAGGCTCGTGGTCGGCTGGGTGCCCTGACCGGCGTAGGCGGTCACGGCGTCGATGCCGGTCCCCAGTTGGTTGGCCGGGACGCCCGCCGCCGTCAACCGCTCGACGACGCCGCCGCGGGTCAGGCGGTCGATGGCGACGGTGGAGAGCGCGAAGCCCAGGGTGTAGAAGACCTGGCCGAACATGGTCCGAGAGCTCGACACCGGCCCGAGGTACCTCGCCGGGGCCTCGCGCAGGATCAGGTTGCCGAACGGCACTGCGGCGATGACCACCCCGGCGCCCACGAGCACCATGCCCGGCGCGAACCCGACCAGCGACGTCGCACCGTTCGCGATCGCGAGGTAGACGAAGCCCGCCGCCGCGGTCACCCCGCCCACGAGGCCCGCCGTCCGGTTGCGAAGACCCCGACCCATGACCCGGCCGGTGACGACCCCGGCGACGATGCCCGACAGGAGCAGGGGCAGCTGCCAGATCGCGGCCTTCGAGGTGGTGATGCCGTTGACGTACTGCCACAGGTTGGTGAGCTGCAGGAACGAGACCGCGGTGCCGAAGTTGTAGACGAAGCCGAAGCACAGCGCACCGAGGAACACCGGCGACCGCAGCAGCGCCACCGGGAAGAACGCCCCGGCGTACCGCCCCTCCCACACGACGAAGGCGACGAGGAGCACGACGCCCGCCACGAGCGGCACCAGGGTGCGGGGGCTGGTGAGGCTGGTCGCGAACTGGCTGAACCCGTAGAGGACGCCGACGATCCCCAGGCCGAGGACGATCTGGCCGACCACGTCGAACGAACCGCCGGTGACCCGGGGCAGGCGCGGCAGCAGCAGCGGGGTCAACACGAAGGCGACCGCGCACATCACCGGGATCAGCAGGTACGCGGTGCGCCAGTTCGCCGAGGCCAGGGTGCCGCCGACGAAGGTGAGCACGAGGGTGAAGACCATCACTGCGGCGGTGAACAGTCCCATGGCCCCGGCCAGCTTCTCGGGCTTGACCACCGACTTCATGAAGCCGAACGCGGCGCCGTAGGTGGCGCCGAGGCCGACGCCCACCACCGCCTGCCCGAGGAGGTAGACGCCGACGGCGGGCGAGGCGAGGACGATCAGGTTGCCCACCGCACCCACGACGAGGGCGACGAGCAGCAGGTTGCGGCGACCGATCCGGTCGGCGACGAGTCCCGCGGTGATCACGGTGGCCGCGATCGCCAGCGTCTGCATGCTGGCGGCGAGGGCCTGGGTGCTCCCGGCCATGTCGAGCGACTTGCTCGCTCCCACCAGCGCGGTGCTCGCGATGTTGGGGGCCGAGCCCTGGATCGCCCCGAGGAAGCCGAGGAACGGCACGGCCAGGGCCGACACCTTCATCACCTTGGCCGCCGGAGCCGACGTGCCGCCCGACGTGCCGCCCGACTGATCGCCCGACTGGCCGCTCATCCTGCCCCGCCTCCCGCCCCACGACCGACCCGGTGCCGGTGTCCGTACTGTACCGAGCCCGTCCGCCACCCGTCGGCACCCGCACCGTGACCGCACCGTCACCGGCGACGACGAGATTCCCGGGGCCGGACGACGGGCGTCACCGTCCGTCGTCGCGGTCCTGTCCCCCGTCGAGGAGCTCCGATGTCGAAGCGCACCAACCGTCCCCGTTCCTTCCGTGCCCGCGTCGCGGGCACCGTGATCGTCGTCGTCGGCCTGCTGACCGTGGTCGGCGCCGGCACCTTCGCCACCTTCAACGCCCGCACCACCAACCCCGACAACCTGTTCGCGACCGGGAGCCTGGTGCTCGGCAACACCAAGACGTCCGGCGCCACCTGCCTCTCGACCGCCGGCGGCACCACCGACGCGAACGTCAACGACGCCTGTGACCAGCTGTTCGACCTGACGGTGCGCAAGCCGGGCGACTCGGCCACCGCCCGCCTGTCGGTGGCCAACGTCGGATCGGTCGCCGCCTCGGCGCTGCGGGTCTTCAGTGCCCGCTGCGACGACGCCGACGTCGCCGCGGAGACCTACCACGGCACGGGGAGCCCCTGCGGACAGGTGCAGCTCGTGATCCAGCGCTACAGCGACGCCACCTTCGCCACGCCCGTGGAGTGCGTGTACGGCGGCGGCACCGCCACCACCTGCGACTTCAGCGACACGACCAAGACGCTGGCCGCGTTCCGGGCCGTCCACGCCGACGCCGCGTCGGGTCGGACCGTCGGCACCGGCCTCGCCGCCGGCGCCACCCGGCACCTCGAAGTCCGGCTCCTCCTGCCGGTCACGGCCGACAACTCGCTCCAGGGTCGCCAGGCGACCGTGGACCTGACCTGGTACGCCGAGCAGTAGTGCCGTCGGCGTCCACCGCCGACGCCGGTCGGGGTCGACGGATCCGGTGGGCCCGCCGGATCCGCGACCTCGGCGGCGCCGCGCTCCTCCTGGTCCTCCTCGTCGGCTTCGTGCTCGTGACGGCGGGTCCCCGGGTGCTGCCGTACCAGGTGCGCTACGTGCGCTCGGGCAGCATGGCGCCCGCGGTGCCGGTCGGCGCGCTGGCGGTGTACGTCCCGACCCGGGCGGCCGACCTCGTGCCCGGTGACGTGATCGCGTTCGTTCCCCCCGGTCGGTCCACCGAGGTCGTCGCCCACCGGATCGTCGACGTCGAGGCCACGCCGGACGGGCGCGCGTTCGTCACCCGGGGCGACGCCAACGCCCGGCCCGACACCTGGCGGGTGCCCGCCCGTGGGACCGGATGGCGCCAGACGCTGGCGCTGCCCTACCTGGGCTACGCGCTGGCCGCCCTCGTGCGGCCCGTCGTCCGCCTCGGCCTGCTGGGGGCCCTCACCGTCGCGGTCGCGGCCGCGCTCCTCGTCCGGCTGTGGCGACCCGGACGCCGGCCCGTTCCGGACCGGCCCGGGGCACCGGGGACGCACGGGTGAGACCAGCCGGCCGGGGCCGGGCGGTCGCGACGGCCATGGCCGGCGTCGCCCTGCTCGCCCTCGTGGCCGCATCACCCCGGGGGGTCCAGGGCCGGTTCCACGCCCAGGTGTCGGCGATCGACACCGTGCTCGCACTCGACGCGCTCGAGCCCGTGGGCGCGCTCGCTGCCGAACCCAGGGGCACGGGCGTGGCTCTCTCGTGGACCGCCGGCCGCGCCGGGGCCACCCACCGTGTCTCGGTCGGTGCGGCCGACGCCTGGGGTGGGTGCGCCGGCACCGGGTTCACGACGGTGGGGGTCACCGACGCGACCGCGTCGACCGATCCACAGCCGCCCGGCCCGGCGGGCGCCCGGGTCTGCTACCGGGTGGAGACCGTCGACGGGCCGTGGTCCAGCGTCACGGGGAACCCGACCGTGGCCGTGCAGGTCGGGTTCGTCGTCGCCGCGGTCGGGGTCGCCAACGGCGGCACCGCGGGCCGCCTCGACGTCGGCGACCGGATCGTGGTCTCGTTCAACCAGCCCGTCGATCGCGCGTCGGGACCGGTCGCCACCGACACCGTCTGCACCACGGCGACCCTCGTCGTGCTCGCCGCCACCCGCACCGCGGGCACCTGCGCGGCGGGCGAGGCGAGCCGACTCGGACGGCTCGAGGGCGGGACGGTCGGCGCCACCACGCGGTGGACGGCGACCTACGCGTGGTCCGACGGGGACCGGGTCCTCACCGTCACGCTCACCAACCGGGTCGGCGGGCCGAACTCCGCGTTCACGGGGGGTGCGTGGTCGTTCCGGCCGAGCGCCGCCGCCGATGGTCCGCGCGCCGCCACCGGCGGGGTGCCGGTCTGCACCGCCGGCGCGGTCCCGGGTCCGTGTCTCCCGGAGGCGACCGGCGCGTTCTAGGCGGGTCGTGCACCCGGATCGTCCACCCGGGCGTGGACCGGGTGCCCGGGATCGGGCGGTAGCGTGCGGTCCCGGATGGCCGTCCTCGTCACCCTCCTCGCGGTCGTGCTCGGACTCGTGGTCGTGCTCGTCGCCGGGCTCTTGCGCAGCCACGCCGAGATCCTGCGCGCCCTGCACGACCTCGGCGTCGACCTCGACCCCGCCGCGGCGCCGACGTCGGCCCCCATCCGGTCGATCCCGCTCACCGCGGGTCCCCCCCGCACCGCCACCGACGTCAGCGGCACCACGCCCACGGGCGACGCGCTGCACCTGACCGTCACGCCGGCGGCGCACCCGACCCTGCTGGCCTTCCTGACCAGCGGCTGCACGTCGTGCCTGGAGTTCTGGCACGCCTTCGCCGCCGGCGGCCCCGACCTCCCCGGCGACACGCGCCTCGTCGTGGTCACCAAGGGTCCGGAGGCCGAGAGTGTGGCCGCCCTGCGCAGTCTCGCCCCCGCCGGGCTCCCCGTCGTGATGTCGACCGCGGCCTGGGAGGCCTACGACGCGCCGGTGGCCCCGTTCTTCGTCCTGGTCGACGGTCGCACCGGGACGGTGGTCGGCGAGGGCGCGGCCTCCACCTGGCCCCAGGTCGTGTCGCTGATGACCCAGGCCATGGCCGACGCCGGGATCGCCGAGCCCGCCGCCGGCGGGCTCGAGGGGCCGCGGCGCCGGCGGGCCCCGGGCCGGCCCCGGGCCGACGCCGACCGCGAGGCCCAGGTCGACCGCGACCTCATGGCGGCGGGCATCCTGCCCGGCGACCCCCGCCTCTACGTGCTCCCCGACGCCCCCGACGCCGACCCCGGCCCGACCGCCGGCCCGACTCCGTGACCCTCGTCGCCGCCCACGGCTTCACGGTCGAGGCACCGGCGGGCTGGGAGGTCCGCATCTTCCGGCGCCCCGCGGCCGACGAGGTCGCCGCGTCCCCCGCCGACGGGCCGCCCGCGCCCCGGGGGGAGACGACCCACCCCGTCGTGCACTGCTCCACCGTGGCGATGCCCGCCGACATCGGGGACTTCGGGAGCTCGGGTGTCGACCGCCTCGGCCCCGACGACGCCTTCGTGGTCGTGTTCGACTACGGCCCCGAATCGGTGGGCCAGCCGCTGTTCGCGAACAAGGGGATGCCCCGCACGCTCGAGCCCTCCGACTTCGACCCCAACATGCTGCAGCGGACCGTGCTCGGCCAGGCCGGGTACCAGGCGTTCTTCACCGAGGCCGGCCGGGCCTGCTGCCTCTACGTCGTGATCGGCTCGTACGCGAATCGGCGCCGGGTCGCCCCGCGGGTCAACGAGCTCCTGGCCGGCTTGACGATCGCACCCCCCGAAAACGCGGGCGTCGCCGCCCCGGTCCCACCGCCCACCGTGCTCGAGGCGCTCGAGGCCGACCCCGACCACACGCGCTTCACCCGCCTGATCGTCACGAGCGGTCTCGCGGCGCGCTGCGCCGGACCGGGACCCCTGTCGGTCTTCGCCCCCACCGACACCGCGCTCGCCCGGATCCCCGACCTCCCGGCGATCGAGGCCGACCGGTCCCGGGCCGGGCGCGTGGTCCAGGCCCACCTCGTCGCGGCGGAGATCGACCTCGGCGCCCTCACCCCGGCGACGCCGCGCACCGTCACCACCCTCGACGGCACCGACGCGGCACTGACCAGCGACGGGACGACGCTGCGCCTCGGTGCGATCCCGGTCGACCCCCTGCGCATCGTGGCGGGCAACGGCAGCGTGTTCCCGATCGACGGCCTCCGGGACCCGGTGTCGTGAGCGTCTGGGCGGGCCCCTTCGCCCTCGCCGCGGTGCTGCTCGTGGTCGCGGGCGCGGCCAAGGCGGTCTCGCCGACCGCCACCGCCGGCGCGCTGCGCGCGCTCGGGCTCCCCGGGCGCCCGGTGTCGGTGCGGATCGGTGGTGCCGCCGAGGCCCTGCTCGGCGCGGCGGCGCTCGCGACCGGATGGGCCCCGTTCGTGCTCCTGGTCGGAGCGTCGTACCTGGGGTTCGCGGGCTTCGTGCTCGGCGCCCGGCGGGCCGGCGTCCCGGTCGCCTCGTGCGGGTGCCTGGGCCGCGTCGACACCCCGCCCCACGCCGTGCACGTGGTCGGCAACCTGCTGTGCGTCGGGGCCGCGCTCGGGGCGGCCCTGACCGGGAGCCCCCCGATCGGGTCGGTCCTCGCCGACCAGCCGCTGGGCGGTGTGCCCTTCGTGGTGCTCCTCGGGGTCGGGGTGGGTGCCGCGACCCTGGCCATGGCCGCCCTCCCTCGGGCCCTGACGGCGGCGAGGCCCCGGTGAGCGGCATCGAGCCCGGATCCGACGCCGGGCCCGACGATGCGGCCCCCGGGACGCGTCCCGAGTCACTGCGCCCGAGCCGGTCCGTGGCCTGGGCCGACTGGCTGGTCCGGCGCACCGGCTCCTTCCTCGAGTCCCGATCGAGCCGTCGGGGCTTCCTCGTGGGCTCCGCCGTCACCGGATCGGCCCTGGCCGTCGCCGGGGTCCGGTTCGCCACCCGGCCGGGCAGCGCCTACGCCGCGATCACCGACTGCGAGCCCGCCGCGCTGTGCCGCGACGGCTACACGGAGTTCTGCTGCGTCATCAACAACGGTCGCAACACCTGCCCGGAAGGCGCGTTCGCCGGAGGCTGGTGGCGGGCCGACTACTCCGTCTACTGCAACGGCACCCGCTACTACATCGACTGCCACGAGGCCTGCTGCGGCCCCCACCGCGGCACGGGCTTCTGCCAGGGCTGCATCGCCTGCCAGTGTGCCAACGGCGACTGCGGCAACCGCAAGGTCTACTGCAGCTACTTCCGGTACGGGCAGTGCTACCAGGAGATCGCGCGCGTCGGCCCGATCGCCTGTCGGGTCGTGACCTGTGTACCGCCCTACCTGACCGATCCGGGCTGCTCGCCGGTGGCCGCCGTCGACAACGCCACCGCCGACCACGTCACCGGGTGCCTGCTCACGCCCCCGCCGCCCCCGCCGGCTCCGCCCCCCGCGCGGATCCGCCGAAAGGACCGCACCGTGATCCAAGTCATGCTCTACGGGACGATCAGCGTCTTCTACGTCGCCGACGACGGCGCGCTCGTCCAGAAGGCCTACTCCCCCGGCCCGACCGCCGACGCCAACGGGTGGATCACCGTCCGCCTGACTCCCGCCGGTCGGTGCAAGGTCGGGGGGACCGTCGACGCCCAGGAGGGGTTCATGGGCAACTTCCACCTGTTCGCCCAGCACTCCGACGGCGCCCGCCTCGTCCACATGACCTGGATCTACAGCCAGCGGCGCTGGGTCGAGCAGACCCACTGACCCCGGAGGCTCCTGTGACCGTCCTGCTGCTCCTCGGCGCCGTCGTCGCCGTCTGCGCCGCCGTCCGCTCCACGTGGTCGCCGTGCGGCCAGTCGATGCTCTCCTCGATCACGCCGCTGTCCGAACGGTCCCGGGGGCACCGCTTCGGCGTCACCGCCGCCTGGTTCGTGACCGGGTCGACGCTCGGCGGGGCGACCCTCGGCCTGGGCCTCGCCGCGGTCGCCGCCGCGGTCGCGCGCCTCGGTCCGGTCCCGGTGGGCGCCGCCCTCGCGGTGGCGGCGATCGCCGCCGCGGTGGCTGCGGCGTCGGACGGACGCGTCTTCGGCCGTTCCCTGCCCTTCCACTGCCGCCAGGTCAACGAGCTCTGGCTGAACCGCTACCGCCGCTGGGTCTACGCGGCGGGCTTCGGCTGGCAGATCGGGACCGGGTTCGCAACCTTCGTCCTGACGGCCGGGGTCTACCTGCTCGTGGTCCTCGCCGCGCTCACCGCCGACCCGCGGGCGGCGTTCGCCCTCGGGGTGGGCTTCGGCGTCGTGAGGGGGCTGGGGATCCTGCCCGCCCGCCGCATCACGTCGCCGGTCGCGCTCGCCGCGTTCCACCGTCGGTTCGACGCGTGGGGACCGGTGACCCGGGTGGCGATGACTGGGGTGGAGTGTGGCGTCGCCGTCGTGGCCGCGGCGGCCGCCCTCGGCGCACCCGGCGCGGTGCTCGCCGGCATCGGCGCAACCGCCGCCCTCGTGACGGGGCTCACCGTCCGCCGGAAGCACGCGGCCCGACCGCAGGGCACCCCGACGGTCGCCGCGACGGCGCGGTAGCTCGCATGGCGGAGACCGCGGTCCTGCGCAGTGGGTTGCACTTCGGTGAGGCCCCCCGGTGGCACGACGGCCGTCTGTGGTACTCCGACTTCTACGACCACGCCGTGCACGCCTGCACGCTCGACGGCGACGACGAGCGGCTGGTCGAGGTTCCCGGGCAGCCCTCGGGGCTCGGGTGGCTCCCCGACGGGAGCCTGGTCGTCTCGTCGATGACCGACCGCACCGTGATGCGCCACGACGGCGTCGCCCTGACCGTTCACGCCGACCTGTCGGCGTACGCCGGCTGGTGGGTCAACGACCTCGTCGTCGACGGCCGGGGGCGCGCCTGGGTGGGGAACTTCGGCTTCGACCTCGACGCCTTCCTCGCCGAGCACGGCGTCGATGGCATTCTCGGGGACCCCGGACCTCCGGCCACCGTGCTGTGCCGCGTCGATCCCGACGGCACCGTCACCGTCGCGGCCGAGGACATGGTGTTCCCCAACGGATCGGTCGTGACCCCCGACGGGCGGACGCTCGTCGTCGCCGAGACCCTCGCGCTGCGGGTCTCGGCGTTCACCGTCGCCGACGACGGCACGCTCACGGACCGGCGGGTCTGGGCCGACCTGGCCCACCGCCTGGTCGCCCCTGACGGCATCTGCCTCGATGCCGAGGGTGCGATCTGGGTCGCCAACGCCATGGGGCACGAGTGCCTCCGGGTGGCCGAGGGCGGCGCCGTCCTGGAGACCGTCACCACGAGCCAGCCCGCCTTCGCCTGCGCGCTGGGTGGCCCCGAGGGCCGCCACCTGTTCGTGATGACGGCACCCGACCCGACGCCCGACGCCCGCCGGCGGGCCTCCGAGGCCCGTATCGAGGTGGCCGGGGTCGACGTCCCGGGCGCGTGAACGCCGCCGGGATCAGACCGCGCCGGCGCGGACCGCGAGGGTGAGCGTGGCGGTGAGCCCCGAGCCCGTGGCCCCGGACATCACGGCCATCTGCTGGGCGATCCCGTCCCGGAAGACGTTGTCGCGCGCCGCGGGGGTCTGCGGGAAGTTGCGGAGGCTGGTCTCGTAGCCCGGTTGCGCGTACACCGCGGCGCAGGTGTCCTCGGGGAAGGCCAGCTGTGACGTGCAGAGCTTCGGACCGCCACCGGCGGCCGCGGCCTGGCTCGGGTACACCTCGAAGTGCACGTGGGGGTACCGACCCGGGTACGCGCCCGGGAACACCGTCGTGAACCCCACCGTGCCGTCGGCGTCGGTGACCTGCACCCCGCGGCACCAGTTCTGGTCGGTGGCGCCCGGCGAGTACAGCGAGTACCGACCGTCGGCGTCGCAGTGCCACGCGTAGACGGCGATGCCGCGACGCGGTGTGCACCCGGCGTCGAGGTCGAGCACCCGCAGGCGCACCGCGAGCGGGCTCCCGGCCGCGGTGCCCCGGAGGCCCCCGAACGACTCGCGCAGGTCGACGCGGACCACGCCCTCCTGGTTCAAGACGTTGGGACCGTTGCTGCCGTCGGCCGGGAAGGGCCCGGCGGTCTCGGTGGGGAACGGCGCACAGTCGGCCGGGGAGATCGGCGTCGTGGCCGCCGTGGTGGCGGCTGCGGTCGTCGGGGTGGTCCCGGCCGGACCGGGGACGCGCGCACCCCGCGCCCCGGGGCCGTCGCTCCCGCCACATCCCGCGAGGGTCAGCAGGCCGACGCCGCCGAGACCCCCGAGGAGGCCGAGCACGCGTCGTCGGGACGGGGCGTCGGGTGGAACGGGTGGACCGGGTGGATCGGGTGGACCGGAGGCGGCGTGACCGTCGGGCACAGGCGTCGTCATGGCGTCATCATCGCCCGTCGCCCGACCCGGGCCGGGCCCCGCACCTGTGAGGCCGCTCAGGCGGGCTGGAGCCGCTCGGAGTCGTCGCGAGGGTCGCGCCCGCCCGGTGCGGGCGGGTCGTCACGCGTGACGAGGCCGAGGTGGAACCACACGACCGCCGTCCACAACGCGGTGGCGCCGGCGACGTGCATCCCGACGAGCAGGGCCGGGATGTCGTTGAAGTACTGGATGTAGCCGATGGCCGCCTGCGCCAGGGCGATGACCAGCACGGCCCCCAGCCGGTTCCGCACCGCCTCGTCGGCGTGGACCCGCTGCACGAGGCGCAGTGTCCACAACGTGAGGGCGAGGAACACCACGACGCTGATGCCGTGGATGCGGGCCACGTTGGCGATGTCGAACCCGAAGCGCCGGGCCTCCTCGTCGCCCCCGTGCGGTCCGGTGGCGGTCACCACCGTGCCGGTCACCACCACGACCGTGACCGAGCAGAACAGCAGCCGCCCGGCGGTGCGCACCCGGGGATCGACCGTCAGGCGGGCGGGCCCGGCGGGCTCCCCGGAGCGCTTGTAGAGCACGAGGGCGTTCCACAGCAGCACCAGGGAGAGGAGGAAGTGGCCCATCACGAACGGCGGCTGCAGGTGGTAGATGACGACGAACCCGCCGAGGACGGCCTGCGCGAGCACGCCGGCCACGAGGCCGAACGACCAGGACACGAGGTCACGGCGGCGGGGGTCGCGCCACAGGGACCCGAGGACGCACGCGATGACGGCGGCCGAGACCAGGCCCGTGACCAAACGGTTGGTGAACTCGATGATCGCGTGGACGTCGCCGGAGTCCGGGTGGAACTGCGTCTTCTCGCAGCTCGGCCACTCCGGGCACCCGAGGCCCGAGCCGGTGAGGCGGACCGCCGCCCCGCTCACGATGATGGCGCCGAGGAGCACCACGGCGACGAGTGCGACCTTCCGGAACGTGGTGGGCTGCATGCGGAGGCGGCGCACCCCGAGAGCGTATGCGGCGCCCCGTGGGTTACCGTCACCGGCGTGACCACCGACGCTCCCTTCCACTACGACGAGTTCGGCCTCTTCCGGGAGAACGCCGAGGAGCTCGGCCTCCCCTGGACCGGCCCGCCGACGGTCCGGAGGGCGGCCGTGGTCGTGGACCCCGCCTCCGGGCGCCGGGTCAGCGCCCTGATCTGGGGCGAGGGCCCGCCGGAGGTCGTGCTGATCCACGGAGGCGCCCAGAACGCCCACACCTGGGACACCGTGGCCCTGGCCCTCGGCCGACCCCTCGTCGCGGTCGACCTGCCCGGGCACGGGCACTCCGACCACCGGGCCGACGGACCCTTCGGGCCCCGCGAGAACGCCGCCGACGTCGAGGTCGCCGTGCGGGCCCTGGCCCCCGACGCCGCGATGGTCGTGGGCATGTCGCTCGGTGGACTGACCGCGATCGCGCTGGCGGGTCGGGCGCCCGACGTGGTGCGGCGCCTCGTCCTCGTCGACGTCACCCCGGGCGTCGACAAGGAGCGGGCGGCGCCCATCGCCCAGTTCGTGGCCGGACCCGAGAGCTTCGCCAGCTTCGACGAGATCCTCGAGCGCACCATCGCGTTCAACCCGACCCGCTCCGTGGCGTCGCTCCGGCGCGGCGTGCTGCACAACGCGATGCCCCGTGAGGACGGTCGCTGGGTCTGGCGCTACCAGCGGCCCCGCGTCATGGAGCTCGCGGCGCGCCCCGACGGCGAGCCGCCGCGACCCGACGACCCCGTGGTGCCCGACTTCACCACGTTGTGGGAGGACCTCGGCGCGGTGCGGGTCCCCGTGCTGCTCGCCCACGGCACGACGGGCGGCAGCGTGGTGACCCCCGACCACGTCGACGAGTTCCGGCGCCGCCAGCCGGGTGGTCGGGTCGTGGCGGTCGAGGGTGCGGGCCACAGCCTGCAGGGCGACACCCCGCTCGAGCTCACCGCCCTGCTCGAGGAGTTCCTCCGGACCTGAGCGGGACCAGGGTCTCCGCGGCCGTGGCGGCCGCCTCGATGCCGACCCAGTCGTAGCGCATCGGGACGAGGTCTCCGGCCGCCCACGCCGCCTGCTGGTCGGCGAAGTGCGGGTCGCGGCACTCGCCGCTCGCGCCGAGGGGCACGACCCATGCGCTGCGGTCCCAGTCGGCGAGGTCGAACACGTAGCGCGCCACCGAGGCGCCGGTGACGCCGAAGCCGAGCCCCGGCGCATGGGAGGTCGCCCAGACGGTGTCCCACTCCCCCGGGACCTCGACCGGCGGCGGATCGAGCACGCCGTCCCACTCGGGATGGACCCGTGAGAGCGGGTGCACGGGCGCGGCCCGGTGCAGCGCGCCCCACCGCCAGCCCCCCGGGTCGTCGCCGAGCACGGCGCGCAACGTCGCCACCGCGTCGGTGAGCGCGGCGGCGAGCACGCCCGACCAGGTCTCGCCGGGCGGGAGCACCGTCGGGTCGTCGGCGGCGAGCAGCACGGTGAGGACCGGCCACAGGCGCAACGTGGGCGGGACGAACGCGCCCGGGGGCTCGTCCCGGGCGGGGGCGCGCAGCGGTCGCAGCGTCGGGCCGGCGGCGACCCGGCGGCACAGCGCGTCGCGCACGACCATGAAGACCGCCGCGCCGGCGGAGTCGACCTCCACCTCGCCGTCCCAGGCCGCGACCAGCGCCACCGCCGCCTGCTCGAGCGGGTCGGTCGGCCCGAGATCGCCGAGGCGGCGCCGCCAGGGCTCGACCCGCAGGCTGCGGACGTCGCGGTGGATCGCGGCCATGTCGTCGACCGTGGCCGCATCGAGGGCGGTCAGGCGGTCGAGGATGCGCTCGGCCCGGTCCGGACGCGAGTAGCCGTCGCTCAGGTGGTTGGGATGGTCGACGCCGACGATCCGCTGGTTCGCGGTGACGATCACCCCCGAGATCGGATCGCGCGCGTGCGGGAGGTCGTCGTAGGGCACCGGGTCGGCCCAGGCGTGCGCCCCCGTCCATCCCGGCACCGGACCGCAGGCGTTCTCGGGTGTCCGCACCGGCACGACCCCCACCGTCTGGTAGTGGATCGATCCCGAGCGGTCGGCGCACAGGAGGTTGTTCACCGGGTCGACCCAGTGGCGCATGACCTCGCGCAGCCCGTCGACGCCGGTCACCGCGAGCATCGGGGCGAGCACCTCGAAGCCGGTGCTCGGCGTCCGCAGGGCGGTCGACTGCATCGCGATCGCCACCCCGCTGGCCGGGTCCCCGAAGACGACCGGACCGTTCGGGGTGCGGTGGCACGCCACCGGCACCGGCTCGCCCCCGCGCACCGCGACGACCTCCACCCGTTCGGGCTCGGGCGCACGCGCGAACCGCTCGACGTAGAGGTCCTGGTAGTCGGCGTAGGCGTTGGTCACGCACCAGGCGACCTCGGCGTTGTGGCCGAAGTGCGGGAACCCCGGGACGCCGACGAAGGCCAGGCCGACGGCGTCGAACTCCGGGCAGGTCAGGTGCTGCTGCACGTAGACCCCGGGCACCTCGAGCTGGCGGTGGGGGTCCCCGGCGAGGAGGGGACGTCCGCTCGCGGTGCGGGCGCCGGCGAGGACCCACGAGTTCGACCCGCCCGGATCGGGCTCGCTCGCCGCCGCGAACCCGTCGAGCGACCCCAGCAGGTCCGGGTCGGCACTCCGCAGCATGGCCGTGGCCCAGCGCACCGGCCCGAACCAGGCCGGATCGAGCGCGAAGGGCGGTGCGGTGGCCCCCGGCGGCACGATGAGCGGGACGGTCCGGTCGTCGGTCTCGAGTCGGACCGCGGCGTCGGCGCCGAGCACCTCGGCCACCCGGGCCCGCCACAGCTTCTTCTGCCAGTTGGCGAACACGACGTGACGCACGAGGAACACCGCGTTGGCGTCCCAGGGGCGCCACGGCGCGGGCTGGACCCCGGCCCGGGCCAGGTCGGAGGGGCGGGGCCGTTGCAGCGCCAGGTAGGCGTTGACGCCGGCGGCGAACGCGTCGAGCACCGCCCGGGCGGGTTCCGAGAGCGCCTCGTACTCGCGCCGGGCCGCCCCGGCGAGGTCCAGGCGGCGGGCGAACGCGTCGAACGGGAGGGCGGCGGGCCCGGCGATCTCGGCCCACCGGCCGAGCGCCCGGCGCCGGTCGTACTCGAGCTGGCCGAGGCGGTCCTGGGCCTGCACGAAGCCCTGCCCGAAGAACGCGTCGTGGAGGTTCGTGGCCCGGACGTGGGGAATGCCCCACTCGTCCCGCCGGATCTCCACGGTGTCGTCGGGGCCCGGCACCTCCGTCACCACCGGTGCCACGCGGCGCAGGCTACCGACGCCGTCCCGGGTCCCGGGGGACCGGACCCCGGGACCGCCCCACGCGCGACAATGGGTCCATGACCGCAGCCTTCACCCGCATGGACCACTCGACCGCCGAGCACTGGTTGGTCATCGGCCACGAGACGATGGCGGCCCAGCCGCTCGTCGCCGACCACGTACTGGGGCTGCTGCAGAGCCTCGACGGCGTGGTGATGGGGTTCGCCGTCGATCAGCTGACGCACTGCCTGCAGACGGCGACGCTGGCCGAGCGGGCCGGGGCCGACGACGAGATGGTCGTCGCCGCCCTCTGCCACGACGTCGGCAAGTCCGTCAGCGTGGCCAACCACCCCGCGATCGCGGCCGAGATCCTGCGCCCGTACGTGCGCGACGACGTGTACCACGTGATCCGGGTGCACCAGGACTTCCAGGGCCGGCACTACTACGGGCACTTCGGCGGCGACCCCGACGCCCGGGCGCAGTACCGCGACGAGCCCTGGTTCGACCTCGCGGCCCGCTTCGCGGACGAGTGGGACCAGGTCGCCTTCGACCCGGACCACGACACCGAGCCCCTCGCGCACTTCGAGGCCCGGGTCCGCGCGGTCTTCGCCGCGCCGAAGCGCTTCGTCTAGGTGACGCCGAGGCGCGCGGCGCGCCGGTAGGCCTCGTCCCGGATCTCCATCTCGTCGTCGACGGCGCCCCCGCGGACCACGACGCGCCCGGCGACCACCACCGTGTCGACCACCGACCCGGCGGCGGCGTAGACGAGGTTGTGCACGAGCGCGCCGGGGCCGAGCTCGGGCCGGTCGGCGGGCACGACCACCAGGTCGGCGGGCGCGCCCGGGGCCAGTCGTCCCGGCTGGCCGAGCCCGGGCGCCCGCGCCCCGGTCGCGACGGCCCAGGTCTCGGTGGCCGGCATCGCGGCGGCGTCGTTGCCCCGGTGCTTCTGCAGCAGCGACAGGAACTTCGCGTCGGCGAGCAGGTCGAGGGAGTTGTTCGACGCGGCACCGTCGGTGCCGAGTCCGACCGCGATGCCGTGTGCCCGCGCTGCGTCGTAGGCGAAGACCTCGCCCACGGCCAGCTTCAGGTTCGACACCGGATTGGTCACGATCATGGCGCCCCGGGCGGCGATCAGCTCGAGGTCGGCGGCGTCGCACCAGACGCCGTGGGCGAGCACGGTGCGGGGCGTGAGCAGCCCGCACCGGTCGAGCAGGCCCGCCGGGCTCACCCCGTGGGCCGCCCGGCAGTCGGCCACCTCGGCCTCGGTCTCGGCCAGGTGGACGTGCACCGCGAGATCCCGGTCGGCCGCGACCTCGCCCAGCCAGGTCAGCGTCCCGGGCGACACCGTGTAGACCGCGTGCGGCCCCAGGCTCGGGGTCACGCGCGGGCCGTGCCCGGAGATCCGGTCGAGGTCGTCGAGGATCTGGGTCCGCTGCGCCCGGCCCGCCGCCTCGTCGCCACCGTCGATGACGACCGAGCTCACGGTGGCCCGGATGCCGGCGTCGGCCACGGCCCGGGCGACCGCGTCCCCGTGCCAGTACATGTCCCAGAACCGCACGGTGCCGGTGCGCAGCATCTCGACGCAGGCGAGTCGGGTCCCCCAGTAGACGTCGTCCGGGGTGAGGCGGCCCTCGGCGGGCCAGATGACCTCCTGCAGCCAGCGCATCAGGGGCAGGTCGTCGCCCCAGCCGCGGAACAGCGTCATCGCCGCGTGGGTGTGGCCGTTGACCAGGCCCGGCAGGAGGTGCCCGCCGCGCGCGTCGAGCAGCTCGTCACCCGGCTCGGCCACCACGTCGGGACCGACGGCCGTGACCACCCCGTCGACGGCGCGGAGGCCGACGGGGGCGCCGTCGAGGAGGCCACCGGTCACGGTGAGCCCGGCGCTCACGCGGCCAGCTCCGGGACCACACGCCGCAGCACGTCGGTGAGCATCGCGGCGCTGGCGAGGCGGCCGGTCTCGAACTCGGCGACCGTGAGCGGCGCCGGGGCGATCCCGTTGGCGAGGTTGTCGACGGTGACCACCGCCGCGTAGGCCAGGTCACGCTCCGCGCAGGCCACCAGCTCCGAACCGACGGTCATCCCCACCACGTCGGCCGTCGCGGCGAGGCCCCGCACCTCGGCGGGGGTCTCGAACCGGGGCCCGACGGTCTGGGCGTACACCCCGCCGTCCCGGGCGGGAGGCTCGGCGTGGCGGTTCCAGGTCGCGCACACCCGCGCCCGCCACGCGGGGTCGAACCCGGGGACGCGCAGCGCGCGCTCGTCGCGGAACCGACTGTCGGGCTGCGCCGCGAGGGCGACCACGTCGTCGGGGACGAGCGAGGTCCCCGGGACCAGGTCGGGCCGCAGCCCACCGCACGAGCCCAGGGCCAGGACGCGGTCGCACCCCGCGACCGCGAGCGCGTGCGCGTGCGCGTGGTGGTCGAGGAACGGAGCCGGTCGGTGGTCGGGCTGACGGTGACGCTGGAGGAACACCCAGTCGCCGGCGTCGAGGAGCTCGACCGGTCCGCCCGGCACGGGCACCTGCCGCCACCGGGGCGCCCCCGGGCGAGGGTTCCCACCGCGACGTCGATCACCCCGTGCCCGCCGATCACGGCGAGGCGGCCCACCTCAGGGAGTCCCGGACCGGGCCAGTGCGGCGGCGAACTCGACCAGCGCGACCGTCAGGCGGTCGGCCACGCTGGCGCCGACGGACGCGACGGTCCCGTGGGCTCCGTCGGTCCCGTCGGTCCCGTCGATCCCGTCGGACGACGCGTCGACGATCCGGGCGCTCGGGGGCAGCTCCAGCTGGACGCCGCCGCCCCGCGTCCGGTTCACGGGGTTGCGCGGGTCGACCCCGCGCATCGACCGGGGGATGCGGTCGATGTCGTCGACCACCGGCATCTCGTCGATCCGGGCGCGCAGACGCTCGGCCAGGTCGGCCGCGAGGTCGCGCCGCCCGCCGCCCACCAGGATGGCGTCGGGCGCGCCCGGTACGTGGTAGCCGTGGACCGACACGACGACCTCGACGTGGTCGAGGAACGCCGCGAGGCGGGGCACGCGCTCCACCTCGATCCGGTGCGACGACACGTGCCAGCCCCGGGCCTGCGGCTGGGTCACGACGTAGGCCGACCCACCGGTGCGGGCGGCCGCGGCCCGGGCGATGGTCTCGGTCCCGGGCTCGATCCAGCCGTGGACGGCGAGGAAGCCCAGGGCCGACCCGAGCACGACGTGCTCCTCCACGTCCGCGCGGGCCACCAGACGGTCGAACACGCTCCGGACGCTACCCGCGGCCCGGGTCCGCCCGGGGGTCCGGCATGCCGAGCGGCCGCGGCGCCCAGCCCTAGGCTCCCGGTGATGTCCTGGTGGCGCCGGTCCGACGGCGACCTCGTGCGCGACCTCCCGCTCAACCGGCGGGTGATGCCGTACCTCATGCCCGGCCGCAACGAGTCGGTCTACTACTTCGACATCGACCTGGCCCTGCACCGCACCGACGCGTGGCTGCGCGAGGTCAACACCGCCCACCCGGACCTGGGCGCCGACGTCTTCCACCTGGTCCTGTGGGGCGTCCGGGAGTCGATGGTGAAGTACCCGACGATGAACCGCTTCGTCGCCGGCGGACGGCTCTACCAGCGTCGGGAGATCTCGATGGCGTTCGCGGTCAAGCAGCGGCTGCGCGACGGCTCCCCGATGGCGGTGGTGAAGCGGACCTTCCCCCCGGACGAGCCGTTCGTCGACCTCGTGCGCGGGGTGCAGGCCCAGTCGTTCCGCGACCGCTTCGGCGGACCCCAGGGCATCGACCGCGAGCTCGCCCTGCTGATGCGGCTGCCGGGGTTCGGGCGCCGTCTGGCCATCGGGGCCGTCCGGACCGCCGACCGCCTCGGCCTGCTCCCCCGCGCCTTCGTCGACGGCGACCCGATGTTCGCCTCGGCCTTCGTCGCCCACATGGCCAGCTTCGGGATGCCCGCCGGATACCACCATCTCTACGAGTACGGCACCACCGGGGTGTTCTGCGTCGTCGGGCGGCCCACCGCCGTCCCGGGGTCCCCCACCAGCGGGCCCGACCGGCGCCGGACGATGCGGATGACCTACTCGTTCGACGAGCGGACCGAGGACGGCTTCACGGCCTGGCGGTCGATCCAGCACTTCAAGCGGCTCGTGGAGGACCCGGCCGCCGCCGGCCTGGAATCCGGGGTTCCGGGGGTGCCGGGTGGTGGAATGTCGGGGAGCGCCCCCGACGGGATAGCCTCCGGCGGTCCGTCCGGCGGCGGTGGCGGGGATGTGCGCCCGATGGGGGCCGAATGAGTCTGTTCCGAGATCGGTTGGAGGCGTTCCCCCGCATCGAGCCGTACCGCTACGCCCGGGCCGAGCAGCTCTGGCCGTACTACAAGCGGGTCGAGAGCGCCGCCACCCCCGTGTTCACCATCGAGGGCCGGTCGGTCATCAACTTCGGGTCCAACAACTACCTGTCGCTGTCGTACGACCCGCGGGTGATCGCGGCGGCCAAGGACGCGACCGACCGCTACGGGACCGGGGTCACCGGCTCCCGGCTGCTCAACGGCACCCTGCCCCTGCATCTCGACCTCGAGGCCGAGCTCGCCGACTTCTACGGGGTCGAGGCGGCGCTGGTGTTCAGCACCGGCTACGTCGCCAACCTCTGTGCCATCGCCGGGTACCTCGGGCGCTCCGACTACGCGGTGGTCGACAAGGAGGCCCACAACTCCCTCGTCACCGCCATCAAGCTCTCGGGCGCGCAGATGAAGCGGTTCCGCCACAACGACGCCGGGCACCTCGCCCGCATCCTCGCCGAGCTCCCGGCCGAGGCGGCCAAGGGGGTGATCGTCGACGGCGTCTACTCCATGCGCGGCGACACCGCACCGCTGCCCGAGATCGTCGATCTCGTGCGCCGGACCCCGAACGCCTTCACCTTCGACGACGAGGCCCACGGCCTCGGGGTCCTCGGAGCGCAGGGCCGGGGCGCCGCCGAGCACTTCGGCCTCCTCGACGCCGTCGACATCACCACGCTCACCTTCTCGAAGACGCTCGGATCGTGCGGCGGCGCGGTGCTCGGGTCCGCCGAGGCGATCGAGCTGCTCACGATCACGTCGGAGCCCTTCATCTTCACGGCGTCGAACGTGCCCGCCTCGATGGCCGCCGCGCTCGAGGCGCTGCGGATCCTGCGAGCCGAGCCGGAGCGGCCCCAGCGGCTGCGGGCCAACGTCGAGCACCTGCTCGGCGCACTCGTCGAGCGGGGCATCACGGCCAACCCGGCCGAGAGCGCCATCGTCACCATCCCCCTGAAGCACCACGACGACCTGTCGACCGTCTTCACGTTCCGCGACCTGTTCGAGCTCGGGGTGTTCTGCAACCCGGTCATCCCGCCCGCCAGCGCGGGCAACGCCGGGCTCCTGCGGCTCAGCGTGATGGCCGACCACGACGAGGACCTGCTCGACGACGCCGCCGACATCATCCGCAAGGTCCTCACCGACGGCGACCAGCTGATCGACGCCGAGTAGGCGCCAGGCTCAGGACGCCGGGGCTCAGGTCTGTGGCCGGGCCCGGCGCAGGGCGGCGGCCCGCGCCTCCCAGTCCCGGTGCCGGGCCTTGCCGTCCTGGACGAACGGCGACCAGGCGATGATGCGCAGGACGAGGGCGTTCAGCCACCGGGCGGGGGCGGGCAGCGGCCGGAGGAAGTCCACGAACAGCACGACCCGCCAATCGTCGGTGTCGTTCCAGGCTGCGTGCTCCCACACGTCGTCGAAGATCAGGCTCTCCCCCTCGACCCAGTGGCGGGTCTCGCCCCGGACCCGGATCCCGCACGCCGCGGCCGGCTCCGGGACCCGCAGGGCCAGGTGGTACCGCAGGACGCCCTTGTAGGGCCCGCCGTGGGGCGGCACGTGCTTGCCCGGGGCGAGGATCGAGAACATCGCGGTCGTGACGCCCGGGATCTCGGCGAGGGCCCGGGCCGTCTCGGGGCAGGCGGCGAGGTGCGCGTCGACCCGGAACCCGAACCCGAGGAGGAAGTAGGTCTTCCAGCGGTCGTCCCGGGTGAGCCGGTACTGGTCGGTCGACACGTCCTGGAAGTTCGGGAGACCGTCCACCTCGGCCAGCACCGCGTCGGCCTCCCGACGCAGGAGCGGGGCCCGGGCCTCCACCGCGGCGACCCACGGGAAGCGCTCGGGGTCGAAGAAGGCGGCATCACCAACGAGCGACCGGCGGGCGAAGTACCCGTCGAGCCGGCGCAGGCCCCGCTCCCCCAGCCGGTTGGCGGCGTCGACCACCGCCGCCCGCCAGCCCGGTGCCACCCCGCCCGGCCGGACCGTCTCAGTCACCGGCGGCGAGGTCCACCTGGTAGGCGTCGTGGACCAGCTCGGCCCCGCGGTGCCGGTGGGCCAGCAGGCCCCGCAGCAGGTCGAGCGCGTCGGCCCGGACCCGCTCGACCCCGGCGGGGTCGCGGGTGGTCGCCAGCGACGCGACCAGCGCGTCGACGGCGGCGCCGAGCGGCGCGTGCTCGGCCCGCAATCGCCCGGCCGCCGGGATGGACCGGGGCGAGTCGGCGGCGACGGACACGAAGATCCCGTCGGGCGCCTCGGTGTCGGCGACGTGGCGCCGCCAGGTGGCCCGCAGCGCGAGCGCCGCGGTCTCGGCCCGGGCCGCCCAGCCCGCCGGGTCGTCGCCGCTGGCCGCAGCCATGGCCCGCTCGAGCCCGAGGATGGCGGTGTACAGCGCGTCGCGCCGGATCACCACGGCGTCCAGGGCCGCTCGGGCCGCGGCGTGGCGGGCGTCGCTCGGTTCGCGGGGTTCGGTCATGGCCACCTCCGTCATTCCTGGTCCCGGGCCGCGGCGAGGAGCGCCGCGACCTCGTCGGCCACCGCGTCGGCGAGGTGCTGGACCGGGGGGGCGACCTCGGGGCAGGTGAGGAAGCCCGCGCAGACCCGGTCGGTGTAGCTGATGACGGTCACGTTCAGGGCCGCCCCGTCGAAGATGGGACCGAGCGGGAACATGACGTCCATGCGGGCGTCGCCGCAGTAGAGCGGGACCGCCGGTCCGGGGACGCTGGTGCAGACCAGGTTCACCGCCGGCGGCAGGCGGTCGGCCAGACCGAGGTCCGAGTAGGCCCGGAAGGCGGCGGCCGCGAGGTTCCACGGGGCGACCAGGGCCAGGGCCGGGAGGGTACGGGGCCCGACCTGCTCGTAGAGGGCCTTGTCGCGGGGCATCTGGTCGGCCACGAAGGCGAGGCGCGCGACCGGATCGTCGAGGTGGACCGGGAGGGCCCCGAACAGCACGGACACCTCGTTGCCGCTCCGGGCGTCGCCGCTGCGCCGCACCGAGGTGGGTACCGCGGCGACCAGCGGACGGTCGGGGCGGTCGCCGGCCTCGGCCAACCAGGTCCGCAGCACGCCGGCCGTCACCGCAACGGCCACGTCGTTGAAGGTGACCGCGAAGGCGCGCCGGATCTCGTCGAGGGCGGCCAGGTCGAAGTCGGCGAAGGCGGCGGCGCGCGCCGGTGTGATCGAGCGCGACAGGCAGACCCGGGGCGCGGTGAACGGGAGCGCCGGCGTGCCGGACCGGCCCGGGACCGCCCGCACGAGGTCCCACCCCGACCGCACCAGACGGGTCAGCACCCGGGCGAGGACGGCGGGCTGGTCGATCGCCACCTGGGCCGCCGCCCGCAGGTGGCTGCGGGAGTCCACGGGCGGCGGCGGGACGAACGCCCGGGCGTCGCGGACGGGCGGCACCTCGGGGGCGGCGGTGAAGACCGCCCCGAGCACCCCGACCGCCGCCACCCCGTCGACCAGCGAGTGGTGGACCTTGGCGATCAGCGCCTTGCGACCGTCGGCCAGACCGTCGACCACCGTGAACTCCCACAGGGGCCGGTCGCGGGGCAGCGGTCGCCCGGCGATCTCCCCGGCGAGGGCGGCGACCTCGGCGAGGCCGGCACCCTCGGGCAGGCGGACCCCCTGGACGTGGAGGTCGAGGTCGACCGGCGCGGTCAGCCACCGGGCCGCCGGCACGCCGACGGGTCCGTCGACCACGCGGCGCCGCAGGACCTCCACTGCGTCGAGGCGGGGCGCGAGCACTCGCCGCAGCATCTCGGCGTCGAACGGGGCCGCCGCGTCCCGGTCGTCGAGCACGATGACCCCGACCACGTGCCAGAGTGTGCTCGCGGTCTCGGTCCGGAGGAAGGCCGCGTCGAGCCCGACGACCGGCCGGAGGTCCCCGGCGGGCGGTTCGGACGCCTCGACCACCGCCGGATGCTACGACAGCGGCGGGTCGCGGCGACAGGGGCCGGAGGTCCGTCGCCCCGGCCCGGGCGGCCCGGAGGCCCCGGACCGGAGGACCCGACGGGTCGACCCGACCGGTCGACCGGGTCAGTCGTCCTTGAGGGCGACCGCGTTGGGGGTGACGTTCATCTTGGGCTCGTACTCGGCGACCGCGACCTCCCGGGACTCGCGGCGGGCCCCGGCTCGCACCGCGTCGCGACACCCGGGGCACAGACCCCGGAAGCGCATGGACGCCGTGCGTCCGCAGCGCAGGCAGTCCCAGTCGCGCGGGGCGAGGTCGTCGGCGTCGATCACGGCGTCAGCGCAGGTTCGAGGTGTGGCCGAGCGAGTACCGCCCGGGCTGGGGCCAGATGGCCAGGCCGTGGGGCTCCCGGCCGACCGGGATCACGGTGTACTCCCCCGTCCGGGTGTCGATGGCGTAGACCTCGTTGTCGTACCGGCCCGCCAGCCAGAGCTTCGACCCGTCGGCGCTCACGCCGCCCATGTCGGGGCTCCCGCCGCCGGGCACCGGCCAGGTGGCGACCACCCGATTGCCGTTGCGCCAGTCGAGGACCGACACGCTGCCCTGCCCGTTGGGAGGACCGCCGATGCGGGTGGAGCCCCGGTTGGCGACGTAGAGGACCGACGCGTCGCGACTCGGGTAGAGGCCGTGGGCGCCGGTCCCGGTCGGGATGAAGCCGACCTCGGTGAAGGTGACGGGGTCGACGAGGTAGACGCCGCTGCGCACCATCTCGGCGACGTAGAGCATGGACCCGTCGGGCGAGAGCCGGATGTCCTGGGGCATGCCGCCGCCCGAGAGCTGGAGGAACGACACGACCTGCCCGCTCGCCATGTCGATCTTGATGAGCGCGCCGGCGAACTCGCAGGTGAACACCGCCCACGTACCGTCGATCGCGAACTCGCCGTGGTTCACGCCGTTGCAGCTCGGCGTCTCGATCGACTTCTGCAGCGCCTTCGTCTTCGGGTCGCGGAAGTCGAGCCGCTTGTACGCCTCGGCCACCACGATGGCCGACCGGCCGTCGGGCGAGTAGTACATGTTGTAGGGGTCGTCGACCGGGACGTCGGGGCCCGAGCGCTTGCCGGTGCGGGGGTCGATCGGGGTGAGGCTGCCGTCGGTCCGCCCCTCGGCGGTGTTGGTCACCCACAGGGTCCGCAGGTCCCATGACGGCACGATGTGCTGCGGGTTGATGCCGACCGGGAACTTCTCGATGACCTGCATGGTGTTGGGGTCGATCACCGAGACCGTGTTCTCGGCCCGGTTCGGGACGTACACCCGGGGCAGGTCCTCCTTGACCGCGTCGAGCATCTTGGCGGAGGTGGTCTCGCTGTAGAGGTTCGTGGGATCGACGACCGGAGGCATGCCCGGCACCGTCTTGATCACGAGCCGGGGCGCGGTGGTGGGGGTCGGGCCCCCGCCCACCAGCGGGTTCGACACCGAGCGGGCGGTCGGTTCGCCACCGCCGCTGCCGCAGGCCACCGCGACCACCCCGAAGACGATCAGGGCCACCACCGCCAGCCGGAACACTCGTAGGTTCGTCACCGGATCTCGCCGTCCTCACGCTCGGTCGTCGCGTCCACCCGGGGCCCGCCCGGGCCCCGCTCGCGGCTCCCAGGTTGCCAGGCGAGGGCCCCGATCCGGTGTCATGGGGCCCGGGGCCGGGATAGCGTCCGGGGATGGCCCCGTCCGAGCCCGGTCCCGCCGTACCCCCCACCGCCCGGGTGGAGTGGCCCGACGAGGAGGCGTTCCGCGAGGACGCCCACGCCCGGGGCTGGACCGACGGCCTCCCGGTCGTGCCCGCGACCCCCGACCGGGTCGCGGCGTGCCTCGCGGCCGCCGGACTCGCCCCGGGGGTCGTGCTGGGCACGGTCCCGACGCGCGAGGTGACCGTGACCGCCGAGGTCGCCGCCGCCAACGCCGTGATGGCGGGATGCCGGCCCGAGCACTTCCCCGTGGTCGCGGCCGCCGTGCGGGCCCACCTCGACGAGTACGGCAACTGCCACTCGACCACGGGCACGCTCTCGGGTGCGGCCCACGCGGTCATCGTCAACGGCCCCGTCGCGACCGAGATCGGTGTCGCCTCCGGGGCCGGGTGCCTCGGCCCGGGCTTCCGGGCCAACGCCTCGATCGGGCGCGCGCTGCGCCTCGTGATCCGCAACGCCTGCCGGGCCGTGCCGGGCGAGCTCGACCGGGCGACGTTCTCGTGGCCGCTGCGCTACTCGTTCTGCTTCGCCGAGGACGAGACGGTGCCCGGATGGCGCCCGCTGCACGTGCAGCGCGGCTTCTCCCCCGGCCAGAGCGCGGTCACGGTGCACTCGGTCATGCGGATGATCTCGGCCTGGGACTCGAGCAGTCGCACGCCCGAGGGCGTGCTCGACACGCTGGTGGCCGAGACCCGCGTCCACGGCATGTCGGGTGACGCGTTCCTCGGCGACGGCATCAACGTCGTCTACGTCATGGGCAAGGAGCACCAGCGCTTCTTCGTGGAGGCGGGCTGGACGAAGGAGCGGATGCAGGAGTACCTGTGGCCGCGGCTCACCGCACCGACGGCCGGGCCTCGGGACCGCTGGACCAACCTCGGCGCCCCCGCCAACATCCTCGTCGTGGCCGCCGGCGGGGCGGGGATGGCCGAGACCTGGATCCTCTTCCCCCATCTCGCGCGGGCCGTGACCCGCCCGGTCGAGTGGGGTACGGTCGCTCCATGAGCATCGTCGCGTTGGACCCGACCGGCCGGTCGGGGGCCGCGGGCGGATCCGGTGGTCCGGGCGCGTCGGACCCGGCCCCGCGGACCCTGGCGCCCCGCCCCGACTCGCTCGCCGGCGCCCGGCTCGGGCTCGTGGTCAACGGTCTCGGCCACAGCGAGCGGTTCCTCGACGCCCTCGCCGCCGAGCTCGGCGACCTCGCGGCCCTCGACGGGGTCGTCAAGGTGGTGAAGGCCGGGGTCTCGGTCCCCCCGGACCCCGGGGACTGGTCCCGGCTCACCGAGGGGGCCACCGTCGCCATCACGGGCTTCGGCGGCTGAGGGAGCTGCAGTGCCCGCAGTTTGCGGGACGCCGTGGAACTCGAGTGGGCCGGGATCCCGACCGTGTGCATCGTGCACCGGGAACTGCGGGACTCCGCCGGGGCGATCGCCCGGATCAGCGGGCATCCCGACTACCCCGTGATCACCGTGGACTACCCCTGGATCCCCACCGCGACCTGGTCCGACGCCGAGATCGCCACGCTGGCCGCGACCCTGGCCCCGCTCGTGCGCGACCACCTGCTCGGCCGGGCCCCCGGGACGGCGGTCAGCGGGTGATGCCGTAGCGGTCGAGGCGGTAGGCCCGGATCGCGTTCCCGCGGAGCAGGAGGTACCGCTCCTCGTCGTCGAGCCCGGCGGCGTCGCAGATCCGCAGCGCGGTCTCCCGGCTGTGGGGGAAGGTGCTGTCGGCGTGGGGGTAGTCGACCTCGAACGTGAGCTGCCGCATGCCGACCCGGTCACGGTTGGCGAGGCCGACCTCGTCGTCGAAGAGGCAGAAGAAGATCCGGTCGGCCACGTAGCTGCTCGGTGGGTCCGGCAGCGGTGACCCGAACCCGGTCGCGCCGCGCTCGGCCCAGAGCTTGTCCGCCCGCTCGATCACGTACGGCGCCCAGCCGACCTGGCCCTCGGAGTAGGCGATGCGCAGGTCGGGGAAGCGCTGGAGCGTGCCCGAGAAGATGTAGTCGCAGAACGAGCCCATCGCGTTCGAGAACGTGAGCGTCGAGGACACGATGAACGGCGCGTCCGGAGAGGTGGCCGGCATCTTCGACGACGACCCGATGTGCATGTTGACCACGGTGTCGGTCTCCGCACAGGCGGCGAAGAACGGGTCCCAGAACCGGTCGCGGTCGTGGATCGAGGGCAGCCCGAGCGGCTGGGGGTTCTCGGTGAACGCGACCGCGTGGCTCCCCCGCGCCGCGCACCGGCGCACCTCGGCGGCGGCCAGGTGCGCGTCCCACAGCGGGACGATGGTGAGCGGGATCAGGCGCCCGGCCCCGGCGCCCGCGCACCACTCCTCGATCATCCAGTCGTTGTAGGCCCGCACGCAGGCCAGCGCGAGGTCCCGGTCGGGTCGCTCGAGGAACGCCTGTCCGGCGAACCGGGGCAGCACGTTGGGAAAGCACAGCGACGCATCGGTCCAGTTGGCGTCCATGTCGGCCAGTCGGGCCTCCTGCTGCCAGCAGCCGGGCCGGATCTCGTCGAACGTCACCGGGGTGTTGTCGAGGTCGGCGAAGCCCACCGCCGCCGAGAGCTTCGGGAACGGGTAGACGAGGTCGTCGTACACCCAGATGTCGCACCAGTCGCCGTCGGGAGCGTCACGCTCGAACGAGAAGACCCCGCCCACGAACCCGAAGGTCGCCTTCTCGCGCACCACCCGGGGCCCGCGGTCCCGGTCCCGGGCCGGCAGGCGGCTGGTCCAGAGGTCGGGAGGCTCCACCACGTGGTCGTCGACCGAGATGATCCGGGGCAGATCGGTCATCCGGGCATGGTGGCACAGCCCGGGCCCGGGGGCACCCGGAGCCCCCTGCGGTGGCGTAGCCTGCGGCCATGCGGTTCGGCGTCTTCTACGAGCATCAGGTCCCCCGGCCCTGGGGTGACGACGGTCGCGACGAGGCCCGGGTGTTCGCCGAGGCGATGGAGCAGGCCGAGTTCTGTGACCGCCACGGCTTCGACTCGTTCTGGCTGGTCGAGCACCACTTCCTCGAGGAGTACAGCCACTCCTCGGCCCCGGAGGTGTTCCTCGCCGCCGTGTCGCAGCGCACCGAGCGCCTTCGGCTCGGGCACGGGATCATGCACTCCCCGGCCGCCATCAACCACCCCGCCCGCCAGGCCGAGCGCATCGCGACCCTCGACATCGTGTCGGGGGGCCGGGTCGAGTTCGGCACCGGCGAGGGGTCGTCGGCCACCGAGCTCGACGCGTTCGGCATCGACCCCGCGGCCAAGCGCGAGCTGTGGGACGAGAGCCTCCGGGTCACGCTTCGCTGCCTGACCGAGACCCCGTTCACCGGGTTCGCGGGCGAGCACGTCTCGATGCCGCCCCGCAACGTGGTGCCCAAGCCGCTCCAGCGCCCGCACCCGCCGGTCTGGGTCGCCTGCACCCGGCGCGACACGATCCACATGGCCGCGCAACGGGGCATCGGAGCCCTGAGCTTCGCCTTCTTCGACCCCGAGGAGGCGCGGGCCTGGGTGGAGGACTACTACACGACCCTCGCCACCGAGGGCGTGCCCATCGGCGACGCGGTCAACGCCAACCTCGCCTGCGTCACCGGCTTCATGTGCCACCCCGACCCCGAGGAGGCGGTCCGGCGCGGCGCCGAGGGCTCCAACTTCATGGGGTACTCCCTCGGGCACTACTACGTGTTCGGGCACCACCGGCCCGGCCACACCGACCTGTGGTCCGAGTACCAGCAGCGGCGCCGGGAGGCCGGGTACGACCCCGAGGCGGTCGCGCTCGCGGCCCGCAACGAGGACCGCCTCGGCGCCAAGGTCGTCGCGTCCGGCACGAGCGGGCTGCGGGGCGCGATTGGAAGCCCCGACCAGGTGCGCGAGTACTTCCGGCGCTACGAGGAGTGCGGGGTCGACCTGCTCATCCTCTCGTCGGCCGCCGGGCGCAACCGCCACGAGGACATCATGGAGAGCTTCGAGCTGGTGGCCAAGGAGGTCATGCCGGAGTTCATCGAGCGCGACGAGCGCCTGCGCGCCGAGAAGGAGGTCCGCATGGCGCCGGTCGTCGACGCGGTGATGGCCCGCAAGCCGGCCTCCGACCACCCGCCACTCGACCCGGACTACGTCATCCCCGCCTACCCGCGCCAGTCCGCCGCCGACGACGCCACGGGCAAGTTCAGCCGCTGGCTCGACGACTACCGCGACAAGATCGTGCGCGGCGAGGACGTCTCGAAGCGCCTGGCCTGAGACCCGGGCCGGCCGGGACCCATGCTCTAGGTTCTCGGCATGACCCGTCCCCGGATCCGCCGGTCCATCGCCGAGTCCACCCCGGTCTTCGCCCCGGTGCGCCGGCCGCCCGACCGGGCACCCAACGTGCTGGTGGTCCTGCTCGACGACACCGGCTTCGCCCAGTTCGGCTGCTTCGGCGGTGACGTCGAGACCCCCACCATCGACCGCCTCGCGACCGGGGGCCTGCGCTACCACCGCTTCCACGTCACCGCGCTGTGCTCCCCCACCCGGGCCGCCCTGCTCACCGGACGCAACCACCACGCGGTGGGCATGGGCTTCCTCACCGACGTGCCCACCGGGTTCCCCGGCTACTGCGGCCGCATCCCCGAGTCGGCGGCCACGCTGCCCCGCATCCTGGGCGACGCCGGCTACCACACGATGGCCATCGGCAAGTGGCACATCGCCCCGCGCTGGGACCAGCAGCAGTCGGGCCCGTTCGATCGGTGGCCCCTCGGCCTCGGCTTCGACCGGTACTACGGCTTCCCCGCCGGCGACACCAACCAGTGGGCGCCCAACCTCATCCGCGACAACACCTACGTGGAGCCGCCCCGGACGCCCGAGGAGGGGTACCACCTCAACGAGGACCTCGCCGACGAGGCGATCCGCATGATCACCGAGCACCGCCAGACCACCCCCCACCGACCGTTCTTCATGTACTACGCACCCGGGGCCATGCACGCGCCGCACCACGCACCGGCCGAGTTCATCGAGCGCTACCGCGGCCGCTTCGACGACGGCTGGGACGCCGCGCGCGCGCGGGTCTTCGCGCGCCAGGTCGCGGCCGGGATCGTGCCGCCCGGCACCGAGGACACGCCGCGGCCGCCGGGCATGGCCGCCTGGGCCGACCTCCCGCCCGAGGAGCAGCGGCTGTACGCGCGCCAGATGGAGGTGTTCGCCGGGTTCCTGGCCCACACCGACCACCACCTCGGCCGGGTGGTCGACGCGCTCGAGGAGCAGGGCGTGCTCGACGACACGATCGTCATGGTGTGCGCCGACAACGGTGCGAGCGCCGAAGGCGGCGCCCACGGGTCGTTCAACGAGCACACGTGGGCGATGGGTCAGTCCGACGACCTCGCGGTGTCGTTGGCCCGCATCGACGAGCTCGGGGGGCACCGGGCCTACGGCCACTACTCGTGGGGCTGGGCCTGGGTGGGCAACACGCCGTTCCGCATGTGGAAGCGCTACGCGTGGCTGGGCGGGGTGCGCACCCCGCTCGTCGTGCAC
The DNA here is from genome assembly GCA_903899845.1 of uncultured Actinomycetes bacterium. Taxonomy (GTDB): domain Bacteria; phylum Actinomycetota; class Acidimicrobiia; order IMCC26256; family PALSA-555; genus CAIUKV01. The sequence continues at coordinate 84,612 of CAIUKV010000251.1, forward strand.
TGGCCCGGGGGCATCGCCCCGGAGGCCCGGGGCCAGGTCCGCGGGCAGTTCTGCCACGCGATCGACCTCGCCCCGACCGTGCTCGACGCCGCCGGCGTCCCGGCACCCGCCGTCGTCCGCGGCGTCGACCAGATGCCCATGCACGGCACGAGCCTGCTCCCGTCGTTCACCGATCCCGACGCCCCCGCCCGGGAGACCCAGTACTTCGAGATGCTCGGGTCGCGCTCGATCGTCGACGGCCGCTGGAAGGCGACCACCGATCACCTCTCCCAGGGGGTGCCCGACGAGGCGGCCCTGCCCGGGAGCCGGGACTTCGCGACCGACCACTGGGCGCTGTTCGACCTCGACGCCGACTTCTCCGAGGCCCGCGACGTATCGGCCGACCACCCCGAGGTGGTGCGCCGCCTCGAAGAGCTCTGGTGGACCGAGGCGGGTCGCTACGACGTCCTGCCGCTCGACGACTCGCTCACCGGTCGGGTCGTGGCGATGGAGCCCTCTCCGCATCCGCCCCGCTACCGGTGGACCTTCCGCCCCGGGGCGCCCACGGTCGAGGAGGGCACCCCGCCGCTCGCCGGGGGGTTCGCGTTGACGCTCACCACCGATCCGCTGCCCGCCGACGCGTCCGGCGTCCTCGTCGCCCAGGGCGACTGGAACGGCGGGTGGGCGCTGATCACGCGCGCCGGGCGACCCGTGTTCCTCGTCGCGCGCTTCGACACGCCGTTCCGACTCGAGGCCGACGCGATCCCGGCCGGCACGACCGCCGTGGGGGTGACCTACACGCGCGAGGGGCCCGCGGGCGGCACCGTGGTGCTCACCGCCGACGGCGCGACCATCGGGTCGGGCCGCATCCCCCACGACCTGCCGTTCCGCTGGCAGATCGGCGGGTCGCGCCTCTACGTCGGCGAGGACCGGGGCTTCCCGGTGGGCGACGACTACCGACCGCCGTTCCCGTTCTCCGCGCGGATCCACCGGGCCGAGTTCACCCTGCCCTACCTCGCCTTCCTCGAGGACCGCCCCGACCCCCGCGCCGACCCCCGGGCGGACCTCGCGGTCGACTGAGCCCCGACCGGGCGCCGGTGCGCGAGACTGTCGCAATGGCTCCGAACCACGACCTCGTCGTCCGGGGCGCCACCGTCGCCGACGGCACGGGCGCCCCCCTCCGGGACGCCGACGTCGCCGTCGACGCCGGGTGCATCACCGCGGTCGGGTCCGTGCCCGGCCGGGGCCGCGAGGAGCTCGACGCCCGGGGCCTGCTCTGCACCCCCGGCTGGGTCGACGTCCACACGCACTACGACGGGCAGGTCACCTGGGACACCCTGGTCGCCCCGTCCTCGCGGCTCGGCGTCACGACGGTGGTGACCGGCAACTGCGGCGTGGGCTTCGCCCCGGTGCGGCCCGACCGCCACGCGTGGCTGATCGAGCTGATGGAAGGGGTCGAGGACATCCCCGGCACGGCCCTGCACGAGGGCATCACCTGGGAGTGGGAGACCTTCCCGGAGTACCTCGACGCGCTCGACCGTCGCCGGTACGCCTGCGACGTGGGCACGCAGATCCCCCACGGCGCGCTCCGGGGCTACGTGATGGGCGACCGGGGCGGCGACCACGCCGAGGTCCCGACGGCCGAGGAGATCGCCCGCATGGGCGCGCTCGTCGCCGAGGCGGTGCAGGCCGGGGCGCTCGGCTTCTCCACTTCGCGCACCGTCAACCACAAGTCGGCCGGCGGCGCCTACACCCCGTCGCTCACCGCCGGTGCGCCCGAGCTGCTCGGCATCGCCCGGGCCCTGGGCGCGACCGGGCGGGGCGTCCTGGAGGTGGTCGCCGACCTCGACGACCTCGACGCCGAGTTCGCGCTGATCCGCACCCTCGCCGAGGTCAGCGGCCGCCCGACCTCGCTCACGGTGCTGCAGAAGCCGGTGCGGCCCACCGAGTACCGGGCCCTGCTCGACCGGATCGCCGCCGCGGTCGCCGACGGCGTCCCGCTCCGGGGCCAGGTGCCCACCCGGCCGGTCGGGCTGATCATGAGCCTCGACGGCCGCGTGCACCCGTTCGTGGCGTCGCCGACCTGCCGGTCGCTCGCCGGGCTCCCGGCACCCGAGCGCACCGCCCGCCTCGAGGACCCGGCCCTGCGGGACCGGATCGTCGCCGAGGCCGAGGCCCACGCCGCCCACAGCCCGCTCACCCACTTCGGTGCCGCCTTCCCGCTCGCCGACCCGCCCCGCTACGACCCCGCCCCCCACGAGTCGATCCAGGCCGAGGCGGCGCGGTCGGGCCGGTCGGTGTTCGCGGTCGCCCTCGACGTGCTGCGGGCCCCGGGCGGGCAGCTGTACCTCCCGGTGATGAACTACGTCGACGGCACGATGGCGGTCACCCGCGAGATGCTCACCGACCCCAACTGCGTCCCGGGCCTCGGCGACGCCGGTGCGCACTGCTCGCTGATCTGCGACGCGTCGATGCCGACCTTCATGCTGTCGTACTGGGCGCGCGACGCCGCCCCCGAGATGCGGCTCCCGGTCGAGGTCGCGGTCAAGCGCCAGACGGCCGACACCGCGGACCTGGTGGGGCTCCACGACCGGGGGCGGCTGGTCCCCGGAGCCCGGGCCGACGTCAACCTGGTCGACCTCGACGCCCTCGCGCTCGACCGCCCCCACCTGGTGGCCGACCTGCCCGCCGGTGGCCGCCGGCTCGTGCAGGAGGCCGCCGGCTACCGGGCGACGATCGTGGCGGGCACGGTCGTGCACCGCGACGGCGAGGACACCGGCGCCCGTCCCGGCCGGCTGGTCCGCGGACCCCAGCCCGCGCCGGCCGGCGTCTGACCGTCTCCGACGACGGACGGGTCCGGCCCCCGGGACCCGTCCGGGCCCCAGGAGCCGATCAGGCCCCCGGCACCGCCTGCGGGCCCCGCAGGAGCCGACCCGGCAGCGCGCCCGTGGTCTCCCCCGCCTCCACCACGGTCTCGCCGCCCACCAGCGTGGCCACGTACCCGGTCGAGCGCTGGATCATGCGGCCGGCGTCGGCCGGGAGGTCGAACACCATCTCCGGGGCCACGAGCCCGAGCCGGTCGAAGTCGATCACGTTGACGTCGGCGGCGTGGCCGGGGGCGAGCACGCCCCGGTCGTGGAGACCGTAGAGGCGGGCGGGATCGGCCGTGAGCCGCCGCACCGCGAGCTCGAGGTCGATGCGCGGACCCCGCGAGCGGTCGCGCACCCAGTGCGAGAGCAGGTACGTGGTCATGCTCGCGTCGCACACGATCCCGCAGTGGGCGCCGCCGTCGCCGAGCCCCTGCACGGTGACCGGATCGGTGATCATCTCGTGGAGCGCGTCGTAGCTCCCACCCCCGTAGTTGAGCAACGGGTACAGCAGGAGGGCCCGGCCGTCGTCGGCGAGCATGAGGTCGTAGGCGACCTCCTCGATCGACCTTCCCTCACGTTCGGCGATCGCCCGCAGCCCGGCGTCGGCGGCGGGCTCGTAGTCGAGCGGATCGCCGAGCGGGTACAGCGCGGCGAACATCGACGACTGCATCTGGGCGGACATCGTCCCCGGCGTGGGCGGGGGCGGGGCCTCGGCCAGGATCCGGGCCCGGACCTCGGGGTCGCGCAGCCGGGCGACGCGGTCCGTGAACGACAGGCCCATGAGCGCCTGGTACGAGGGCCGGTTCCGGAACGGGTTGGCCCGGGACTGGTGCCCGACGAGCATCCCGAAGCACCGGGACGCCACCTGGGGGTAGACCGGCGTGCCCGCGGCGCGGGCCCGGCGGGCGGCCTCGATCTGGACGCGCCACCGGTCGGGTGCCACGTGCGACTGCATGACGAGGAAGGTCACCGGGACCCCGGTGGCCTCGGCGAGGCGCACCATCCAGTCGATCTCGGTCTCGTGCGCATCGGCGGGATCGCCCGCCGCCTCACCGCCGGTGCCCGCCGGGGCGAGCTCGAACACCCCGTGGCCCGCCGCGGCGATGGCCTGGCCGATGGCGAAGAGCTCGTCCTCGGCGGCGAAGGTCCCGGGGACGGGCTCGCCGTCGATCGCCCGGTGGCCGAGGGTGCGGCTGGTCGAGAAGCCGAGGGCCCCGGCCCGCAGGGCGTCGGTCACGATCGCCGCCATCGCCTCGATGTCCTCGGCGGTGCTCGCCTCGTTGCGGGCCCCGCGCTCCCCCATCACGTAGGCGCGTACCGCACCGTGGGGGACCTGGGCCCCGAGCGAGATCGCCCGGGGCATCCGGTCGAGCGCGTCGAGGTACTCGGGGAAGTGCTCCCAGTCGAACGACATGCCCTCGTGGAGCGCGGTCCCGGGGATGTCCTCGACCCCCTCCATGAGTCCGATCAGCCACTCGTGGCGCGTCGGGTCGGCGGGGGCGAAGCCCACCCCGCAGTTGCCGAGCACGGCGGTGGTCACCCCGTGCCAGCACGACGGGGTCAGGTACGGGTCCCAGGTGGCCTGGCCGTCGAAGTGGGTGTGCATGTCGACGAACCCGGGGGTGACGAGTGCGCCGTCGGCGTCGATCTCGCGCCGGCCGCGTCCGACCCGGCCCATCTCGGTCACGATGCCGCCGTCGATCGCCACGTCGGCGGTGACGGCCGGGGCGCCGGTGCCGTCGACGACGGTGCCGGCCCGGATGACGAGATCGTGCAACGGGGGCCTCCTCGGTGGGGTGCGGAGTCTGGGGTGCGGAGTCTGGGGTGCGGAGTCTGGCGTGCGGTGGGGTTCGGTCAGGTGGGGGTCCGGAGCCGGGCCAGGCGGGTGCCCACGGGCACCCGGCGCAGGGTCCGGCGCCCGGTCACCGCGCTGCGGGCGTGGTGCAGGGCCAGGTTGTCCCAGATCACGAGATCGCCTCCTGACCATACGTGCTCGTAGACGTTGCCGGGGGCGTAGAGCGCCGCCCAGCAGCGGGCGAGCAGCGCCTCGCTCTCGGCCTCGGGCAGGCCCACGACCGAGTCGGTCTGCATGGCGCTCGTGTAGAGCAGCGGCGCGCCGGTCACCGGGTGCTCGAGCAGGACGGGGTGCTCGGCACGCGCGGCGCCCGGGTCGACCTCGGCCAGGCGGTAGCGGCGGTCACCCCGGGCCTCGAGGAGGGGGAACACATGGAGCGCGCGGCGCCCGGCGAGCCGGTCCCGCAGGTCGGCGTCGAGGTGGGCCGCGGCCCGGGCGGTGCTCGCGAAGCGGGTGGCGGTCGGGGCCGCGGGCAGCTCGAGCGCGTACAGGCTCAGGACCCGGAGGGGCGCGTCGGTGAACTCGAGGTCCGAGTGGAACAGGAACTCCCCCTCGCCGAGGACGCCGCCGGGCTCGACGTTCGACACCAGCGTCCAGCCCGACCCGTCCCGGCTCTCGTCGACGATCGGACCGAACGCGCCGAGCAGCGCGAGCTGGGCCTCGGCCGACAGGCCGGGGACCCGGAGGACGAGCAGATGGTGGCGGGCGAGGAGCGGGGCGAGGGCTGCGCCCCACGCCGCCGGGTCGGCGCCCGACGCCGCGCCGAACCCGTGGACCTCGACCCCGAACGGGTGCAGAGGCGTGGTGGTGGGTGACGGGGCGCCGGCCACACCGCATGATCGCACGCCGGGACGATCGCCGGGCGGCCGCTCAGCCGCGCCGGGGCGGTCGGGGTACGAAGGGGCTCGTGCGCGCGACGTACTCCTCGTACCCCTCGCGCCGCTTCCGCAAGGACTTCTCGAGCAGGGTCACGCCCGACACCCGCCGCAGCAGCACGGTCATCACCACGGCGCCGGCGATGCCGACGGCCCCCAGGCCGCTCTCGGCCGCGACGAGCGCGATCCCCCACCACACGCAGGCATCACCGAAGTAGTTGGGGTGGCGCGTGTAGCGCCACAACCCGCGGTCCATCACCCGGCCCCGGTTCCCGGGGTCGGCCTTGAAGCGGGCCAGCTGCGCGTCACCGACCGCCTCGAACGTGAGGCCCACCGCCCACACGACCACCCCGAGAGCGGCGAGCACGCCGAGGCCCGGGGTCGCGGGGACCTGCCCGAGCTGCACGCCGATGGAGACCGACCACATCAGGACGCCCTGGAGCAGGAACACCGTGCCCAGGCTGACCCACCAGAACCGGGGGCCCCAGTGTCGCCGCATGGCCTGGTACCGGAAGTCCTCGCCCTGACCGTGGTTGCGCCAGGTGAGGTAGCCCGAGAGGCGCAGGCCCCAGACCGTGACCATGCCGACGAGGAGCCACTGCCGCGCGCCGTTGCCCTCGACGGTCAGGCGGACCGCCCAGGCCACCAGCACGAAGCCGAGACCCCAGATCAGGTCGACGATCGAGGCGTTGCGCAGGGGCAGGCTGATCAGCCAGGTGAGCACCATCAGCGCGGCGATCGTGCCCGCCGCGACGAGCATGGCGGTGGCGGTCGGGCTCATCGGTGCCTCCGTTCGGCCTCGGCGACGAGGGCGTCGCGCTCGCGCAGCAGGTCGTCGACGCGCTGGTCGACCCGCAGCCACTGCGCGTCGAGCCAGGCGATCTGGTCCGTGGGGTCGGTCGGGACCTCGGCGCGGGGGATGCGCTCGCAGTCGAGCAGGACCGGTGCGGTCCCCGGGATCGCGGTGAGGATGCCCCGGAACGAGTCGAGGCCCTCGAATCCGGCGTGGGCCATGAGGACCACGTCGGCCTCGGGGGCCCCGGCGAGCACGGCGAGCGTGCCCGCCGGACGCGGGGGGTTGCAGTGCCGCAGCCCGGCGAAGCGGGCGGCGCGCTCGGGGCTGCGCTCGGCGAGGCGGGCCAGGGCCCGGGCCTGCTTGGTCGGGTTGGCCCGGGTCCCCTCGGGGAAGATCACGATGCACTCGTCGGGGTCGCGCACCTCGCGGGCCAGGACCTCGATCGCGGCGAGCTCGGGACCTGCGTCGGCGGCGCTGCGATCGAGGAAGTGGTTGCGCAGCCGGTTGCCGACGATGTCGAGGCAGGGGTCCAGGAGCAGCTCGCGCTTGAGCACGTAGCGCGGCTCGAGCCCGGGCCGGGTCACGAACCACGCCGAGAGCAGGGCGTCGGCGAGGCTGGCGTGACGGGGCAGCACGATCACCGGGCCGGGGACGAGCACGTCGAGGTTCCGCGCCTGCAGGGTCAACCGGCAGGTCCGGCGCAGTCCCACGACCAGCCCGTTGGCCCACCAGCGCTGCAGTCGGTAGTGGGGCCCGAGGTCGCGGGCCCGGCCGGTCACGAGCAGCCACCCGGCGACCAGCATCCCGATGGTCTCCAGCCACGCCCACCAGGTCGCGAAGGCCAGCAGGCGCACGTGGGCCCAGCGCCACCGGGCCCGCAGGCAGTCCCAGAGCGCGGCGGCCGGGATCCAGACGGGGCTCAGCACCACCAGGGCGAGGGCGAGCAGGGCGAGCGCGGGGACGCTGACGATCCGGCGGAGGACCACGGGTCAGCCGCCCGCCCGGTCGGGGCCGAGGAGCTCGGCGGCGTGGACCTTGAAGCGTTCGACGTCGACCAGGATCATCAGGGCCTCGGCGGTGGCGAGGACGCGCTCGCCGAGGCGGGCCTCCCCCTGGACCTGGAGCTTGCGCCCCTCCTGGGGCCCGGTCGTCAGGCGGAACGCGATCTCCGGGCCCACCGGGACCGGCGCCCGGTAGTGCACGGTGAGCCGCCCGGTGAACCCGATCCCCTCGACCGCCGCCATCGCGGTGCCGAGGAGGTCGTCGAACACCGCGGCGACGATGCCGCCGTGGGCCCGGCCCGGGGCCCCCTCGAACGCCGGACCGAACACCACCTCGGCCTCGACGACCCCGTCGACGATCCGGCTGGTGAAGCCGACGCTCGTGGGGTTGGCCGGCCCGGCCACCGCCCGGTCGGCCATCACCTCCACCCCGGAGCGCTCGCGGTCGCGCCGGAAGCGGGCGAGGCGCTCGGGGTCGAACGGGGCCCGCGGCAGGTGCGGCACCTCGGCGAGGAGGGCGTTGGCCCGGGTCAGCAGTTCGGCGACCGCGGCGAAGGTCGTGTCGTCGGCGTCGGCGGCGACGAGCGCGTGGCCGAGCCGCCGGGCCTCGGAGGCGGCGGCGAGGCGCGTGGGCGTGACCGGTCGGCGGTACTCGGTCACGCGGGGACGCCGTCCCAGTAGGTCCCGGCGAGCATCGCCTCGAGCGCCGGGCGGTGGGTCACCAGGTCGTCGAGGGACGCGGGCATCGTCGCCTCGCCGAAGTGCACGGACCGCAGGCCCACCCGGGTCATGATCACGGCGTGGCGCACGGCCGCATAGGTCGTGAACCAGTCGAGGTCGCGCAGGGTGCGTCCGGTCCGGGCCTCGTAGGCGCCCACGACGTCGCGGCGCCGGAGGAAGTCGGGCAGGCCCGGCAGACCGAACTGCACGGCGAGGTCGTCGAAGAACCGGTGCAGGAAGATGGTCCAGCTCACGTCGAGCTCGGGTGGACCGAGCGCGGCCATCTCCCAGTCGAGCACCGCCACCGGCGTGAAGTCGGCGAACAGGATGTTGCCGATGCGCGCGTCGCCCCAGGACAGGACCGTGTCGAAGGGCCCGGTCGGCCAGTGCGCCTCGAGCCAGGCGAACCCGGCCTCGACGAGCCGGCCGGTGCGGCCGTCGAGCACCCAGTCGGCGAAGGCCCGCTGCCCGTCGACGTGGGCCCGCAGCGCGTCGCGACCGGGGTCGAGCCACGGGAACGCGGCCCGGGCGTCGGGGACGGCGTGCAGCCCGGCCAGCACGCCGACCACGTGGTCCTGGAGCCGGGCCCGGTCGGCGGCGGCGGCCTCGGCCAGCCAGCCGGTCCCGAACGTGTACGGCGGGATGTCGGCGGGAACCACGCCGTCGACCCGACGCATCACGAGGAACTCGGTCCCGAGCCACGCCGGGTCGGCCTCGTGCGCGACGAGCGGCGGCACGGGCACCGGTGACCGGGCTGCGACCTCGGCCATCGTGCGGTACTGGTGGTCGAGCGCGTAGTCGGGGAACAGCGGCATGGCGTCGGGGTCGGGGGCGAGGCGGGCGACGTGGGGCGCTGCGACCCCGTCGGGCCCGGTCACGGTGAACAGCACCGTGTCGCTCGACATCCCGGTGCCCTCGGGGGCGTGGACGTCCCCGACCGTGACGGCGCCGCCGGTCCGGGCCACGAACCACGCCTCGAGCCGGGCCCGCACCTCGGCGGGGTCCCGGGTGCTGACCCGGGGTCGGGTCATCTCGGAGGGATCGGGGTCCGCGGCCACGCCGGAACGCTAGCCCTCGGCCGGGTCGGGCCCGGCGGCCCGGTCCGGCGTCCGGGCCATCAGCTCCGCGGCCAGGGCGACCTCGAGCACCCCCACCGCGGCGAGCAGCGTGCCCGCCAGGACCCACTCGACCGCGGCGTGCAGGAGCAGGCCCACGCCGTGCGCCGCCTCACGCACCGACTCCGACACCACCGCCTCGATCCACCACGGCACCACGACCAGACCGAGGACGAGGGGCCAGTGCGGCCGGGAGATCCGGGCCGTCCGCCGGAGGGCGTCGAGCGGCCGCCGGCGCTCGTGCACCACGACCGGACCCACCAACCCGAACAGGATCCCCACCACGATGCCGGGGACCACGGCTGCGGCGAGACCGACCACCAGCGCGAGCACGAGCAGCACGTCGACGACCACCAGCGCCCCCCAGGGCAGGGTGCGCAGCACGGTGCCGAGCGTGTGCGGACGCCTCCGGAAGTAGTCGTCGCCGACCGCGAGGTCGAGGTAGCCCGCGAAGGCCACCACCCCGAGGGTCCAGGCCAGGTTGGCCCCGACGACCACCAGCGCGGCGAGCGCGACCCGCACGGGCAACGCCTCGTCGGGGGTCGGGCGGAACTCCTCGGCGGCGAACCAGACCAGGGCCGCGGGCACGAAGAACGCGGCCGCGGCCGCGGCGATGCGCCCACGGCGCCCTCGGGTCATGGCCCACGCGTGGCGCCCCACCAGGCGGGCGGTCAGCGGCCCGGTCCCCGGCGGCGCCGACACGTGGTCGGACCGGCCCATCAGGGCAGTCCGACGATCCCGGCCAGGAGGTCCATCGAGCGCAGCCAGTCGTCGGCCGTGGTCCGCCAGGGCGCGGCGACCACGTGCTGGATCCCGGCGGCGGCGAACTCGTCGTGCTCACGCCGGATCACGTCGGGGTCCATGCCCTGGGGGTCCCAGCCCGTGCGCAGCGACAGCACGAAGTCGGATCCGGGCCGGTCGCGTCGCAGGCGCGCCACGTGGCCGGCGGCCTGCTCGGGCGTGAGACCGATGAGGTGGAACCCGTCGCCACGCGTGACGCCCCGCCGGAACGCCGCCTCGCTGCCGCCGCCCACCCAGATGGGGATCGTCCGGCCGGGCCGGGGCACGACCCGGATGTCGGTGAACCGGTAGTGGACGCCCGCGTACGACGCCGGGTCGTCGGTCCAGCACCGGCGCAGCACGTCGATCCCCTCGTCGAGCCGGGCGCCCCGGGAGGCGAAGTCGCTGCCCACCGCCTCGTACTCCCCCGCCGACCAGCCCGCCCCGACCGCCACGGTGAGGCGCCCCCCGCTCATCACGTCGAGGCTGGCCAGGGCCTTGGCCGTCCAGACCGGCTCGTGGAGCGGCAGGACGAGCACACTGGTCCCGAGGCCGATCCGTGTGGTGACCGACGCGGCCCAGGCGAGGGTCACGAACGGGTCCAGCAGGTACGGCGAGGGGTACGTCTGCTCCGCCGGATGGCACACGTGGTCGCTCACCCACACGTCGGCGAAGCCCCGCTCCTCGGCGGCGCGCGCGACGCGGTGCACGGCGTCGCCACCGAGGGCCGAGCCGTACTGGGGCAGGTGGATCCCGATCCGCATCGCGTCAGCCTCCCGTCGGTGCGGGCACCACGTTCACGAGGTCGTCACCGGCCAGCCAGCGGGCCACGTTGTCCACCCACAGCCGGTGGAGGCGGCCCGCCATCGACGGCGGGTGCGTGGAGCAGTGCGGGGAGATCGAAAGGTTCGGCGCGTCCCAGAGGGGGTGGTTGGCCGGGAGCGGCTCCTGGCTCGCGACGTCGATGGCCGCGCCGCGCAGGTGGCCCCGGGTCAGCGCGTCGACGAGGGCGGCCTCGTCGACCAGCGTGCCCCGACCCACGTTGACGAAGAACGATCCCGGGGCCATGGCCGCGAAGGCGGCGGCGTCCATCCACCCGATGGTGTCGGGCGTCTCGGGGACCGCGGCGACCACGGTGTCGCAGCGCCCGAGGAGCGCGTGGAGCCCGTCCGGGGGCACGCACTCGGCGATGCCGGGCGGCGGCGCACCCTCGCCCGCCCGGCGGCGGCACACCAGCAGCGTCACCCCGAACGGGGCGAGCCGGGCCGCCACCGCCTGGTTGATCGCGCCGTAGCCCAGCAGCCCGACCGCGGCTCCTTCGAGCTCGGGCCCGAAGCGGGGCTCCCAGGCGTGGCGGCGCTGGCTCTCGCGCAGGGCGGCGAACGCCTTGCGCTCCTCGAGGATGCGGCCGACCACGAACTCGGCGATTCCCACGGCGTTGGTCCCCGCGCCCGAGGTGCACACGATCCCGGCCTCGGCGAGCCCGGCGGACTCGAGCTGCGCGGTCCCGGCCCCCACGCCCTGGACCCAGGCCAGGTTCGGGGCCAGCGTGGCCACGTCGAAGGGCAGGTCGATGGCGATCACGGCGTGGACCCGGGCGAAGCCGGCCGCCTGCTCGTCGGTCAGGGGCGCCGGATCGGAACGGGCCGCGGCCGCGCCCGCCGGGCTGCCGCGCCGGGTTCGGCGCTGCTGGCCCTCCTCGTAGACGAACTCCACGACCTCGATGCGCGGGTCGAGCGCAGCCACCTCGGCGGCCACGCGCGCGCTGGCCTCGGGGCCGCCGAACCACGCGGGCGGGTAGCACATCCCGAGCACGATCGGCCCGGTGGTGGGGGGACGGCGCACCGGGGTCAGCGGTCGATGTCGGGCTCGTCGGCCGTGAAGTAGCCCCGCTGGAGGTACACCTCCACCCGACGGATCAGACCGTCGGGCCCGAGGTCGCAGACGATGGCCTCGTCGGTGCGCCGGGGTCGTCCGCCGACCTCCATGGTCTCCGACAGCTGGGCCACCGCCCGCTCGCCGTCGGACCAGACCCGCTGGAGGTCGAGGCGGTAGCCCTCGAGCGCGCCGATGGTGGTGGCGAGGAAGTCGCGGTAGTCCGCGCGCCCGACCTCGACGTCGCGGAACGGGCCGACCCGCACCACGTCGACGGCGAGGCACTCGGCCATGGCGTCCCACTCGCCGGCCGCCATCGCGGTGAAGAACCGGGTCACCGTGGCCCGGGCCACCTCGCGGTCCACGCTCAGACCGGGGCCGGCAGCGGGATCCCGTACAGCTCGGCCGCGTTGTCCTGGAACATCCGTCGCACGGTGTCGTCGTCGAGCCCGGCGACCGCCTCGCCCGCCCGCTCGAGCGGGTCGGGGTACAGGCAGGTGGGGTGCGGGTAGTCGGTCTCGAACAACAGCCGGTCGGCCCCGAGTGCCTCCACGACCGCGCCGAGGCCGCGGTTCTCGAACCAGAAGCAGCCGTACACCTGGCGTCGGAAGTACTGCGACGGCAGCATCGACAGCTCGTCGACGGCCTGCGGCGCGCTCTCGTAGAGCTGGTAGTCGAGCGACTCGAGGAAGAACGGGATCCAGCCGACGCCGCTCTCCACCGACACGAAGCGCACGGTCGGGAAGCGCTCGAACACCCCGGAGAAGACGAGGTTGGCCAGGATGCGCGCGTTCGACAGGTACATCATCGCCGAGCCGATCGCGAGCTTGCGCTCGTCGTCGTGCGAGGGCCACGGCGACGTGCCGAACCAGGTCAGCGAGGTGTCGCTCGCCCCGATGTGGAAGTTCACCGGCATGTCGTGCTCGGCGCAGGCCGCCCAGAACGGGTCCCACGCGGGCTCACCGAGGTCGGGCATCCCCCGGAGGTGCGGGTCGCTGCACATGTTCACCCCGCGCAGGCCGTTGGCGGCAGCCCGGCCGACCTCGGCGATCGAGGCGTCGAGGTCCCACCACGGCATCAGGGCCATCGGCAGCAGGCGGCCACCGGACTCCTCCTGGATCTCCACCATCGCGTCGTTGTAGAGCGTGGCGCAGAGGCGGCGGAGCTCGAGGTCCTCGATCTCGCCGAACTTCTGGGCCCCGAAGCCCGCGGTGTTCGGGTAGAGGATCTGGGCGTAGATGCCCTGCCCGTCCATGACCGCGAGCCGGGCCTCCATGTCGTAGGAGGACTCGTCGATCTCGTCGGGCGCCCACTGCATGAACCCGAAGCCGGGGGCCTTCACACCGTTGCGCCGGATCACGCTCGAGCCCATGGCCCGGCCGATGGGGACACCGTCGACCACCCACTGCAGCGCGCCGTTGACCTCGACCGCCCGGGGCACCCGGTCCGCGTAGGCGGCCGGGGCGTTCCGGGTCCAGAGGTCGAGCGGCTCGGTGATGTGGGCGTCGACGTCGATGATCTGCAGCGCGCGGAGGTCCATGGCCCCTAGGTTACGCACATGGCGACCCTCCCCATGGGTGACCTCCTGGCCCACTGGGCCGACCGCGCCCCGGACCGGGTCGCGGTCGTGTTCGGCGACGAGACCCTGACCTTCGCGGCGCTCGACGCCCGGGCCGACCGGCTGGCCCACCGCTTCCGGGCCCGGGGGGTCGGGGTCGGCGACCTGGTGACCGTCGCCCTGCCCAACTCGGTGGAGTTCTTCGCCGCCTGCTTCGCGGTCTGGAAGCTCGGCGCCGTCCCCCAGCCGCTCCCCCACCGACTGCCCCCGGCCGAGCAGGCCGCGTTGATCGCGCTGGCGGCTCCGGCGCTCGTGGTCGACGCCGACCTCGCATCGGACCCCGGCGGGGCCGTCGATCCCGTCCCCGCCGTGGTGGGGCCGTCGTTCAAGGCGATGGCGTCCGGAGGCTCGACCGGGCGGCCCAAGCTGATCGTCGCGACGCAGCCGGCCGAGTTCGACCCCGACGTGCCCGCCGTGCAGATGGCACACGGCGACGTGCAGCTCGTCGCCGGACCGCTGTACCACAACGGCCCCTTCGGCTTCTCCATGATGGGGCTGTTCGCGGGGAGCACCCTCGTGGTGATGCCGCGCTTCGACGCGGCCGAGGCCCTGCGCCTGATCGAGACCCACCGGGTCACGTGGCTGTTCCTCGTCCCGACGATGATGCACCGCATCTGGAACCTCCCCGACCGCGAGGCCTTCGACGTCTCGTCGATCCGGCAGGTGTTCAGCACCGGCGCCCCCTGGCCGGTCTGGCTCAAGGAGGCCTGGATCGGCTGGCTCGGGCCCGACCGGATCCGCGAGGGCTACGGCGGGACCGAGGGCCAGGGCGGGACCTCGATCTCGGGCGCCGAGTCGCTCGCCCGCCCCGGGTCGGTCGGGCTGCCGGCGGGCGGGAGCGCGGTGCGCGTCCTCGACGAGGACGGCCGTGACGTCCCCGTCGGCGAGGTCGGCGAGATCCACTTCATGCCCGCCACGGGACCGGGCTCCACCTACCGCTACATCGGCGCCGAGGCCCGGGGCCACGACGGGTGGGAGACCATCGGCGACCTCGGCTACCTCGACGCCGACGGCTACCTCTATCTCGTGGACCGCCGGACCGACATGATCGTGAGCGGCGGCGCCAACGTCTATCCGGCCGAGGTGGAGGCCGCCATCGACCGCCACGCCGGCGTCCGGTCGAGCGCGGTGATCGGCCTCCCCGACGACGACCTCGGCCGGCGCGTGCACGCCGTCGTCGACCTCCCGACGCTCGACCGCACCGACCCCGTCGCGGTCGAGGGGGCCGCGTCGGCGCTCCTGGCCGACCTGCGCACCCAGATCGCGGGTTACAAGGTCCCGCGCACCGTGGAGTTCGTGGGCGAGCCCGTGCGCGACGACGCGGGCAAGGTCCGCCGGTCGGCGTTGCGCGACGCCCGGAGCTGACGTGGCTCAGCCCGCGACGGCGGGCATCACCGCATCGACCACCCGCCGGAGGTACGGCCACGCCACCGCGGGCGGCACCCCGCCGCACAGCGGGTGCAGGGGCAGCACGACGTCGGTGCGCACGAAGTCAACCGCCTCGGGGACGGTCATGATCCGGTGCGCGCCCCGCTCGGCCCGCAGGTCGGCGGCGGTCTTCGAGTACGACAGGCTGGCGACGTTGCGCGAGTCCTCGTTCCACTCGGCGTACGACAGCACGTCGTTCATGAGGTACTCGCCGAGCTCGGCCCAGGCGGCGTCCTCGTCGTCGGCCACGAACACGGTGAGCGGCGCGCCGGGCCGGGGCAGGCGGCACTGGCCCGGGGTGTGGCCCGCCGCCTCGGCCGCCGCCCGGTAGGCCTCCTCGACCCCGGGGGCGCTCCCCGACCCGAGGAGGTCGAGGCCACGCGCCCCGGCCCGGCGGGCCGCGGCGACCGAGGCCCCACCCCAGGAGACCGAGGGGCGGGGTCGGGTGAAGGGTGCGGGGGTGATCCGGACCCGGCCGGTCCCGACGGACGCGGCCTCGAGCGCGCCGAGGAGCGCATCGAGCTTCGCATCGGCGACCCGGCCGCGCTCCGCGTAGGGGACCCCGAACAGGTCGTACTCGTCGGCGCGGTAACCGAGCCCGAAGGTGTAGGAGACGCGCCCCCGGCTGATGTGGTCGAGGACGACGATCTCCTCGGCGAGTCGCACCGGGTCGTAGAGCGGGAGGAGCGCGGCACCGACCGCGATGTGCACGGTGCGGGTGCGGGCCGCCATCGCCGCGGCCAGGATGAGCGGCGCGGGCAGGTAGCCGTCGGGCGAGGCGTGGTGCTCCGACACCACGGCGGCCACGCAGCCCTTGTCCTCGGCCCACTCGACCATGTCGATCGCGGCGGCGTACTGGTCGGCGACCTCGGCCGGGCCCATGCCCGGTACCCGCAGGTCGAAGCGCATCGTGAACACGCAGATCCCCCCTCGTGCGGCCCCGCCATCCGCGGCCCGCCAACCCCGACCCCGGTGCGGCGACGGGTCCCGTCAGCCTAGGGTCTTGCCATGTTCTGCCCCGCCGACAAGCTGATCATCGAAGCCGCGATCAACGAGCAGTCGCCCAAGGCGGCCAACCCCCACGTGCCGATCACCGCCGAGGAGTGCGCCGCCGATGCGCTGGCGGTGGCCGAGGCGGGCGCGGCGATCGTGCACTTCCATGCCCGCCACCCCGAGACCGGGGCGCTGCTGTCCCCCGGCACCGAGACCTACGCGACGGCCATGCGGATCGTCCGGGCCGAGCGCCCCGACCTGCTCGTCTACCCGACCTACACCGGCGGTGAGGTGGCGGCCGAGCGCTTCGCCTTCCTCGCCGAACTGGCCGACGACCCGACGGTGCGGCTGGGCGCGGCCACCATCGACCCGGGCGGATTGATCTTCGCCTTCGCCGACGAGCGCACCGGCGCGATCCGCGGCGACGGCATCTTCGGCGTCACCCTCGACCACTTCCGCTACTTCCTGGACCTCGCCACCGCCAAGGGGATCCAGTACAGCGTCGTCGTCCGCGAGCCCGGTCACGTGCGCATCACGGTGGCCGCCCACCGGCTCGGCTGGATGACCGGGCCGATCCTGTTCAAGCTCAACCTCGCCGACCACGGGCTGTGGGGCCTGCCCCCTTCGGCCGCCGCGGTCGACGCCTACCTCGGGATCGTCCCCGACGACATCCCGTTCACGTACATGGCCTACACCTACGGCCCCAGCCACTGGGACATGGCCCGCCTCGCGATCGAGCGCGGCGCGCACGTGCGGGTGGGCCTCGGGGACAACCCGGTCGAGGCCGACGGGTCGCAGCCGACCAACGCCGAGCTCGTCGCCCGGGTCGTGGACCTCGCCGCCGCGGCGGGACGCACCCCGGCCACGCCCGACGAGGCCCGGGCGATCCTCGGCGTCGGCGCCTGAGCCCGCATCCCCGCATCCCCGAATCCCCGACGCGCCGGCGGGCCCGGGGCCCGGCGCCCTACCCCGTGACCTGCGCCTGGACCTGCTCGGCCAGCAGCGCCCGCTGCACCTGCCGGGTGGCGGGCGTCCGGGGGATCTCCGCGACGACCACGACCCGCCGCGGCAGCTTGAAGCGGGCCAGGCGCTCGCCGGCGTGGCGGCGGAGCGCCTCGACGTCGGGTGCGACGGCACCCGGGTGCACGACGACCGCCGCACACACCGTCTCGCCCCACTCCGGGTCCGGGAGTCCGACCACCGCGACGTCGGCCAGCGCCGGATGGTCGGCGAGGACGAGCTCGACCTCCACCGGCGCGACCGACTCGCCACCGGTCCGGATCACCTGGGCGGCCCGGCCGACGATCGAGTAGAAGCCGTCGGCGTCGACGCTCGCCAGGTCGCCGGTGCGGAACCAGCCGTCGGGGGTCAGCGCTGCGGCGGTGGCCTCGGGATCCTCGAAGTACCCGTCGAACAGCAACGGCCCCTGCACCTGCAGCTCCCCCGTCGCCGGGTCGAGCCGGACCCGCACCGAGTGCTGGGGGGTCCCGCAGGCGCCGGGCCGGTCCTCCATGTCCTCGTCGCGCAGCAGGCACACCGCGCCCGCCTCGGTGGAGCCGTAGAACACCCGCCGCGCCGCCCCGGGTACCCGGGCCTTGATCCCGAGGAGCAGGTCGGGCGGGGTGGCCGACGTCCCGGAGTCCACGATCCGCAGCGATGCCAGCCCCGCCGCCGCCCCGGGGTGCGCGTCGACGTGCTCGAAGATGCGCCGCCACACCGCCGGGATGGCGTTGAACCGGGTGGCCCGCCACCGCGCGATCTCGCCGCACAACACGTCGGCGTCGGCCCGCTCCACGAACACGGCGGTGGACTGCTGCTGCCACGCCGAGAGCGCCATCGTCCACGCCCCCATGTGGAACAGGGGGTACATGCACACGGTCGCGCCGCGGGGCTCGAGCTGCGAGCCCGGATGACTGCGCAGGTAGTTCACCCGGTGCGACAGCACGACGCCCTTGGACCGTCCCGTGGTGCCGCTCGTGAAGAACAGCACGTGCGGGTCGGTCTCGCGGAGCTCCGGCACCACGGGGTCGGGCGCCGGAGGACCGGGCTCGGCGATCGCGCCGAGGACGGCGAGGTCGCAGCCGAGCCGAGCCGCGATCTCGGTGCCGGGCCCGGCCCGGACCGGGTCGACCACCAGCAGGGTGGGCCGGGCCAGCGCGGCCATGGCCGTCGCCTCGTCGGCCCCGAGCAGCGCGTTGGCGGGCGCGAACACCGCCCCGAGCTTGGCCAGGGCGGCGAAGAGCGGCACGGCGTCGACGGCGGTGGCGCTCCAGAGGACGACCCGGTCGCCGTGCCCGATCCCCCGGGCCGCCAGGGCGGCGGCGTGCGCGTTCGCAGCGAGGTCGAGCTCGGCGAAGGTCAGGGACCGGTCCCCCAGCGCGACCGCCACCCGCCCGGGCACCGCCGCGGCCCCGGCCCGGAAGACGTCGCCGATCAGCAGGTCCCGGGACCGGACGGTGCTCACCGCCGGTCCCCGAGCCGCTCCGGGTGACCGGCCAGCCAGGCCCGCAGCTCGGCCTTGACCACCTTGCCGGTGGCGTTCTTCGGGAGCACGTCGACCACCACCACGTGGCGGGGCGTCTTGTACCCGGCGAGCTCGGCCCGGACCGCGGCGACGACCGCGTCGGCGTCGACCACGGCGCCGGGTCGGGCGACCACCACCGCGCACACGTTCTCGCCCCAGCGCGGGTCGGGGACGCCCACCACGGCGACCTCACCGACCGCGGGCACGGTGTGGATCACCTGCTCCACCTCGAGCGACGACACGTTCTCACCGCCGGTGACGATCACGTCCTTCTTCCGGTCGACGATCGTGAGCAGGCCGTCGGGAGCGAGGCGCCCGACGTCGCCCGTGCGCAGCCAGCCGCCGGCCAGCGTGGACGCGGTGGCCTCGGGCTCCTCCCAGTACCGGTCCATCACCTGGTCCGCCCGCACCTCGATCTCGCCGGGCGACCCGGCGGGGAGCGGCGCCCCGGCGTCGTCGACGATCCGCACGGCCACCCCGGGTGCCGGTCGCCCCGCGGCACGCAGGAGCGCGTCGTCCCCGGCCAGGCCCGCGCGGTGGGCGGCGGCGTCGAGGAACACCGCGTTGCCCGAGAGCTCGGTCATGCCGTAGCCCTGCGAGAAGTCGACGCCGAGCCGCTCCCGTGCCGCCCGGAGGACCGGGCTGGGCATCGGGGCGGCGCCGTAGTGGATCTGGCGCAGCGAGGCGAGGCCGTCCACCGCCCCGGGGTGCTCGTCGAGGTACCCGAGCAGGGCGTGCAGCATGGTCGCGGCCAGGGAGGCGCTGGTCACGCGTCGCCGGGCCACCGTGGCCACGAAGTCGGCCGGGTCGAACCGGGCCAGCAGCACCACGGGCACCCCGCGGGCGTGGTGGTGCACGACGTTGTAGCCCGCGATGTGCGCGAGCGGGAACGGCAGCAGGTACACCTCGTCGGGTGGGACCGTGCGGCAGGCGTCGCTCGCCCGCACCGCCGCGAGCACGCTCGCGTGCGTCAGCACAGCACCCTTGGACCGACCGGTCGTCCCCGACGTGTAGATGATCCAGGCGTCGGCCCCGGCGTCGGCGCCCGCAACGGGGGGCGCCGGGGCCGCGGCGGCGAGGCCCGCCTCCCAGGCGTCGAGGTCGACGCGCACCACCCCGGACGGCGGGTCGATCCGGTCGAGCTCGGCGGCCGGCCCGACCAGGACCCGGGCCCCGGAGCGCGCGAGCACCGACCGCAGCTCGGGGGCGGCGAGGCGGTGGTTGCCGAACACGAGGATGCGGCCCGCCCGGGGCACGCCGTAGTAGGCGTCGACCCAGGAGCGGTGGTTCTCGCCGACCACTGCGATGCGATCGCCGGGCGCGCTGGAGGCGGCGACGAACGCCGTGGTCCGGGCGACCCGGTCGGCGAGCCCGGCGAAGGTGGTCTCGTGGTCACCGTCGACCAGGGCGGGCGCGGCGGGCGCGGCCGCGGCGAGCCGGTCGACCACGCCGTGCAGGCGGAGGCCCGCCGTCCACGCCAGCGCGTCGTCGGGGCCGGTGGGCCCGGATGCGGTCGCCACGGGACCGTTCGGCTCAGGCGTCCCGGAGCAGACGCCGGAGGATCTTCCCGCTCGGCGACTTCGGGATCGCCTCGGTGAACTCGACGATCCGGATCTGCTTGTACGACGCCACGTGCCCGGCGACGAACTCCTGCAGGTCCTCGGTGGAGACCTCGGCCCCGGGCTTCAGCACCACGAAGGCCTTGGGCAGCTCGCCCGCCTCCTCGTCGGGGACGCCGATCACCGCGCAGTCGGCCACCGCGGGGTGGGTCAGCAGGAGCGCCTCGAGCTCCGCCGGTGGCACCTGGAAGCCCTTGTACTTGATCAGCTCCTTGAGGCGGTCGACCACGTACCAGAAGCCGTCGGCGTCGACGTGGCCGATGTCGCCGGTGTGGAGCCACCCGTCGGCGTCGATGGTCTCGGCGGTGGCGTCGGGGCGACCCAGGTATCCGAGCATCACCATCGGGCCCCGGCACCAGATCTCGCCGTCGGCGCCGACCGGGAGGTCCGCCCCGGTCTCCGGGTCGACGACGCGGGCCTCGGCGTTGGCGACCAGGATGCCGATGGAGCCGGGCCGGTCGTCGTCGAAGCGCGACGCGTGCGACACCGGGCTCATCTCGGTCATCCCGTAGCCCTGCACGGTGGGCGCACCGATGCGGGCCCGGGCCTCCTCGGCGAGCTCCGGCCCGAGGGGCGCCGCCCCCGAGAACAGGGTCTGCACCGACGACAGGTCGTAGTCGTCGACGACCGGGTGCTTGGCCAGCGCGAGCACCATCGGCGGCACCACGAACAGCCGCGTGGCCCGGTACCGCTGGATCAGCTCGAGGAACTCGGGCAGGTCGAAGCGGGGCATGGTGACGAGCGTGGTCCCACGGCGCAGGCCGTCGTTCATGATCACCTGCATGCCGTAGATGTGGAAGAACGGCAGCACCGCCATGAGGACCTCGTCGACGGCCTCCATGTCGAGGTGCCGCTCGAGCTGGGCGAGGTTGGCCACGAGGTTGCGGTGGGTGAGCATCACGCCCTTGGGCAGGCCGGTGGTCCCGCTCGAGTACGGCAGGGCCGCGAGCGCGTCGGGCGCCACCGCGACCGGCGCGATCGGCGGGCCGGTGAGCAGCGCGGCGAACGGGGCCACGATCTCCGGCGCACCCTCGGGGACGTCGCCGATCACGAAGACGCGCCGCACGCCGCTCCCGGTGGCTGCGGCCACCGCGGTGTCGCAGAACATCCCGACCGTCACGAGGAGCTCCGCGCCGGCGTCGCGGAGCTGGAAGGCGGTCTCCTCGGCGCCGTAGGTGGGGTTCACCGACGTCACGACGCCCCCGGCGGCCACCGTGCCGTGGAAGGCGATCGCGTACTCGGGCACGTTGGGCGCCATCACCGCCACCACGGTCCCGGGCCCGACCCCGGCGGCCTGCAGGCCCCCGGCCGCCCGGCCGATCAGGTCGTGGAGCGCGCCGTAGGTGTAGCTGCGCCCGGTCGGACCGTCGATCATCGCGATCCGGTCCCGGAACCGGTCGACGTGCTCGAACACGTGGCCGGTGATCGACGCCTCGGGGATCTCGACGTCGGCGAGCGGGCTGCGGTGGACGATCACGGGGCCTCCCTCAGGCGGGGTCGGTGAACGGGCTCGGGTAGGGCCGGGCCGGGGCCGTCGCCAGGAACGGCCGGACGTGGGCGTCCATGAGCGCGTCGACCAGGCCTGCGTACTGCGGGTCGGCGACCACGTTGTGGTCCTCGGCCGGGTCCTCGGCCCGGACGAACAGCGCGCAGGGCACGAGCGCGTCCTCGTCGACGACGAGCTTGTGGTCCCCGGTGTCGAACGAACCGAAACCCCAGTTCTCGCTGATGGACACCGTCCGGGGTTCGGGGTCCGTCCCGGTCACGTACCCGAGGAGGGAGCGCCCGTCGCTACCGGGGAGGCCCGGCGCCCCCGCGATCGCCCGGACGGTCGCGGGGACGTCGAGGTGCTCCACGAGGTCGTCGACCACGCGGCCCGGGCGACCACCGGGCGGCCGCACGATCAGCGGGACCTGCACGGCGGGGTCGAACAGCACGCACTTCGACATCATCGAGTGGTTGCCCCCCATCTCGCCGTGGTCGCTCGTGTAGACGATCCAGGTGTCGTCGAGCATCCCGCGCGCCTCGAGCGCGGCGACGATGCGTCCGACCTGCGCGTCGATCACCGACACGCTCGCCGCGTAGGCCCGGCGCATGTTCCGGATCGCGTCGTCGTCCATGGTGTCGGTGTCGGACAGGCGCAGGAACGCGTCCAGCAGTCGACCGTAGGAGCCCGCCGCCTGCCGGTCGGGCCGACGGGTCGAGATCGGGAACGACGTCTCCCCGCTCGCGTAGGCGTCGATCGCCTCCTGCGGCGCGTCCCACGGGTCGTGGGGTCCGGGGAAGCCGACGAAGGCGAAGAACGGGGCGTCGCCGTCGTAGCCGGTGATCCAGTCGACGGCGAGGTCGCCGTGCCAGGGGTCGATGTAGTCCTCGAGCGGCAGCGGCATCGGCGTGGTGTCCCACATGGGGATGCGCTTGGTGGGGTTGTCGCCCCGGCCGGACTTCCCCTGGTACGCCCGGTCCTCCATGTGCCGGAGGTAGGTGTCCCAGAGTCCCTTCGCCGCGAGGTGGTCGGAGTACCGGGTGGGCACCGCCAGGGTGAACTTGTCGCCGGTCTCGTGCACCTCGGCGAACCCGCGCTCCACGAGGCGCGGGGCCAGCGTGTCCATGTGCGGCGCGGGCTCGTCCTCCTTCGTGAGGTGGTGCTTGCCCAGGGCCACGGTGTGGTACCCGGCCTCGCGCAGGGCGTGGAGGTAGGTGGGCGTGCCCGGTGTCACCGCGTTCCAGTTCGTGTAGACGCCGTGGTCGCGCACGTAGCGCTCGGTCAGGAACGACGCCCGCGCCGGCATGCACAGCGGCCCCTGGCACGAGGTCCGCCGGAAGCGGACCCCCTCGGCGGCGAGGCGGTCGAGGTGCGGGGTGTGGACGAAGGGGTCGCCGGCGCACCCGAGCACGTCGGCCCGGTGCTGGTCGGCCATGATCACCACGACGTTCGGGCTGCCCACGCGGCTCCCCCCGGTCCCCGACCCGAGCGGTCGGCCCAGGCGCACCCTACGCGCGCCGCGTCGCGCCCGCGGGCGACCGGCCTACGCTCCGGGCATGCTCGACCTCGACGTGATGGCCTTCCCCGGCCCGCTGCCCGGCATCGCCGACCTGGCTCGGCGCGCCGAGGCGGCGGGCTTCGGCACCCTGTGGTTCACCGAGTCCGGCCGCACGCCCTACCTCAGTGCCGCCACCGCCGCGCTCGCCACCGAGCGGATCGGCCTCGGCACCGCGGTCGCGGTGGCCTTCCCCCGCAGCCCCATGGTCACGGCCAAGATCGCCTGGGAGCTCCAGGAGGCGAGCCGGGGCCGCTTCACCCTGGGGCTCGGCACGCAGGTCAAGGCCCACGTCGAGCGGCGCTACTCGGCGGAGTACCTGCCACCCGGACCCCGGATGCGCGACTACGTCGGTGCGTTGCGGGCGATCTTCGCCGCCTTCCGCGGTGCACCACTCGCCTACGAGAGCGAGCACTACACGTTCTCCCTCCTCACCCCGCAGTGGTCCCCCGGCGACCTCCCCTTCCCCGATCCGCCGGTCTACGTCGCCGCGGTGCTGCCGTGGATGTCGGCCATGGCGGGCGAGTGCTGCGACGGCGTGCACGTGCACCCGTTCCACTCGCCCGAGTACCTCCGCGACCAGCAGGTCCCGAACGTCACCGCCGGTGCAGCCCGCGCCGGTCGGACCCTGGCCGACGTCACCCTCGAGATCCCGGTGATGACGGCCACGGGTGCGACCGAGGCCGAGATCGCGGCGACCCGTGAGCACGCTCGCGGGATGATCGCGTTCTACGGGTCGACCCGGACCTACGCCCCGGTGTTCGACCAGCACGGCTTCACCGGCCTGTCCGACCGCCTCCACGAGCACCAGCGGGCCGGTGAGGTCGCCGCGATGGTCGCCTGCATCACCGACGAGGTGCTCGACCACTACGTGGTCACGGCACCGTGGGACGATCTCGCCGACGTGCTCGCCGCCCGCTACCGCAGCGTCGCTCCGTCGGTGCGCCTCATGAGCTACACCGCCATCCACCAGCTGCGCACCGATCCCGACGTGTTCGACCGCTGGCACGACGTCGCCCGCCGGCTCCGGGAGGTCACCGCATGAGCACCGACGCACCGGACGGGGCCGACACGCCGGGCGGGGCCGACGCGCCGCAGGTCCGGCTCGAGGTCGCCGACGGCGTCGCCGTGGTGACGCTCGACCGGCCCGAGGTGCTCAACGCGTTCAGCACGCGCATGGGCCTCGAGCTCGAGGCCGCCTACCGCGAGTGCGACGGGCGCGACGACGTCCGGGCGGTGGTCCTCACCGGGGCCGGTCGGGCCTTCTGCGCCGGCGCCGACCTGCGCCGGGGCGGCGACACCTTCGGCGCGCCCGACCCGGCCGACTTCCGCTCCGACCCGTTCACGGTCCACGCCTGGGACGTGCGCAAGCCGGTGATCGCCGCGATCAACGGCCACGCGATCGGTCTCGGCCTCACCCTGGCGCTGCAGACCGACATCCGGCTCGTGGCGCAGGATGCGAAGTGCGGCGTCGTGCAGACCCGGCGCGGCGTGCTCGGGGACCTCCGGTCGCACTGGACGCTGGTGCGCGCCGTCGGGCAGGCCCGGGCCGCCGAGATCCTCCTCACGGGCCGCACCTTCTCGGGCCGCGAGCTCGCCGACCTCGGGGCGGTCAGCCGGGCCCTCCCCGCGCCCGAGGTGCTCCCGGCCGCGCTCGACCTCGCCCGGGACATCGCCGTCCACACCGCGCCGGTGTCGGTGGCGGTGAGCAAGGCGATCCTCTGGGCCGATCCGGCGCCGAGCGGCGCCGAGGTCGATCGGCTCGAACGCCTGGCGCACCTCCACCTCATGGGCCGGGACGACGCGCGCGAAGGCCCCCTGGCGTTCCTCGAGCGGCGCACGCCCGAGTGGCGCCTCACGGTCGGCGCGGACTTCCCCGCCGATCTGTTCCCCGACGCCGGGACGGCGCCGTGAGGGTCAGACCTTGCCGATGACCGCCTCGCAGGTGCTGACCTCCATCTTGCCGGGGGCCTCCACCTCCAACGCGGTGATCACACCGTCCTCGATGACCGCGGCGTAGCGCTGCGAGCGCTTCCCGAGGCCGAAGCCGGTGCCGTCCA
This sequence comes from uncultured Actinomycetes bacterium, assembly GCA_903899845.1. GTDB lineage: Bacteria > Actinomycetota > Acidimicrobiia > IMCC26256 > PALSA-555 > CAIUKV01. Next base: position 109,761 of record CAIUKV010000251.1, read on the forward strand.
TGACGAGGTCCATGGCCTCGGCGAAGGCGCCGTTGCCGTCGGCCAGCATGACGATCTTGCCGGTCGCACCCTGCGCGTCGGCCCACGCCCCCATGGTCCAGGCGTCGTTGACGGCGACGCAGGCCACGGTGTCGATGCCCTTGGCCTTGAGCTCGTCGAAGTTCTGCACGTAGCCGGGGAGGTGCACCTTCGAGCAGCCCGGGGTGAACGCCCCCGGCACCGCGAACAACACGACCTTGCCGGATCCGAGGACCGACGTCGTGGTGACGGCCTCGGGGTTGCCCTCGGCGTCGAGGACGCGGACTTCGACGTCGGGGATGCGGTCGCCGACCTTGGCCATGGGGACTCCTCGGAGCGCTCGGCCCGGGCCTGGGGTCACCCGGGAACGACCGGATGCTACCCGGAGGCTCCCGGGTCGGCGGGCGGCTCGGGGGGCGGGTCGGCGGGCGGCTCGGCGACCGGCGTCACGAAGGTCCGGCGCCCGCGGCGCATCAGCGTCCGGCGCCGGGCGACCCAGGTGTGGACGTCGGAGTCCCCGACCGCGGCGTTGCGCGCCTGCTCCCACGCAGCCCACGACGCGACCTCGAGCGCCGTGGTGACCGTGACCCCCTCGCCGACCCCGGCGGGGGTCCGCCAGCACGCGGCGAGGGTCAGGCCCCGCCGCCGGGCGCCGGGGAGGTACCAGCGGTGGAACCCGTCGAGGTAGGCGTCGGCGTCCGCGTCGGCCACCACGACGGTGTCGACGACGAGCACCGGTCCCGGTGCGGCGGGCCCCGGGTCCGGGCCGGCGGCGGGCGAAGTGGGCGGAGCGGGCGGGGCGGGCTCGATCTCGTACCACAGGTCGATCCAGCGCTCGAAGGGTCCGGCGGCCAGGCGGGTGGCCTCGGTGGGGAGGGCCGACCGCATCGCCGCCTCGTCGGCGTAGACCCGCTCCCACACGTGGGTCCACCCGTCGGGGAACCACTCGAGGCCCATGGTGTTGGGTGCCGCCACCGAGGCGGTCGCGGGGTCGTCGTCGACGGTCCCGCCGAGCCCGGCGACGAAGGCGTCGACCTCGGACGCGACCGCGTCGGCCGGCGGGCGGAGGGCGAGGATCCGCCGGATCCCGGCGTCGGCCCGGAAGGGCGTGCCCGGCACCTCGTAGCCGAACAGGCCGAGCCCGAGGTCGCGGCGCGAGGCGGTGATGCACTCGGGGTTCTCGGGCAGGAGGTAGCGGTCGAGGACGCAGACGTGGAACGGGTGGCACATGTAGCGGGCGTAGGCACCGGGCGCGTCGTAGGCGTGCTCCCAGACCAGGTCGACGGCCGCCTCGGAACGGTTCCAGCCGGTGGCGCCGTGGCCCACCTCGGGGATGTACCACCCGGTCTCGCGCAGGACCCGCGCGAGCTCCGCCCGGGCGTCGGGCGGAGCGTCGTCGGCGAAGCCGTAGGACTCGAACCGCCGGAGGGTCACGACGGCACCGCCGGCTCCCCGGGCCACCGCAGTCCCGCGGCGCGCAGCGCGTCGGCCACGGCCGCGGTCAGGGCCGCCACCGAGCCGCCGCACCGCTCGAGGTCGGCGGGGCCGAGCAGGAGCCGGAACCCGGCGGGGGTCTCCACCGCCACCAGGGGCGGAGTCCCGAGCGCCCGGACCGCGTCGGGCTGGTCGTCGCGGTGGAAGGTCGCGAACGGCACGGGCAGCGCCGCACAGGAGGCACGCCACTCCCGGGTGGGCCGCAGGACGCCGTGGGTGATGTCGCACAGCGCGCAGTGCGCCCGCCCCAGCCGGGCCCCGATCCAGTAGGCGAGCTCCCCGCGCAGGGTGTGGTCGGCGTCGTAGACACCCACCAGGCCGGTCACGGTCGTGGGGTCCGCCGGACCGGTCCCGCTCACCCGGTCACGGCCCGGAACCGCTCGACCATCGTCGCGAGCACGTCGAGCGCGGCGTCGTACCCGCGGGGAGGCGCGATGGTGACGCGCACGTCGGTGACGCCCGCGGCGACCAGCGCGGGCACCGCCCCGATCGCCGGATCGAGGTCGTAGCCGGCGTCGGTGCGGCGGACGGGCGGCGCGTTGCCCACGACCCCGATGCCCGCGGGGTCCCGACCGAGGCCCTCGACCGCGGCGCGCATTCGCGCGATGCCCGCGGCGACGTCGTCGGCGTCGTCGCCCCAGGGGATCCAGCCCGCACCGAAGCGGGCCAGGCGGGCCATCGCGCGCGGGTTCACCGTGCCGCTCACCCACACCGGCACCCCGCCGGGCTGGAGGGGCTTGGGCATCTGGTGGATCCGGGCGAACTCGAGCCCGGGCCCGGAGTACGCGGCCGCCTGCTCGCGCCACAGCCGGCCGCACACCTCCAGGGTCTGGTCGAGGAGTGCGCCCCGGCCCGCGAAGTCGAGCCCGGCCGCCTGGTACTCCTCCTCCTGCCAGCCCACCCCGACCCCGAGGTCGATGCGCCCGCCCGAGAGCACGTCCATGGTGGCGAGCTGCTTGGCCAGGGTCACGGGGCGGCGCAGGGCCGCGATGAGGATGTTGGTGCCGAGGCGGACCCGATCGGTCAGCGCCGCCACGTGGGTGAGGGTGGTCAACGGGTCGAGCCAGTGCCCGTCGGGGCCGGTGGGCTGCTTCCCACCCCGGGCCCCGCCGCGCGCCGGGTCGCCGTAGGCCTCGAGCCGCTCGCCGAACACCACGTGGTCGCTCACGACGACCCGGTCCACGCCGGCCGCGTCGGCGGCGCGTGCGAGGTCGAGGACGTGGTCCCAGCCCCCGGGGTCGTCGGGGGCGAAGGTGCGGAGCATGATCGAGCACTGCGGGGTGGTCACCGCTGCATCATGCCTCGCCCCCGGCGCGCGCCGCCCGGGTCCGGGCACCCTATGCTGACGTCCACGTCAGGGAAATCCCGGAGGTCCCGATGGAACTGCCCAAGATCATCAGCGTCGACGACCACGTGGTCGAGCCGCCCCACGTGTGGCAGACCTGGCTGCCCGAAAAGCACCGGGCCGCCGGGCCCCGGGTCCAGCGGGACCGCTTCGCCCCGTTCGTGCACATGCCCGGCGCCCGCTACACCAACACCATCGACCCCGACGGCGAGCTGGCCGACTACTGGATGTACGAGGACCGCCTCATCTACGTCCACAAGAAGTTCGTGGCCATCCCCCGCGAGGCGATCTCGGAGGAGGCCGACGGCACCCGGGTCTTCGACCGGTCGCGCATGCAGATGGTGCCCTCCACCTACGACGACATGATCCCGGGCTGCTACGACCGCGACGCCCGGGTGCGGGACTTCCTCGACAACTGGACCGACGGCTCGCTGCCCTTCCCCACCTTCCCGCGCTTCTGCGGCCAGACGTTCATGGAGGGCAACGACAAGGACCTCGGGCTCGCCTGCGTCGAGGCCTACAACAACTGGATGATCGAGGAGTGGTGCGCCCCCTCGCAGGGCGTGAACATCCCGCTGTGCATCCTGCCGCTCTGGGACGTCGACCTCGCGGTGGCCGAGGTTGCCCGCATCTCCGAGAAGGGCGTGCACGCCGTGTGCTTCTCGGAGATCCCCTCGAAGCTGGGCCTGCCCTCGATCCACACCGGCCACTGGGACCCGCTGTTCGCGATCTGCGACGAGCGGGCCGTGACCCTCAACATGCACATCGGCTCGTCGTCGTCGATGCCGGCGGCGTCGCCCGACGCTCCCGAGGCCGTGGGCTCCACCCTCCAGTTCAACAACGCCTTCGCCTCGATGATCGACTGGCTGTTCTCGGGCAAGCTGATCGCGTTCCCGAACCTCAAGCTCGCCTACTCCGAGGGCCAGATCGGCTGGATGCCCTACGCGCTCGAGCGGGCCGATCGCGTCTGGGAGATGCACGAGCCCTGGACCCACGCCAAGGCGATGATCCCGGAGCCGCCCTCCACCTACTTCACGGGCCGCATCTTCGGATGCTTCACCGACGACCAGCACGGGCTCGCGAGCCTGGGCGAGCTCGGGACCGACAACATCTGCTTCGAGGTCGACTACCCGCACTCCGACACCACCTGGCCCCACAGCAAGGACTACGTCGAGAAGCTCGCGGCGAACCTCGACCCCGACGTCCTCTACAAGATCCTCCGGGGCAACGCGATCCAGATGCTCAGCCTCGACCGGGTCTGACGCGCACGGTCACCCCGCGCGCTCGGCGACGAGCGCACCCCGGTTGACCTTCCCCGCGTCGGTGCGCGGGATGCGCCCGCCGATCTCGTAGCCCTTCGGCACCTTGTACGCCGCCAGGCGCGCCCGCGCGAACGCGTCGAGCTCCCCGGCGGTCGGCGGCGCGCCGGGATCGACCGGCTCGACCAGCGCGTGGACCCGGTGCCCCCATTCCGCGTCGGGCAGGCCGATCACCACCACGTCGTGCACACCCGGGTGCTCCGACAGGGCGGTCTCGACCTCGGCCGGGAACACGTTGGCGCCGCCGGACACGATCATGTCCACCCGACGGTCCGCGATGTAGAGGAACCCGTCCCCGTCCAACCAGCCGAGGTCGCCGATGGTCGTGTACCCGTCGTCGGTGGTCGGCGGCGCGTCGGCACCCACGTACTCGAACGTCGGCCCGGTCTCGCCCGGCCGTCGGAGGTAGATCTCGCCGATCTCGCCGGGCGGGAGGTCGCGCCCGTCGGCGTCGAGGATGCGGATCTCGGTCTCGAACGGGCGTCCGCAGCTCCCCCGGTGGTCGAGCCAGTCGAGGCCGCGCATGATGGTGAGGCCCACCCGTTCGGTGGAGCCGTAGGTCAGGAAGAACCGATCGGGCCCGACGAGGTCGTTCCACGCCTCGACCACCCAGTCGGGGCAGGCCGATCCCCCCTGCATCACGTACACCAGGCTCGACAGGTCGCGGTCGGCGATGCCCTCCACCCGGGCCATGCGGGCGAGCATCGTGGGCACCGCGGTGAAGCAGCCGATGCGGTGGCGCTCGATCAGGTCGACCGCCTGCGCGGCGTCGAACTTCTCCATGAGCACCATCGCCCCGCCGGCCATGAGCATGCCCTGGCAGATCGAGAATCCGTTGGTGTGGTAGAGCGGCGCCGGCACGAGCTGCGAGATGCCGAGCGGTAGGTCGATCCACTCCGACACCATCGGCGGCGTCGTCGCCGGTGCCCACACGCCGGGCAGTGGGCTCACGATGACCTTCGGGCGTCCGGTGGAGCCGCTCGACGCGACCGCCACCGCCGGCAGCGCCACCACGTCGGGGAGCGGCGCCGCGGACCGGTCGACGGACGCGGCGAGGTCGGCGGTGGTGACGACGGGGACCGCCGACTCCCCCACGTCGCCCACCACCAGGGCGACGCCGGCGACCTCGAGGAGCCGCTCGCGCTCCCAGGCCGGGAGGTCCGCCCGCACGGGCAGGACCCCGGCACCCGCCTTCCAGGCACCGATCGACACGAACAGGTGCTCCGGGGAGTTCGGGAGCGCGAGCGCGAGGAGCGTGCCCGGTCCGGCTCCCCGAGCGGAGAGGAGGCGTGCGACCTGCGTGGAGCGGTCGTCGAGGTGCCGACGGGTGATCGCGACGTCGGGCCCGGCGCGCGGCGCGAACACGACGGCGGTGCCGTCGGGGTCGGCCGCGGCGAGGTCGCGGATGCGCTGCCCGTACGACACCTCGGCGATCGCCTGGCGTTCCGTCCCCACGGTCGGACCGCTCCCGTCTCCCTGCACGCGTCCCCCTCCCGGACCGCCACCCGCCCGCGGCGCCCCACGGTGGACGGACGATAACCTCCGCCCCATGTCCATCCAAGCGGTCTCACACATCGCCGTCGGCGTCCGCGACATGGAGGTCGCCCTCGGCTTCTACCGGGACGTGCTCGGCCTGCGGGTCACGGCCGACAAGGTCGAGGAGTTCCCCCAGGGCCCGGGGCAGCCTCCCGCCCGCCGCCGCGCCTGCTACCTCCGCTGGCAGGACGGTCCGCACGCGAGCTTCATCGTCCTCGACCAGCAGCTGACCAACGAGATCGTCGGGGAGCCGGCCCGGCTGTTCCAGATGGGCGTGCACCACTTCGCGTTCTGGGTCGACGACCTCGCCGGGATGATGGCGAAGGTCCGCGCCGCCGGCGTGACCGTCTTCATGGGCAACGACGGCGACGGCGCCGGGGCCGACACCGAGATGTACGGCGAGCCGCCCGGCGGCCGGGTCAAGAGCGTGTTCCTGCGCGACCCCGAGGGCAACTTCGTCCAGCTCGACCAGCGGGCCTGAGCCCGCGCCCGCTCAGCCGGGTGCGGCGAACCGGTCCCGCAGCCACGCCCCGGTCCGGGCGTGGGCGAGGTCGGCGGCCGGGAGCCGGAAGTTCACGAACCCGTGGGGCTGCCCCGCGTAGGTGACCTCGTCGACCGGGACCCCGGCCCCGGCCAGGCGGGCCGCGTAGGCCCGGCCCTCGTCGCGCAGCATGTCGCAGCCGCCGAGCACGACCAGGGCCGGCGGCAGCCCGGCCAGCGACGACGCGGCGAGGGGCGCCGCGCCCGGCTCGGCGGTGAGGTCCCGGCCCCCCGCGTAGGCCCGCCAGTAGGCGTCACCCGCGGCCGTGCTGATGACGAGGCCGTCGAACTCGACCCGCGACGGGAACGGCGTGTTGCCCCCCGCCCCCGGGTAGATCAGCACCTGGGCGACCGGCGCCGGGCCACCCGCGTCACGCCGCCGGAGCGCGACCGCGGCGGCCAGGGTGCCACCGGCGCTCTCCCCGGCCACGGCCACCGGGCCGTCACCGCGCGCGAGCAGCGCCGTCGTCACCGCGTCGCAGTCGTCGAGCCCGGCCGGGTACGGGTGCTCGGGCGCGAGGCGGTACTCCACGGACACGACCGTGGCCACCGCGTGGTGGGCGAGCTCACGGGCCACGTGGTCCATCAGGCCGATGCTGCCGACGCAGTAGCCGCCGCCGTGGAAGTAGGCGACCACGCCCTGCGTGGGTGCGTCCGGGCGGTAGACGCGCACGGGGACCCCCGCCATCTCGGTGTCGGTCACCTCGGCCATCGGGCGGGTCGGCGGGGCACCCACCGGCCCCCGGGCGAGGGCGAGGATGTCCGGGTCGAGCACCTCCAACGGCGTCGCGTACACGGGGTTGGCGTCGAGCCACGTGCGCACCTCCGGGTCGAGCCGACCCTCGGGATCGCCGGGCGCGCCACCCGGGGCGGCGACCACCTCGACCCGGTGGTGCGGACCGATCGCGCTCACCCGAGCTCTCCGGCGAGGCGCGCGGCACGTGCGAACGGGGAGGCCACCTCGTCGACCACCTGCGCGGTGGCCCCGGTCCCGACGAGGCCGATCGCGTCGTAGAGGCGGGCCTCCGAGTGCCCGATGCCGTCGCCCGCGACGTGGGCGACGGCGTCGACGGCGATCCACTCGCCGACCGGCTCACGCAGGACGTACAGCGAGACGTCGGCGTTGATCGACGACCAGCGGTCGACCGGGAGGAAGTTCGCGGTCCCACTCGTGAAGTCGGCCATGGCGGCGAGGCGCTCGAACGGGGTCGCGGGCTCCCCCGCCACCACCGGGACGTGGAGGCGGAACCACGTGCACGCCGGCGCACCGAGGCCGAGGCCGCCGGTGACCCGGTGCATGTCGAGCGCGCGGAGGAACCCGGGCACGGGCAGGCCCGCCCGGGCCAGCACCGACTCGTCGGTCCCGGTGGGGGGCGGGGGCGGCGACTCGTCGGGGCGACGGGGGTGGTCGAGCGCGTCGGCGCTGTCGGCGACACGGATCCGCAGGGCGCAGGCCCGGGCCACTTCGGTGCCGTCGTGGAGGAGCGCCGCCTCGACCACCTGCACCCGCTTGCCCTCGCGCACGACCCGGGTCACCCCCTCGAGGCGGGCCACGGGCACCGCCCGCATCAGGTCGACGGTCAGGCGCCCGCACCGCATGGGCACCAGGGTCGGGACGCGCCCGACGAGGTGCGCGAGCAGGGCCGAGACCGGACCACCGTGCTGGTGCGCCGGGTTCCACGGCCCCTGGGTGAGGTGGGTCGCGACGTAGGCCGTCCCCTCCCGCACGAACAGGGCGTCGGTGCCGCCCGAGCCCGCCTGCCGGCCCGCCTGCCGGTCCGCCCGGTCGTCCGCCCGGTCGTCCGCCCGCTGGTCCGCCTGCTGGTCCGCCCCCACCACCGCTCCCCGTCGTCCGGCCCGCGCGCAGGATACGCGCGCCGCCGACCCCGGCCCGGCGACCCCGCCCCGCGCGATCTAGGGTGCGCGGGATGCTGATCCCCGACCCGTCGGTCTTCGGCCCGGCCCGGCCGACCACCCCCGCCCCCGCCCGCCCGGCCGGGTCGGTCCGACGGACCACGACCATCGACACCCACCGCCCCGAGGGACTCCTCGGCCCGCCCGTGGTCGAGGCCCGGGGTCGCGACCTCGTGACCCGCCCCGACGGCACGGTCGGCGCCGTGGCCGTGGCCCACGTCGCCGCCCGCCTCGACGGGCCCGCCCACACCCTCCTCACGATCGGGAGCGACCCCGAGGTCGCCGGTCTCGACGACCTGGTCGGCGCCACCGTCGGGCCGGGGTTCCGGGCCAAGGTCGACCGGGCCGCCCCTGCGCTGGTCGGCACCGGGGCGCTCGTGTACCTCCTGCTCGACGACCTGCCCGGCGCGACGCTGGTGTCGGGCTACGCCATGCTGCACGCGGGCCTGCTCGGCGACGCCGTGCCCGACGAGTACATGCTCGCCCGGGGCGACCTCTGCGCCGGCTGGGCGGTCGACGCGTCGATGATGACCCTGATCCGCGAGCACGGCGTGAACCCCACGCCCCTCGGGCCCGATGCGCCCCCGCTCACCGACGGCGACGACCTCGCCGTACACCCCGCCGAGGACCTCGGACCGTTCGGCATGCGGCGGTTCCGCCGGCTCGACGTGGTGGCGCCCGCCGCGCCAGGCGGCCACCAGACCGTCGCCGCGTTCTTCCGAGACTCCCACGTCGACGCCGACGGACGCGAGTCGATCGTGCACGAGTACCGGGTCGACGCGGTCCTCGACCCCGACGCCGAGACCCTCGTCGCCATCACCGCCACCGCCGACGTGCTGCCCTGGCGGGAGTGCCCGGGCGCGCTCGCCAGTGCCGAGCGCCTGGTCGGGCACCCCCTCGCCGACCTGCGCCCGTGGGTGCGCCGGACCTTCGTCGGCACGTCCACGTGCACGCACCTCAACGACGTGCTCCGGGGCCTCGCCGACCTCGGCCACCTCCGGGACCTGCTGGCCGCCGACGACGCGTCCGACGCGAGATAGGTTCCGGCCGTGCGGTTCACCGGCAAGGTCGCGATCGTCACCGGTGCCGGCTCCGGCATCGGGGCCGCCACCGCCCGCCTGCTCGCCGGCGAGGGCGCCGCGGTCACCGTCGCCGACCTCGACCCCGCCGCCGCGGCGGCCGTGGTCGCCGAGATCGTCGACGTCGGGGGGACGGCGCGGGCCCAGACCGTCGACGTCGCCGACCCCGAGGCGGTCGCGGCCGTGGTCGCCGACACCGTGGCCGCGTTCGGCGGCCTCGACGTGCTGCACAACAACGCGGCGACGATCGCGGACAACGCCCGGGACCAGGACGTCGTCACCGGCGACCTCGAGACCTGGCACCGGGTGCTCGACGTCAACCTGACCGGGGTGATGCTCGGGTGCCGGTTCGCCATCCCGGCCCTCCTCGAACGGGGCGGCGGTGCGATCGTCAACACCGCCTCGGCCGCCGCCTTCTACGGCAGCCGCACCATGGCGGCCTACGGCGTCTCCAAGGCCGGGGTGGTGGCGCTCACGCGCTACGTCGCCACCGCCTACGCCGACCGGGGCATCCGGGTCAACGCGGTGGCGCCCGGCGTGGTGGTGCCCCGGGCCCGCCAGGACGCCGACGCCGCGTCCCCCGCACCGCGGCTCGCGCCCTACGTGGCCGGGCACCCGGTGGGACGACTCGGCTACCCGGAGGAGATCGCCGCCGCGGTCGCCTACCTCGCGTCCGACGACGCCGCGTTCGTGACCGGCGAGTGCCTCCGCGTCGACGGCGGGCTGACGGTCCCGTCGACACTGCACCGCGGCGACCGACCGGGGGGCTGACCCATCGGGGCGCAGGCCCCCGGGCGCGCTACCGTCGGCACATGGCCGACCTCCCGCCGCCCACCCCCGGAGCCCCCGCGGCGCCCATGCGCTTCGGCGTGTTCATGGCACCGTTCCACCCGCTCCCCTCGAACCCCACGCTGGCACTGCAGCAGGACCTGCAGGTCGCGACCCACCTCGACGCCCTGGGCTTCGACGAGCTGTGGGTCGGGGAGCACCACTCGGGCGGGCTCGAGACCATCGCGTCGCCCGAGGTGTTCCTGGCCGTGGCCGCCGAGCGCACGACGCGCATCCGCCTCGGCACGGGCGTGAGCTCGCTGCCCTACCACCACCCGTTCATCCTCCTCGACCGGATGGTGCTCCTCGACCACCTGACCCGGGGTCGGGTCATGTTCGGGTGCGGCCCGGGCCAGCTCCCCTTCGACGCCCACGTGCTCGGGATCAACCCCGACGACCAGCGCCGGATGATGGAGGAGAGCCTCGACGTCATCATGGCGCTGCAGCGCAGCACCGAGCCGGTGACGGTGAAGACCGACTGGTTCACCATCCAGGACGCGGTGCTGCAACTGCGGCCGTACAGCCACCCCCACATCGAGATGGCGGTGGCCGGGTCGTTCTCGCCCGCCGGGCCGAAGCTGGCGGGCAAGCACGGCATCGGTCTGCTGTCGATCAGCGCCACCTCCCCGGAGGGGTTCGAGCGCCTCGCCTCGCACTGGGAGGTCGCCACCACCGAGGCCGACCGCCACGGACAGACCGTGTCGCGGCGCGACTGGCGTCTCCTCGGGCCGATGTTCCTCGCCGACACCGAGGCCGAGGCCCGCGCCGCGCTGCGCTTCGGGTACGAGCAGATCTCCGACTACCTCACCCACGTGATGCCGGTGCCCCGCCCACCCGACATGAGCCTCGACGAGCGCATCGACGCGGCCAACGCGAGCGGCGCCGTCGTCATCGGCACCGCCGACCGGGCGGTCGAGCAGATCCGGCGCCTGGTCGAGCAGTCCGGCGGGTTCGGCACCTTCCTGTGCAACGGGGGCTACTGGGCCGACACCGAGGCCACCATGCGCTCGTACCAGATCTTCGCCGAGCAGGTGATGCCGCACTTCAACGGCCAGCTCGCCGCCCCGACCCGCTCCTACGAGTGGACGATGGGCGACGACAAGGACTGGGACGGCCAGGCCCGGCGGGCGGTGGCCAAGGCGATGCAGGACTACGCCAAGGAGAACCCCGACTACGTGGCCAAGGCGCCCGCCACCCCGAGCGCCCCCACCGGCCTCTGATCCGGACGCGGCCGGCCCGCCACCGGCCCGGGGCCGGGGGCGCGGGTCAGGGCAGCTGCAGGTCCGCGGGCACCGGGTGGCGGAACAGCTCCGAGGCGTTCTGCCAGGTGATCCGGCGCACCTCGTCGGGCGTGAGGTCGGCGAGGCCCCGCCGGGCGTTCGCCTGGGTGTCGGGCCAGGTCGAGTCGGCGTGCGGGTAGTCGCTCTCGATCATGATGTGGTCGATCCCGAGCCGGTCGCGCAGGGCGAGCGTCGGCGGGATGTCGATCGTGCAGAACCAGAAGTTCCGGCGCATCACGTCGGCGGGCGACAGGTCGGGGTCCTTCCAGGCCGAGTACCCGGAGCCCGAGTGGTCCATGACCCACTCGACCCGGTCCATGAGCACGATCGCCCAGGCCAGGCCTCCCTCGGAGAACGCGAGCTTGATGTCGGGGAAGCGCACCGGGACCTGCGCCCACAGCCAGTCGGCCGCGGTGGCCAGCGGGTTCGCGGTGAACAGGGTGCTGTAGAGCTCGAGCGGCGCGCCCGGCGACCGGGCGGCCGACCACCGCGACGAGCCGTTGTGCAGGCAGATGACGGTCCCGGTCTCCTCGCAGGCCCGCAGGAACGGGTCCCAGTGGTCGGTGTGCATCGACGGCAGGCCGAGGTCGACCGGGTTCTCGGCCATGCTCACCGCCTTGAACCCGCGGGTCGCGTTCTCACGGATCATCGCCGCTGCGATCTCGGGGTCCGAGAGCCACGGGATCTGCAGCGGGATGATCCGATCGGGGTGCGGCCCGGCCCACTCCTCGATGTGCCAGTCGTTCCAGGCGCGCACGCACGCCAGCCCGAGCTCCTGATCCTTGCTCTGGGAGAAGACCGTGCCCGCGAAGCCCGCGATGAGCGACGGGAAGCACAGGGAGGCCTGCACGCCGTCGAGGTCCATGTCGGCCACCCGGGCCTCGACGTCCCAGCAGCCCCGGCGCATCTCGTCGAAGCGGGCGGGCTCCATGTTCCACTGGTCCTTGGGCCGACCGGAGATCGCGTTGAGGCCGATCTGGGGGTACAGCACGTCCTCGTACGCCCACAGCTCCTGGCCGGCGTCGTTGGTGATCACCCGCGGCGCGGCGTCGGCGAGGTGCGCGGGCATGCGTCCCTCGAACAGGTGCCGGGGCTCGACCAGGTGGTCGTCGACCGAGATGATCGTGTAGGTGCGCGCCCGGGGCTCGGGGTCGGGCAGGAGCGCGGGCGAGCCCTCGGCGCGGGGCCGGGACTGCTCGACCCACGGGTGGGCGGGTTCGCGGACGGTCGTCATCGGGTCCCCCAGGGCGGTCCGGGTCGGCCACCCGTGCCGGCGGCCGACGCTGCGTCCTAGATTGCCACCCCGACGGGAGGAGGGCCAGCGATGGTGGACGGCACGCACGTCGAGCTCGGGCACGCGCTGATCACCCTGGTCGAGCCGACCCGCGACCCGGAGCGCCTGGCCGAGTACCACCGGTGGTACGAGCACGACCACGCCATCGCCGGGGTCCGGGAGGGCGTCGGCGCCTTCGCCTACCGCCGATTCGTCGCGACCCACGACCTCAAGGCGCTGCGCCACGCCACCCGGCCCACCGTGGCCGACCCGCTCGGCACCGGCACGTTCCTCGCGGTCTACTGGTTCGTCGCCGGCTCGGTCGCCGCGCACTACGCGTGGGCGTTCCCGCGCACCCAGGCGCTCGCCGAGCAGGGCCGGATGAACGCCGACCGCACCCATGTCTCCACCTCGCTCCACGACGTGCACGGCGGCGGCGCACGTCCCGGGTGGCCGGTGCCCGCCGAGCTCGCGCTCGACCACCCCTACGGCGGACTCGTCGCCACCTGGCTCGAACGTGCGCCTGGCGCCCCGCTCGCCGAGAGCGTGGCCTGGGCTCGCGACGTGTGGGTGCCCGACGCGTGCGCCGACGGCGGCCCGGTGGCCCAGGCCGTGGTCACCACCCCCCGCGACTACCCGGGCGTCGCGGGCTCGGGCGCCGGGGTGGGCGAGCAGGTCTGCGTCCTGTGGTTCCTCCACGACGACCCGCGCGCCGACTGGTCGACGACCGCGGCCCGGCTCCTGGCCCCGTGGGACTCCGACCCGGGCGGGAGCCGCCCCGACCTCGCCTTCCTCGGACCGTTCGTCCCCGTGGTGCCCGGCACGACCACCCACCTCGACGCGCTCTGGGGTCCCGCGGATGCCTGACGATCCGATCCGGGTCGGGATCTACGTGCCCCAGCTCCAGTTCACGTACGACGACCTCGTGGCACGCGCCCGCGTCTGCGACGAGCTCGGGTTCGACTCGTTCTGGCTGTTCGACCACCTCTACGGCGCGATGCTGCCCGACCTCCCGGCGTTCGAGGGCTGGACCCTCGCGACCGCCCTGCTCACCGAGACCACCCGCCTGCGGATCGGGCACATGGTCCTGTGCGCCACATTCCGGCACCCCGCCCTCCTCGGCAAGATGGCCACCACGCTCGACGTGATCTCGGGGGGCCGCCTCAACCTCGGGCTCGGCAGCGGATCGGTCGAGCGCGAGCACCGCGAGGCCGGGATCCCCTGGGGCACCCTCGCCGAGCGCACCGAGATCCTCGAGGAGACGCTCGAGATCGTGACCCGCATGTTCGCGGGGCCCCGCACCACGTTCGCCGGCCGCCACTTCTCGGTCGACGACCTCCCCAACCTGCCGCCGCCCGTGCAGGTGCCGCGCCCGCCGATCTACGTCGGCGGCGTCGGGGAGCGGTTCACCCTTCCGCTCGTGGCGCGCTTCGCCGACGTGTGGAACGTGCCGACGTACGCGCTCGACGCGCTCCCCGGGAAGGCGGCCGCGCTCGACCGGGCCTGTGCGGCGGTCGGGCGCGATCCCGCCACGATCCGACGGTCGCTCGAGGCCGTGGCCGTGGTCGGCGCCGACGACGCGGCGGTCGCCGACGCGCTCCCCGCCGCCGAACGCCGGTTCGGCGGGGCGGGCTTCGGCCTGCACGCCGGGGGCTACATCGGCACGCCGGCCGCGATCGCCGACCGCATCCTCACCCACCGCGAGCTCGGGTTCACCGAGTTCGTGCTCTTCTGCGCCGACCGGGCCGCCCGCCCCACCCTCGAGCTGCTCGCCGAGGGCGTGCTCCCCCGCCTGCGCTGACACGGGCGGTCCGACGGAGGGGGCCGGGGCGTAGGGTCGTGCCGTGCCCGAGGGCGACACCATCGCGAACGCCGCGGCCCGCCTCCGCCCGGCCCTGGTCGGCCGCGAGGTCCGAGCCTGCCGGATCCCCCGGTGGAGCGGCCCGGTGCCCGAGCCGGGCGAGCGGGTCGAGGCCGTGCGGGCCGTGGGCAAGCACCTGCTCGTGGACTTCTCCGGCGGCCTCACCCTCCGCACCCACCTGCGGATGAGCGGCCGGTGGGACGTCTACCCGGTGGGGGCGCCGTGGCGTCGGCGCCCGAGCGCGGCCCGGGTCGTGCTCGAGGTGCCCGACTGGGTGGCGGTGTGCTTCTCCGCCCCCGACGTCGCGGTGTCCCGTCGGGGCCGGGTGGCAACCGGCCACCTCGGGCCCGATCTCGCCGGGCCCGATCCCGACCTCGCCGACGTCGTGGCGCGCGCCGTCGCCCGGGCCGACGCCCGGACCCCGGTCGTCGACCTCCTGCTCGACCAGCGGGTCGCGGCCGGCATCGGCAACGTGTTCAAGTCCGAGACGCTGTTCCTCGAGGGGCTCGACCCCCGCACCCCGGTCGCGGCGCTCGACCCCGAGCGCCTCACCGCGCTCTTCGACCGGGCCCACCGCCTGCTACGCGCCAACCTGCGGCCCGGACCCCGGCGCACGGTGCCCGAGGGCCTCGCGGTCTACGGGCGGGCCGGCCGGCCGTGCCGGCGGTGCCGCACGCGGGTCGAGCGGTTCGTGCACGGGGAGCCGCCCCGGTCGACCTACTGGTGCCCCACCTGCCAGTCCGCCTGAGGCGGGACGGCCCGGGTCAGCCCTGGGCGGCGACGGCCTTGGCGACCAGCTCGAGCAGCGTCCGGCGCTCCGGGCCGCGCAGCGGCTCCAGCACGACCGCCTCGGCCTCGGCCGCCACCGCGTCGAAGCGCCCCAGGACCCGCCGACCCTCGGGCGTGATCGTCAGCTGGTAGCGCCGACGGTCGACCGGGTCCCGGCGTCGCTCCACCCAGCCCTGGCGCTCGATGAGGTCCATGTGGTCGACCATGTCGGAGGGGTGCACGCCCAGCACGTCGCAGACCTCACGCTGGGAGACCGGTCCCCGCTGCCCGACCACGTTGAGCACGCCGTAGGTCGCGGGCTTGGCCCCGCTCTCCACCACCCAGGGCTGGCGGCCGAGCAGGTCCGTGAACGTGCGCCGGTACAGCCCCACCAGGCGCACCAGCGCGGTGAGGTTGTCGTGGGTGACGTCGAGGGTGGTGGCCCCGCCGGACTCCATGGACACAGCATACCGCAGTGCCGACCAATCGTTTGGTAAACCTATCGTTCCCGCTACCATCGGTTGGCAGCACCACTCGTTCCCCGTTCCCACGATCCCCGATCGGCCCCCATGCCCCGACCCGCCCCCCACCGACCCCGATGCTGATCCGTCTCCTGCGTACCTTCGGTCGGCCCTACGTCCGGCCCCTGCTCCTCGTCCTCGCGCTGACCTGCGTCCAGGTGGTCGGGCAGCTGCTGCTCCCCTCGCTCAACGCCGACATCATCGACCGCGGGGTGCTGGCCGGCGACACCGCCTACATCTGGCGGGCCGGCGGGGAGATGCTGCTCATCACGGTGCTCCAGGCCGGGATCGCGATCGTGGCCGTGTTCTACGGCAGTCGCGTCGCCATGGCCTTCGGGCGCGACGTCCGCCAGGCGCTGTTCCACCAGGTCACCGGCTTCTCGGCCCAGGACGTCGCCCGGTTCGGGGCCCCGTCGCTCATCACCCGGATCACCAACGACGTCTCCCAGGTCCAGATCCTGGTGCTGATGTCGTGCACCCTCCTGCTCGCCGCACCCATCACCATCGTCGGCGGGGTCGTGATGGCCCTGCGCGAGGACCCGCCCCTGACCCTGATCCTGGTGGTGGCGGTCCCGGTGCTGCTCGTCGCCATCGGTGCGGTGATCGCCCGGATGATCCCCCAGTTCCAGGTCATGCAGGTCCGCATCGACCGCATCAACGAGGTCCTGCGCGAGCAGATCACCGGCATGCGGGTCGTGCGGGCCTTCGTGCGCGAGCCCGAGGAGACCGAGCGCTTCGGGGCGGCCAACGCCGACCTGACCGAGACCTCGCTCGTCACCGGGCGGCTGATGGCCCTGATGTTCCCGACCGTGATGCTGGTCGTGAACTCCGCCAGCGTCGCCGCGGTCTGGGTCGGTGCCGACCGGATCGAGGCCGGGGTCATGCCGGTGGGCGCGCTCGTCGCCTTCATCAGCTACCTGATCCTCGTGCTGATGTCGGTGATGATGGCGACCTGGGTCGCGTTCCTCACCCCACGCGCCGCGGTGAGCGCCGAGCGCATCGAGGAGATCCTCGGTGCCCCTTCGACCATCGCCGCCCGTCCCGGGGCGCGCACGTCCCTGACCGGCGAGACGACGGTCGAGTTCCGCGACGTCGAGTTCCGCTACCCGGGCGCCGAGCACGCCGTCCTCGACGGCATCACGTTCTCGGCGCGTGCGGGCGAGACCGTCGCCGTCATCGGGAGCACCGGTGCCGGCAAGACCACCCTCTGCAACCTGGTGCCCCGGCTCTACGACGTGACCCGCGGGGCGGTGCTGGTCAACGGGGTCGACGTGCGCGACATCGAGCCCGAGACCCTCTGGGCCCACATCGGGCTCGTCCCCCAGAAGCCGTACCTGTTCTCCGGGACCGTGGGGACCAACCTGCGCCACGCCGACCCCGAGGCGACCGACGAGGACTGCTGGTGGGCGCTGGGCATCGCCCAGGCCGCCGAGTTCGTCGCCGCGATGCCCGACGGGCTCGCGGCCCGCATCGCCCAGGGCGGCTCGAACGTGTCGGGCGGCCAGCGCCAGCGCCTCGCCATCGCCCGGGCCCTGGTGCGCCGCCCCGCGGTCTACCTCTTCGACGACTCGTTCTCGGCCCTCGACCTGGCCACCGACGCCCGCCTCCGGGCCGCCCTCGCCCCGGTCACGCGTGACGCGGTCACCCTGGTCGTCGCCCAGCGGGTCTCGACCATCCGCCACGCCGACCGGATCCTCGTCCTCGAGCACGGCGAGCAGGTCGGCCTCGGCACCCACGAGGAGCTGCTCGACTCCTGCCCGACCTACGCCGAGATCGTCGAGTCCCAGCTCACCCGGGAGGAGGCCCGATGACCGACGACGACGCCTCCCGCGGGAGCACCGGGAACGGCGCCGGGCGACCCGCCCCCGCCCCGCCGCAGCCCGCGTCGCCGCCGGCCGTGGCGGGCGACCAGACCGACGAGGAGATGATCCGGGGCGCCCGCCCCGAGATGGGCAAGCTCACCGCAGCCGCGATGCCGCTCGAGAAGTCGAAGGACTTCCGGACCGCGTCGCGGCGCCTCCTGAGCCGGCTCGCGCCCGAGCGGATCCGGGTCGGCTTCGTGCTCGTGTGCGGGGTGGCGAGCGTCGCACTGATGGTGGCCGGACCCCGCATCCTCGGGCACGCCACCAACCTCGTGGTCGACGGAGTGACCGACGGCGGGGTCGACTTCGGCGCCCTGCACCGGACGCTCGGCGTCGCGCTGGCGGTGTACGTCGGCGGATCCCTCCTCGCCGTCCTGCAGAACCGCACGCTCGCGGGGGTCGTGCAGCGAGCCATGGGCGTCCTGCGCGGTGACGTGGAGGCGAAGCTCCACCGGATGCCGCTGGCCCACGTCGACCGTCAGCCCCGCGGCGACCTTCTGAGCCGGGTCACCAACGACATCGACAACCTCGCTCAGAGCCTCCAGCAGACGCTGAGCATGATGCTCACCTCCACGCTGACCCTGCTCGGCGTCACGGTGATGATGTTCACGATCTCGCCCATCCTCGCGGTGATCGCGCTCGTGACCATCCCCCTGTCGATGCTCACCCTCAAGCAGATCACCAAGCGCTCCAAGCGGCTGTTCATCGACCAGTGGCGCCACACCGGCATGCTCAACGCGCAGATCGAGGAGGCCTTCACCGGGCACTCGCTCGTGAAGGTGTTCGGTCGGCAGGCCGACACCGAGGCGAAGTTCGACGCCAAGAACGACGAGCTCTTCACCGCCAGCCACGGCGCGCAGTTCGTGTCGGGGATGGTGCAGCCGATCATGATGCTGTTCGGCAACCTGAACTACGTCGCCATCGCCCTGATCGGCGGGCTGCGGGTCGCGTCGGGCCAGATGAGCATCGGCGACATCCAGGCGTTCATCCAGTACTCCCGGCAGTTCACCCAGCCGCTGACCCAGCTCGCCTCGATGGTCAACATCATGCAGTCGGGGATCGCCTCGGCCGAGCGGGTCTTCGAGCTGCTCGACGCCCCCGAGGAGGTCGAGGGCGACGTGCGTCCCGTCCCCACGGCCGGCTTCCGGGGTCGGGTCGTGTTCGACCGGGTCTCCTTCGCCTACGACCCGGCCCGGCCCCTGATCCAGGACCTCTCCCTCGTCGCCGAGCCCGGACAGACGGTGGCGATCGTGGGCCCGACCGGCGCGGGCAAGACGACGCTGGTCAACCTCGTCATGCGCTTCTACGACGTGATCGCGGGCGCGATCACCCTCGACGGCATCGACATCGCAACCCTGCGCCGCGCCGACCTGCGGGCCCAGATCGGCATGGTGCTCCAGGACACCTGGCTGTTCGGCGGGACGATCCGCGACAACATCGCCTACGGGAACCCGGCGGCGACCGACGAGCAGATCCAGGCCGCGGCCCGGGCGACCTACGTCGACCGCTTCGCGCGCTCGCTCCCCCTCGGCTACGACACCGTCCTCGACGACGAGGGCGGTGCGGTCAGCGCCGGCGAGAAGCAGCTCATCACGATCGCCCGGGCGTTCCTCGCCGACCCGACCATCCTCATCCTCGACGAGGCCACGAGCTCCGTCGACACCCGCACCGAGGTCCTGATCCAACGGGCCATGGCCGCGCTGCGCTCCAACCGGACCTCGTTCGTGATCGCCCACCGCCTCTCGACCATCCGCGACGCCGACACCATCCTGGTGATGGAGCACGGCCGGATCGTCGAGCAGGGCACCCACGACCAGCTCCTGCTGCGCGAGGGTGCCTACGCCCGGCTCTACCAGGCCCAGTTCTCGGCGCCGGCGGTCGAGGTCGCCTGATCCCCGGACCGGGCCGCGGGTAGCGTCGCACCCGTGGCCGACGTCGTCCTGGTCCCCGGCGCCTACCACGGGGCGTGGTGCTGGCGGAAGGTGACCCCGCACCTCGAGGCGGCCGGGCACCGGGTCCACCCCCTGGCCCTCACCGGGCTCGGCGAACGCGCTGCGGACCTCGGTCCCGTCGTCGACCTGTCGACCCACGTCGACGACGTGGTGGCCGCCCTCCACGCGACCGGATCCGACGCGGTCGTGCTCGTCGCCCACTCCTACGGCGGCGCCCCGGCCGTGGGTGCCGCCGACCGCTGCGCCGACCGGATCGCCGCCCTGGTGCTGCTCGACGCGTTGCTGCCCGTCGACGGTTGCTCGTTCGACGACCTGCGGGAGCGGGCGACGCCCGGCTGGGCGATGGACCGCTCCGATCCCGTCGCGATCCCGGTGCCGTCGTCGGCGGTCTTCGGCATCCCCGAGGCCGACCGGGCCGAGGTGGAGGCACTCCTCACCCCCCACCCGGCCGCCACGCTGCGCGAACCCAGCGTGCTCACCGGGGCCTACGACCGGATCGCGGTGCGTCACCACCACCGGGCCCTCGGCTACCCGGCGCCGTACTTCGACGATTCCTCGACCCGGGCCGCCGCCGCCGGATGGGTCGTCGCCCACCACGACCTCCCCCACGACATGATGTGGACGCACCCCGACTGGACCGCCGCCGCGATCCTGGCCGCCGCCTGAGCCCGCCCGAGCCCGCCCGAGCCCCGTCCCACGGGGGCGACAGCGGCCCGTCCGGGATGCCAAGATCACCCGGAGCCCGCACGCCCCGAGGAGGCCTCATGCTCGCAGCCCGCATGGACGAGGGCACGCTCCGGATCGGCGAGGTCGACACGCCGGCCCCCGGCCCCGACCAGGCGCTGGTCCGCCTCACCGCCGCCGGGGTCTGCCACTCCGACCTGCACCTCGCCCGCGGCGACTGGATCGGCGTGCCCGGCACCGGCCCGCTCGGCCACGAGGGCATCGGCACGGTCGAGGCGCTCGGACCCGGCGCGGAGCGGTGGGTCTCCCCCGGCGACCGGGTGATCCTCGGCCTCGGCGGGGCGGGCGGGGCGTACTGGTGCGGTGCCTGCGAGTACTGCCTCGGCGGCGAGCCCCGCCTCTGCGACCACGCCCAGGCCCTGATGGGCACCTTCGCCGAGTACCTCCCGGTCCACGCCCCCGCCCTGGTGCGACTGCCCGACGGGGTCGGCGACCACGAGGCCCCGCTCGCGTGCGGTGGCCTCACCGCCTACGGCGCGGTGAAGAAGCTGATCGACCACCACGTGATGCCGGGGCGACGGGTCGCGATCATCGGCGCCGCCGGTGGCCTCGGGCACTATGCGGTGCAGATCGCGCACGCCTTCGGGTACGAGGTGGTCGGCGTCGACGTCGGGGCCGACCGCCTCGACTTCGTGAAATCGATCGGCGCCGACCTCGCGGTCGACGCCACCGACGCCGCGGCGACGATCCTCGGGCTCGGCGGGGTCGACGCGTCGATCGTGTTCTCGGCGAAGATGGCCGGCTTCGACCTCGGCTTCAACGTGTTGCGCAAGGGCGGCCTGTTCGTGGCCGTCGCCCTGCCCGCCTCGAGCGAGGGGAACTTCTCGGTCAACCCGTTCGCCTTCTTCGCCAAGGGGGCCACGCTCATCTACTCCGCCGTGGGCACGGTGGCCGACATGCGCGACCTGGTGCGGCTCGCGGCGGCCGGGAAGGTCCGCACCCACGTCGGCCGCGTCGGGACCCTCACCGAGCTCGACGCGATCTTCGACGAGCTCGAGACCGGCGCCTACGTCGGTCGCGCGGTGATCACCGACCTGGGCCGCTGAGCCGGACGGCGCGCCGGCCCGGTCCGGGTCACCAGACCCGGTCGGGCGGGGGCGCCTGCATCGTGGGCGGCGGACGCCATCCGCTGGCCCGGATCTGGGCGCCGAGATTGCTCTCGCTGAAGTGGTCGACCTCGCGCGAGAACCGACCGTCACCGGCGTAGTCGAGGACCGAGACGCCGTCGACGTCCCAGTGGCCGCCGTCGGGGCGTCGCCCCGGGAGCCGGTTCGCGAAGCCGAGCACGACCCGGTCACCGTCGATCATCTGCCACTGGTGCGGGAAGTCCCAGTCCTCCAGGCCCGCCATCGAGTCCCGGAGGAACGTGATCACCCGGTCGCGGCCTTCGTGGCGTCCCCAGACGGCGTCCACGAACACGACGTCGTCGGTGAAGACCTCGGCGAGGTCGCTCCACGGTCGCTCGCCGGCGCACGCGCCGCGGCGGATCTCCAGGTACCGCGCGATCGCGGCCTCGACCTCGGCTCGCTCCCCCATCGGGCTCCTCCTGCCGTTCGTCGGACTCCGGCCCGGACCGGGCCCCTCAGGTCACCACCTCGGTCGCCCCGCCGTCCACCCGCAGGTGCAGGCCGTTGCAGTGCCAGGCGGGCTCCGACACGAGGAAGGCGACCACCCGCCCGATGTCGGTGGGGTGGGGCACGCGTCCGGTCGGGTTCCCCATCCGGCGCAGGATCTCGGCCTCCACCGCGTCGGCGTCGGCGGGCGCGCCCCGGGCCCTGAGGCGCTCGGCCGCCCCGGCGACCACCTCGGCCGTCGCGATCACGCCCGGGCTCACGCAGTTCACCGTGATGCCGGTGCCCGCGAGGTGCTTGGCCAGGCTCACCGTGACCGACGGCAGCGCCCCCTTGGCCGCGTAGTACTCGGGCAGGCGGTCGCCCGGCCGGGTCGCGCCGATGGTCGAGACGAACACCACCCGCCCCCAGCCCGCCGCCCGCATGTCGGGCAGGAAGGCCTGCGTGACCCGGACCGCGCTCACCACGTTGTGCTCGTAGCTCCCGTGCCACGACGCGGTGTCGGAGTCGTCCCAGTCGCTCCCCTCGGGCACGCCGTAGTTGTTCACGACCACGTCGACCCGGGGGACGACGGCCCGCACCGCCGCGACCAGGGCCGCGGTCCCCGCCTCGGTCCGCACGTCCCCGGTCACGGCGTGGGCCACGCCCCCCGCCGCGGTGAGCGTCGCCACGACCGGTGCCGCCGGGCCCGGCTCGTGCTCCTGGACGAGCACGGTCGCCCCTTCGGCCGCGAGCACCTCGGCGATCCCCGCCCCGGTCCCCCGGAACGCACCGGTCACGAGGGCGGTCCGTCCGCCGAGGCCGAGATCCACGTCCCTTCTCTAGCCGATCACGCCGCCGGGCTCCACTAGGGTTCGCGCCGTCACGCCGCACACCGGGCACACCCGGGCCGGACGCACCAGGGGGGTCGCACGATGCTGGACGTGGTCATCAGGGGTGGCGAGGTCGTCGACGGCACGGGGGCACCCCGCCGCCGGGCCGACGTCGGGATCAAGGACGGTCGCATCGTCCAGATCGGCACGGTCGACGCCGAGGCCGCCGTCACCGTCGACGCCACCGGCAAGCTGGTCGCTCCCGGGTTCGTCGACGTGCACACCCACTTCGACGCCCAGGTGTTCTGGGACAACGCCCTCACCCCGTCGCCCCTCCACGGGGTGACCACGGCGTTCGCCGGCAACTGCGGCTTCACCGTCGCCCCGCTGTCCGACGACCCGGCCGACGCCGACTACCTCCTGCGGATGCTGGCCCGGGTGGAGGGCATGCCGGTCGAGACCCTGCGCACCGGGGTGCCGTGGAACTGGGTGTCGACCGCCGAGTACTTCGACCGCATCGAGTCGGCCGGCGTCGGGATCAACCTCGGCTTCATGGTCGGGCACTCGGCGATCCGCCGCGTGGTGATGGGCGCCGACGCGACCCGCCGCGAAGCCACCCCCGACGAGGTCGGCCGGATGCAGGCGCTCCTGCGGGCCGGCCTGGAGGCGGGCGGCATCGGCTTCTCGTCGTCGTACGCCCGCACGCACAACGACGCCGACGGCAACATGGTCCCGTCGCGCCACGCGACGCTCGCCGAGCTCGTGGAGCTGGCCCGGGTCGCCGGTGAGTTCGAGGGCACCTCGCTCGAGATCATCCCGCAGGTCGGACCGTTCGACCAGTGGGCGATCGACCTCATGGTCGACATGTCGGTCGCGGCCGGCCGTCCGATCAACTGGAACGTGATGGCCGTGTCGCCGTTCAACCGCGACGAGAACCAGGCCAAGCTCGCGGCGGGCGACCTCGCCCGGGCCCGGGGCGGGAAGGTCGTGGCCCTCACGATCCCGATCAGCCTCGGGACCCGCCTGTCGTTCGCCAGCGGGTTCATCCTCGACGCCATGCCCGGCTGGGAGGAGGCGATGGGCGCACCGCGCGACGCCAAGCTGGCCCTCCTCGCCGACGCCGACGCCCGGCGGGCGCTCGACGCCAGGGCCCAGGACCCGGCCAACCCCCTGCGGATGCTCGCCGACTGGAAGACCAAGATCGTGTTCGACGTCGTCGCCCCCGAGAACCAGCAGTACCGCGGGCTCTCGGTGGGCGAGATCGCGGCGCAGACCGGTCGCGACCCGTTCGACGCGCTGTGCGACATCGCCGTCGCCGACGAGCTGCTCACGAGCTTCGGCACGCCGACCCCGGTGGAATCGGTCGACGACTGGAACGCCCGACTCGAGGTGTGGCGCGACGAGCGCGCCGTCATCGGGGCCTCCGACGCCGGCGCCCACTTCGACCTCCTCGGCTCCTTCAACTACACGACCGGGGTGCTCGGGCGGGCGGTGCGCCGCCACGGAGTGCTGTCGTTCGAGGAGGCGATCCACCTGATGACCCAGGTGCAGGCCGAGCTCTACGGGCTGCGCGAGCGCGGCGTGCTGCGCGAGGGATGGTTCGCCGACGTCATCGTGATCGACCCCGAGACGGTCGGCACCGACGACATCGCGATGCGCTTCGACCTCCCGGGCGGTCAGGGTCGGCTCTACGCCGAGAGCACCGGCATCGACCACGTCCTCGTCAACGGCACGCCGATCGTCACCGACGGCGTCCTCACGACGCAGCGGCCCGGCACGCTCCTGCGGGCCGGCCGCGACACCGCCACCCCGGCGCTCTGACCCCGGTCCCGTCCCGGCCCCGATTCTTCGCCCCCGAACCCCGCCCCGAACCCCGCCCCGATTCTTCGCCCCCGAACCCCGCCCCGAACCGCAGGAGGATCCCATGGTGATCGTCGCCGGCCACTTCGTCGTCGACCCGGCCGACCAGGCCGCCTTCGTGGCCGGCCGGGTGGAGGCCATGCGGGTGACCCGGGAGGAGCCCGGCTGCCTGGAGTACGTCATGGCCGCCGACCCGCTCGACCCGGGCCGGGTGGTGCTCTACGAGCGCTGGGCCGACCAGGCGGCACTCGACGCCCACCTCGCCCTCCTGGCCGCCGGCGGGTCGCGGGCCACGGGTCCGGCGCCGCTCGGGTTCGAGGTCCGGGTCTACGACGTGGCGGGCGAGCGCAGCCTCGGCTGAGCCGGCCCGGGGCCCCCGGGCCTCCACCCACCGGCGCCCGCCCGCCGGTAGCCTTTTTGCCCTGATGTCCGGGCGTACCGGTCGACGGTCCCGAGCGCGCGTGCGGCCCCGGTGGCTCCCGGGGTCCCGGTGGCCCGTGGTGCCCGTGGTGCTCGTGGTGCTCGTGGTGCTGGCGTCGACGCTCGGTCCGGTCGCCCCTCCGGCCGGTGGCCAGTCCCTGGGCGAGCTGGTCGACGACCTGGGGCGGGTCCGGGCCTCGCTCGACACGGCCAACGCCCAGTTGATGACCACCCGCGAGCAGCGGATCGTGCTGCAGGGACAGATCGCCGAGGTCGGCACCCAGATCGACGGCCTGCGAGGTCGCATCGCCGCCGCCCAGGCCGAGATCGACCGCCTCGTGGCTGAGCGCGAGGCGATCCGCCAGGTGGTGCGGGCCCGGGCCCTGGTGCTCTACCAGCAGCGTCGTCCGGCCGTCCCCACCGCGACGCTCGACTTCGACGCCCCGATGGACCTGGCCCGCCGCCAGGTGCTGGGTCGGGCCGCCGCCCGCCAGGACGAGGACGCCCGCAGCGCGCTCGCCGCGGCGGGCGACGCGCTCGCGACCGCCCGTGACCAGCTGGCCGCCGAGCGGGCCCAGCTCGAGGGCCAGGAGGCCGAGCTCGCCGCCCGCCGCCGCCAGCTCGACGAGATCGACGTCCGGATCCGGGCCCAGCAGGCCGAGCTCGATGCCCGGGCCCGGGACCTCCAGGGGCGGATCCAGGCCGCCATCGCGGCCGGGGTGATCGCCGCCGGCGGACCGAGCCTGGTCGGACCCACCGCGCTCAGCGCTGCGCAGATGGCCGCCTGGTGGCGCTCGGTCGGGTACTCCGGGTACAGCGTGTCGGTCCCCATCGAGACCCTGGCCCAGATCTACGTGGCCGAGGGCACCGCCGAGGGCGTCCGGGGGGACCTCGCCTTCGCCCAGGCGGTCGTGGAGACGGGCGGCTTCCGCTACACGAACCCCGGCAACAACTTCGCGGGCATGGGCTGGTGCGACTCGTGCAGCAACGGCCGCCGGTTCCCCACCCCGACCGACGGCGTCCGGGCCCAGATCCAGCACCTCCGCAACTACGGCGACCCGGCGTCGCGCGCCGCGAACCTGGCCCGGCCGCCGTCGCCCTACTGGTACGCGCCGACCAGCCTCGACCCGGCGGTCGCCGCGGCCAACTTCGACTCGTTCTTCGCGAAGGGGTGGGCGCTGACCTGGAACCAGATGGGCCGCGGTAACTGGGCCACCGATCCCAACTACGCCCAGAAGGTCCTCACCGTCTACAGCCGGATGGTGGCGTTCGCCTCGGGCACCTGAGGCGGCGCGCTCACCAGTGGTGGTGACCGTCGGCGGGGTCGGCGGGCGCCTCGACCCCGAAGCGGCGGCGGACCTCGGCGAGCGCGAGCGGGGCCAGGGCGAAGTGGTCGGCGGTGGAGCAGTCGGCGGTGCACCGCGCTCCGCGGGCGAGCTCCTCGCCGAGCAGTCGTGCGGCGTCGGCGTCGGCGAGGACGCGTGCCTCGGTCCCGAACGTCGGCGACGACCCGAGCCCGGCCTCGTGCACGACGAGCGAGCACAACAGGGCGCCGACGTTGGTCGGGGTGTCGTCCATCGCCATCTGGAACGCGCTGAGCGCGATCTCCCCCGCGGCCGTGGGCTCGATCCCGGCGATGACGTGGGTCATGTCGTGGGCCACGAAGAAGTGGTTCATCGAGTGCGCCACCGCTCCGGGGAGACCGATCCCGTGCCGCTCGTAGAACGCGAGGTACGCCCGCCCGAGGGACCCGTCGGGCAGGTCGGCGAATGCCGCCACCCGCGCCGCGAGGCCCGGCTCGGGCCGGTCGGCGCTGGCCCGTGGCGTCAGGCCCGCCTCGTGACGGGCCTCGATGCTCGCGTCGAGGAACCGGGCGAAGTCGGCTGCGGCGCGCTCGGTGCCCTCGGCGACCGCGGTCCGGAACAGCGCGAGGTCGGGACCGGTCACGGCGAGCGCGGTGCAGTACTCCTCCACCCGGTCCACCTGCTCGGATGTGAGCGGGTGTCGGCACGCCTCGAGCGTGAACAGGATCTCGTGGAAGCGCCGACGCGCAGCCCGGTCGACGATCGCGGTCGCGGTCGCGGCCGGGTCGGTACCCACCAGCGCGGCGGGGTCGAGGTCCGGGCGCTCCCAGAGGTGGACCGTCACCGCCCGGAGCACGGTCAGCTGCTCGGTGGTGGGCCCGTCGCCCACGTCGATCGCGCCGACGAGGCCCCGCACGACCGGCTCGACCAGGGCGGGCGGCACGAGACGGGGCACGACCGGCACGCTATCGGGACGCCCACCCGTCCTACACTCACCGAGGCACTCGTCCCGGGGCCGGACCCGGTCCGCGTCCCTGCCGCCCGACCCCGACGGAGCACCCGATGGCCGCGACCCCCGGTACGACGGAGCCACGCGGGCACGCGACGCGTCGCCTCGATCCCCGCCGCTGGCGGGTGGGCACCCGGATCGCCGTCGCGATGGTCCTGTTCGCGACGGTCCCCCTCATTCTCCTCGCCGACGCCGGGGCCGACCGGCTCCGGAACGAGGCGGAACGCGACGCCCGGACCCAGCTCAGCGGCCTCGCGGCGGCGGTGGCCGCCGGCCTCGACGCCGAGGTGCAAGCGAACCTCGATCTGGTGGAGGCGACCGCCCGGAGCCGGGCCGTCGTCGACTTCGCCGCCGACCCGACCCCGGCCCGCACCGCGGCGGTCCAGGCCGAGCTCGACACGCTGAAGGCGACGCACGCCTCGGCCGGGATCTTCTTCGTGCTCGACCCCGCCGGCATCGCGGTCGCCAGCTCCGACCGGGCGATCCTCGGCGGCTCCTACGCCTTCCGCCCGTACTTCCAGGACGCCGTCGCCGGAACCACGAACGTGAGCGAGGTCTACCTCCCCATCGGGACGACCTCGGGCGTGCCCGGCACCGCCTTCGCCACCCCGATCCGGGCCGGCGGGACGACCGGGCCGGTCACGGGCGTGATGGTCATCAAGAGCGACGCCCTGACCGTGTCACGCTCCCTGACCACCGGCCCGGGCCAGCGCGCCTTCATCGTGGAGTCCACCGGGATCGTCTCGGCCCACCCCGATCCGGCGATCCGCTTCTCGAGCCTGGCCCCGCTGACCGACGCGCAGCAGGCCGACGCCGCCGCCGCCCGTCGCTTCGACGGACCCGTCGCCACCGTTGCGGGCACCCCGGAGGTCAGAGCCCTCGTCGGGGCCACCGAACCCGGGATCGCGACCGGCACCCTCGCCGGGTCCGACGTCGTCGTGGCCTGGCGCCCCATCCCGTCGACCGACTGGGTCGCAGCCGTGAGCGAGCCGACGTCGGCGTACACGGAAGCCGGCGACCGGGCCCGCCGCGACGCCCTCCTGGTCGCGGCCGCCGTGGCGGTCGTCGTCGCGCTCCTCGCCGTCGTCGTGGCCCGTCGTATCGGTCACCCGATCACGACGCTGACCGCGGCCGCCGACGCGCTCCAGTCGGGGGCCGAGGTCGACGAACCTGCGCTCGCCCGCGTGGCCCGGCGGCCCGACGACCTCGGCATCCTCGCCGGTCGGCTCACCGAGGCGGTCCGGGAGACCCGGGCGCGCGAGGCCCGGCTCGAGGCCCAGGTCGCCGCCCTCCGGGTGGAGGTCGACCAGTCCCGGCGGGCCCAGGACGTGGCCGCCGTGGTGGAGTCGGAGGCGTTCACCGACATCGCCGCCTGGGCCGCCGACCTGCGCCGCCGGACCCGGGCCGCGGACGCAGGCGACCAGACGGACGGGGAGGTCGGGCCGTGACCCGGTTCGTGGTCGTCCACGGGTTCACCCGCCGGGTCGGGGCCAGCACGCTGGCCGCGAACCTCGCGCTCGTCCTGGCCCGGTCGGGCCTGCGGGTCGCGCTCGTCGACACGCACCGCCAGCGCGACAGCATCGGCCCGGCCCTCGGGGTCCGGGCGCAGACGCGGGCGTTCATCGACGCCTGCCGGCTCCCGGGCGCCCCGGAGCTCCTCGACGACCGGTCCGCCGACTTCCGCCTGCCCGCCGGTGCGCTGGTCGTCCTCCCCGGCGGCCACGACGCCCCCCGGCCCCACGCCGATCCGACCGTCAGCGCCGACGAGATCACCGCCCTCCTCGGTGCGGTGACGGCGGCGTCGTCCGCCGACTTCGTGGTCCTCGACGGCGAGGCGGGCCTCCACCTCGAGACCATGGCCCTGCTCGCGGTGGCCGACGTGCTCGTCGAGGTCATCGAGCCCGAGCCCGCCGGGCACCAGGGCAGCGCGGTCACCCTCGACGTGGCCGAGCGCCTCGGTGTCCCCCGCCGCCGGATCGTGATGAACCGCGCGCCCGAGGCCCCGGTCCCCGACGTGGACCGCGTCGTGCTCGAGTCCGCGTTCCGCGTGCCGCTCCTCGGCGCCCTGCCCGAGGCGCCCGAGCTGGACCCGCCGGGCGAGGGCGCGTTCGTGCTCGGGCATCCCGCGCACCCCTGGTCGGCCGCGCTCTACGCCGTCGCGTCGGCCCTGCTCGACGACGAGATGACCGCGCGCGGGGTCGTCGGCCCCTGACCGGCCCCTGACCGGCCCCTGACCGGCGACGGTCCGGCGACGGTCAGCCGGCGAGTGCCGTGGCCGCGGCGTAGGAGAGCGGGATGCCGACCGCCACGTTGATCGGGAAGGTGATGCCGAGGGCGAGGGTGAAGTAGCGGCTCGGGCGCGCCTCGGGGATGGCGTAGCGCACCACCGCGGGCACCACGATGTAGCTCCCGCTCGCCGCGAGGACGGCGAGCAGGGTGAGGTCCCCCACCCCGAGGCCCAGGGCGCTGCCGAGGGCGAGCGCGGCGGCGCCGTTCACGAACGGCACCACGACGCCGAAGCCGATCAGGAACGGGCCGACGTCGCGGACCTCGCGCAGCTGCCGCGCCACCAGCAGGCCCATCTCGAGCAGGAAGAAGGCGAGCAGACCCTTGAACAGGTCCTCGGTGAAGGGCGCCATCGCACGCCCGCCGGCGTCGCCACTGACCGCGCCCACCACCAGCGATCCGATGAGGAGGAGGTGCGCACCGTCGGTGAACGCCTCGCGCAGCACCTCCCCGATCGACAGCGGCGTCCCGGACCCGGCGTGGCCGGTCTCGTCGGGGCCCGGCTGCCCCGACGGGTGCGCCGCCTCGGGGACGATCGTCCCGGCGTCGATCGACGCCAGACCCGCCGCCGGGCCGGCGACCCCGTCGGCGAGACCGTGCGGGGCCACGCCGGACCGGGACCGGACCCACGTGGCCAGGAGGACGGCCATCACGATCGCGGGCGACTCCATGATCACCAGGGCGACGGTGAGGTAGCCGCCCGCCGGGTCACCGCGGCCGGCCACGAACTGGGAGGCGGTCACGAACGTGACAGCGCTGACCGACCCGTAGGTGGCGGCGATCGCCGCAGCGTCGAACGCGTTCACCCGCTTCCGCAGCACGACGAACCAGACCGCCGGGATCACCAGGGCGAGGAGCAACGCGGCGCCGAGGACCTTCACGGCGTCGCCGCCGATGCCCGCGTCGGCGAGCGCCTGGCCACCCTTGAAGCCGAGCGCCATGAGCAGGTAGAGCGAGAGGAACTTGGCGATCGCGGCCGGGATCTCGAGGTTGGAGCGGACCAGGCCGATCACGAGACCGAGGAAGAAGAACAGGACGGCCGGGTCGGTCAGGTTCTTCAGGACGTCGGCGTCCACGGCTGCCCCCGCTGCGTCGTCGGACTGGGCCCCGAATCATAGGACCTTAGTTACCGGAAAGCCGGTTCTATTGTCCGCGCCCTGCCGCCCGCCCCGCCTGCGGCCTCGTTCGCCGCCTCACTCGCAGCCGACCCCGTCGCCGTCCCGGTCGAGGGCGGCCCGGTAGCCCGGGTCACCGACCCGGACCGGCGCAGCCCCGGCGAGGCGGGCCGCCGTGCAGTTGGCGTAGTAGACGCTGCCGTCGCCCGCCGGCGGGGCGGGCGCCGGGCCGGGCGGCGCGGCCGGGGCGGCGGGGACCGGGGTCACCGGGGCGCCGGCCGGGCACCCGGCGAGCATGTTGGCGAGGGCGTTGCGCTCGGCCGGGTCCACCGTGAGCCCCCACCGCACCTTGGTCGCGATCCAGGCGTCGGCGAACTCGCACCACGCCGAGCGGTTCGGCGGCTGCCACTCGGCCGGGTCGCGGTCGGACTTCGACCGGTTGGTCGATGCCGTGACCGCGATGAGCGCCCGCGGGTCCCCGAGGTCGTTGGCGAACGCCCGCCGCCGCCCTGCGTCCCACGCCCAGGCCCCGGAGTCCCACGCCTCGGCGAGGGCCACCACGTGGTCGACGTCGAGCTCCGAGGAGCTGTCGGTCGAGTACCCGTCGTAGATCGACAGCCACCCCACGGTCAGGCCCGGCAGATCGGTTCGCCGCTCGGCGGCCAGCACCTCGCAGCGGGTGTCGCAGCCGTCGCCGTCGTCGTCGACCCAGTGCACGAACAGCCCCCGGTCGTAGCCGGGGCGGGGACCCTCGGCCTCGACCACGAGCCGGTCGAGGTCGGCGGCGGCCGCGGCCACGACGGGCGCCCGGGCCGGGGCCGGAGCCGTCGGCCGCACGGTGGGGGGCACCGTCGACGGCGGGACGGTCGCTCGCGTGGTGGGCGGGACCGTGGGCGGGGAGGTCGCGACCGGTGCCGGACGCTCGGCGCTGCGCACCTCGGGGTCCGTCCCGCCGCACTGCTCGAGCACCACCGCCAGCACCAGGACGGCCCCGGCCACGAGGGCGACCCGGCGCCAGCCGACGCGCGCGCCGAGCCGGGACGGCGACCCTGGGGAATTCATGTCCTCATTGTTCCATTTCGGAGGCTCCGGCAGGGGGCATCGGAGGACGTCGACCCCCGGGAGGAGACCCGACGGCACCCACCGCCCCCACCGCCCCCACCGCCCCGGCGAGACCCCGGCGCAAGGTCCTGTCAAGGTCGCCTCCGTACCCTCCCTCCCGACCGACCGATCGAGGGGCGATCGGGGGGCGACCGAGGGGGAGGACCACCGTGCCGACGACCGGAACGACCGACGCCGTGCAGCTCCGGACGGACCGGGGCCGGCGTCGCCGACGTCACGGCCTGGCGGCGGTGCTCGTCGTCCTGTCCACCGGGGTTCTGGTCCCGGCCGTCCCGGCCGGTGCCCAGTCGGCCACCGCAACCACCCAGGGGAAGTCCTGGAAGGTCGGTGACTGCTTCGCCAAGGCGGACCTCGAGGCCGACTCGGTCGTGCTCTCCTCGAAGGTCTCGTGCGACAAGCCGCACTCCGTGCAGATCCTGCACGGCGCGCCCCTCGCCTCGTTCGGCGCGCCCCTGGCCACCGCGTCGATCAAGACCCTGCAGCGGCAGTCGGGGCCCGAGTACACGGCGCTCCAGGCCGCCGCGGCCAGGACGTGCACCACCGCCAACGTCCTCGCCGGGGCGTACCCCCAGAAGGGGTCGGCGCTCGCGACCGCACTCGGGTCGGCGCAGAGCGTCAGCCCGGGGACGTTGGGCCAGAACGGGTGGGTCGTGCCCGACCCCCGATCCTTCAACGCGGGCAACCGCGACCTGCTGTGCGTCTACTCGACCAACCCGGGCGACTACGGCGAGCGGGGCGACCTCCGTCGGCTCGAGACCACCGCGGTGCTGCCCGACACCCGGCTCTGCGCGAACTGGGGCGCGTCCCAGCGTTCGTCCTGTGCCCGCCCGCACGACATCGAGACGCTGCTGTTCTTCGAGACGCCCCTCGCCGGACGACCCCAGACCCTCGGCGCCTGGGGCACCACCGACTACTCCACCCCCGAGGAGCGCCAGGCCTGCGCCGCGGCCGCCCGCGTCCTCATGGGTGCCGAGCGACCGGACGTGACGACCGGGGTCTTCCCCAACACCTTCGCCACCCGCGACGGTGCGCCGATCGTCCTCCTCGAGTGCCAGGTCTACACCGCCGACGAGACGCTGCGGTTCCCGCCGGGGACGCTCACCGGGATCGGGTCGGGACCGATCACGTTCGGGAAGGTCTGACCACCCCGGTCACCGTCACCCGGACCCGGTCGCGATCGCCGCGAGGTAGGCCTCGAGGTCCGCGCCCCGTGTCGCCAGCTCGACCGGGACGGCGGCGTCGGTCACGATCAGGAACCGGTCCGCCACCACACCGTCGACGACGGCGCGGGCGGCCGTGTCGGCATCGACGACCGCGAAGGCCGGACCCCGCGGCGGGGCCACCGTGCCGTAGGCCGTGACCTGCTCGAGGATGTTGGTGGCCACCCCGGCCGGACAGAAGCACGACACCCCGACCCCCCGGGGCCGCAAGGCGACCGCGAGCGACTCCGACAGGCCCACCACGGCGTGCTTCGACGCGGTGTACGGCAGGCGGTCGAACCCGTACGGGAACAGACCGGCGGTGGACCCCGTGGTCACGACGTGGCCCGATCCCTGGGCGAGCAGGTCGGGCAGGAACGCGCCGAGGACCCGCACCGTCCCGAAGACGTTCACGTCGAACACCCGCTCCCAGGCCTCGACCGGAATGGCCTCGACCGGCCCGACGGCGAGGATCCCGGCGTTGCTCATCACGACGTCGACCCGACCGAAGTGCGCCAGGGTCGCCGCCCGCACCGCCGCGACGTCATCGGCCCGGGTGACGTCGGCCCGCAGGCCGACGGCGGTCCCACCGGAGGCGCGGATCCCGTCGGCGACCGCGAGTGCCCGACCCTCGTCGAGGTCGGTGACCACGACCCGGCCGCCGCGCCGCGCGAACTCCTCCGCGCAGGCCCGCCCGATCCCGCTCCCGGCCGCCGTGATGACCACGACGGCGGTCTCCAGTTCGACCGCCACGGTCCCTCCCCCCGGTCGCGTCGGGGTCGGTTCTACACTCCCGCCCGCAGCGACCGCGTCCCGAGGAGCGTCCGTGGGTCCCGACACCACCCGCCCGCCGGCCACCGGCCCGGAAGCGCTCGGGCGCCGCGAAGGGCGGCTGGTCACCCTGGCGTGCGTCGCCGACGCGATCACCGGCGACCGGATCGTCGCCGAGGTGCGGGCGGCGCTCGAGTCGGGTGACCTCACCGTCGACGAGATCCTCGAGGCCGTCCTGCACTACGCGGTCTACTGCGGGTGGCCGAGGGCGTCCAACCTCGAGATGCACGTCCGCCGGGCCCGGGCCGAGATCGACGCCGCCCGCGGGTCGACGCCGACACCGTTCCCGGCCCGCCCCGACGACGCCTCCGAGCTCGGGCCCGGGGACTGGCCCACCCGCATCGCCGGTGGTGCCGCCGAGTTCGCCGACGTCAACCTGATCCCCGCCCCACCCGGTGACACCCCGTACCAGCACGCCGGGATCCTGGGCTTCGTGTTCGGCCACGTGTGGCAACGCCCGGGCCTCCCCCGGCGGGACCGGCGGTTCCTCACCGTCGCCTGCGTGGGCCTCGCCGGCGCCCCGGTCCCCATCGCGGCGCACGTCGGCGCAGCGCTCGCCTCGGGTGAGATCACGCCCGCGGAGATGGACGCGGTCGTCGTCCGCTTCCGGGCGGAGGTCCCCGATGCACGGGCCGAGGCGCTCGCGGCGGCCGTGGTCGCCGCCCGGTCCGGCTGATGCCGGTCCGGGTCACCGCGGCGGGGCGAGGGCACCGAGGAACGCGAGGGCATCGTCGATCGACACCGTCTTGCCCATCGTCGGCAGACACTGCTGCAGGTCGGGTCCGTAGCGTTTGCGGGCGAGCCGCGGGTCCATGAGCGCGACGACCCCCCGATCGGTCCGGGTCCGGATGAGCCGCCCGGCACCCTGGGCGAGGTGGGTCGCCGCGTGGGGCACGTCGACGCTGGTGAACGCGGCCGATCCGGCGGCGTCGCGGCGGGCGGCGTGGAGCGGATCGTCGGGCACAGGGAACGGGATGCGGTCGATGACGACCAGGCGCAGCGGATCCCCGGGCACGTCGATGCCGGCCCAGAACCCCCGCGTCGCGGCGAGCACGCTCGTCTCGTCGGCACGGAACGCCTCGAGCAGCGCGTGCTTGTCCATCTCGCCCTGCCGCAGCACCCGGTACGGAGGCGTGTCGGCGAACGCGGTCGCCAGGGTCTCGTCGAGGCCCGCCCAGGAGGTGAACAGCAACAGGGCCCGCCCGCCCGCCGCGTCGACGAGGCGCCGCGTGGTGGCGGCGGCGCTCGCCCGCCACTGCGGGTCGCTCGGGTCTGGGAGGTCGCGCGCCACGTAGAACAGGGCCTGGGCCCGGAAGTCGAACGGGCTCGCGACCCGAAGGACGTCGACGTCGATCGCGACCTTCGGACCGAGGCCCGGCGGCACCGTGGCCGAGGTGCACACGACGGGCCGCTCACGCCAGTAGCCCCCCAACCGCTCGGCGACGGCGAGAGACGCGATCCGAACCCGCCGGGAGCCGGGTCGCCCCTCCACCCACACCACGTCGCCGGGCTGGGGCTCGAGCGTCCGGGCCAGCGCCGACGTGAGGCGCGACAGGGCCTTCACCGCACGCTCGGCCCGGACGGTGGTCTCGGGGGCGCCGCTCGCGCGCGCCGCCTGCGCGCCGACGGCGTTGCACCGCTCGATCAGCGCGGTGACCAGGCCCCCGAGGCGGGCGTCGACACCGAGGCCGTCGGGAAAGCGCCGGGTGCGTGCCCGGGGCCCGAACTCGATCGCGTCGAGCGCGTCGGCGAACCGGTCCGCGGCCGTACGGGCGTCGGCGCCGCGCGCGTCGCGGTCGGCGAGCAGGTCGGTGGCGGTCCCGAGGACGCGCCGGATGCGGCCGCCGCCGACGTCCTCGCCCAGGGCCTGGGCCATCACGTCCTCGAGCTCGTGGGCCTCGTCGACCACGAGCAGGTCCCAGTCCGGGAGCACGGCTCCGTCGGCCTCCACGTCGGCGGCGAGCAGGTGCTGGTTGACCACGACCACCTGGGCCGCGTCGGCCCGGGCCCGGGCCGCATTGGCCCGGCAGTCGTCCGCGCGCGGGCAGCGGGCCCCGGTGCACTCGTCGGACGCAGTCACGAACCGGGCGAGGGTGGCGGCGTCGAAGCGGTGCTCGAGCTCGGCGATCTCGCCGGTCGGGCTCGCCTCGGCCCACGCCGCCACCTCGGTGACGACCGCCTCGTCCGCGAAGAGCCCGCCGCCGACCCGGAGCTCGTCGAGCTTCTGGTGGCAGACGTAGTTCTGGCGCCCCTTGAGGACGGCGAAGTCCACGGCCCCGAGGACCGACGCGAGGCGCGGGAGGTCCTTGGCCGCGAGCTGGTCCTGGAGGGCCTTCGACGCGGTCGCCACGACCACCCGGCGGTCCAGCACGACGGCGGGCACCAGGTAGGCGAGGGACTTGCCGGTGCCCGTGCCCGCCTGCACGACGAGGGGGCGGTCGGTGGCACACGCCTGGGCGACCGCCGCGGCCATCGCGACCTGCCCCGGTCGCACCTCGCCCCCGTCGAGCGCGTCGACCACCCGGGCCAGGGCCTCGGTCGCAGCCTCGGTCGCGGCCGTACTCACGGGGTCGGACGTCACGGGTGCTCCACGCTCGGCGACCGGGGACCCCCATGCTGGCACGGGCCCCGTGGCCCACCCCGGACCGACTGGCGGGCTAGCGTCGGCGCATCCCCACAAGGAGCTCCCATGGCATCTGCATGCTGCTCGTCCAGCCCCGTCGCGAAGGACCACCTCGACCACGGGCTCGCCGCGGCGCCGGCGACCGCCGATCCCGCGCACCACGCCCGGCGCACGTCGGTCTCCGACACCGCCGACCTCCTCGTGGTGGGCCGCATCGCCACCGGTGACCCCGCGAACCCCAGCGCCGAGGCCATGGCCGTCTCGGGCGGCCAGATCGTGGGGATCGGGACCCGGGCCGACGTGGAGGGCCTCGTCGGTCCGTCGACCACGACCCTGGCCCCCGACGGGTTCGTCCTGCCCGGGCTGATCGACCCCCACATGCACATCTGGACGTCGCTGCTCAACCTGCGCTGGACCGACCTGTCGCACGCCCGCTGCCCGAAGTTCGACGACGTGCTCGCCGCCGTCAAGGCCACCGCTCAGCAGACGCCCCCCGGCGGGTGGGTGCTGGGCAAGGCGTTCGACCCCAGCCTGTACCCGGGCGAGCCGGTGGTGACCCGGGCCCTGCTCGACCAGGCGTCGCCCGACCACCCGGTGCTCATCATGAACGCATCGGGGCACTTCTTCTACTCGAACTCCAAGGGCTTCGAGCTGGCCAAGGTGACCGACACCACCCCCGACCCGCCCGGCGGCAAGTTCGGCCGGATCGACGGCACGCTCGACGGCTCGATCGGCGAGCCCCCCGCGATGCTCATGATGATCGCCGCGCTCCCGAAGCCGACCCCCCAGGACATCGCGAGCGGCATCCTCGAGATCCTCACCACCGCGGCCCGGCGGGGCGTCACCTCGGTCCGCGAGGCCGCCACCGGCAGCATCTCCGGCATCGGCGAGTACACGCTGCTCCACCAGCTCAACGGGTCCGCCCGCCTGCCCGTCCGGGTCTCGACCGCGCAGTTCTCGGTCGTCGCGGGCCGGTCCCCCAGCGAGGTCATCGCCGACTGGACCGCGGCCGGCGTCACCCCATTCAGCGGCGACGAGATGGTGCGGGCCGACGCCTGGAAGGTGGTCACCGACGGCTCGAACCAGGGTCGCTCGGGCTACTTCATGCAGCCCTACCTGGGCGAGGAGAGCGGCGGCAAGACCGACTGGACGCCCGAGGGCCTGCGCGAGGTGCTCGGGGTCGGCCTCGACGCCGGCTGGCAGCTGATGGTCCACACCAACGGCGACGGCGCGATCGAGTTCGCGCTCACCGCGCTCGAGGAGCTCCTCCCGAAGTACGGGACCACCGACCTGCGCCACCGGTTCGAGCACTGCTCGTTCGCCACCGACGACCAGCTGCACCGCATGGCCGCCGCGGGCATCTCCCCCAGCTTCCTCATGAACCACGTGTACTTCTGGGGCGCGGCGTTCCGCGACACGATCCTCGGGCCGACGCGGGCGAACCGCCTCGACCGTGTGGCGTCGGCCTACGCGGCGGGGCTGCGACCGTCGATCCACTCCGACTACAACGTCACCGACATCGACCCGCTCCACAGCGCCCGCACCGCCGTCCAGCGCATCCTCCAGGCCGACGGCAGCGTGCTCAACCCGGCCGAGTGCGCCACCCCCGAGCAGGCCCTCGCAGCGATCACCACGCACGCGGCGTGGCAGATCCACGCCGACGACCGGGGCACGCTGGCCGTGGGCAAGCGGGCCGACTTCGCGGTGGCGTCGGGCGACCCGTGGGCGAGCGACCCCCAGGGCTGGCCCGACATCGAGTTCCACGCCACGTACATCGACGGCGTCCCCGCCTACCAGGGCTGACCCGGGCGCCGGCGGCGCCGGCTACCGGAGGCTGGCGGGGGTGTCGGGGTCGGGCGGCGGCACGCCGTACCGGGCGCGGACCTCCGCGAGCGGGACCTCCACCATGGCGAGGTGGTCGGCCACGGCGAAGTCGGCGGTGCAGCGGGTCCCGCGGGCGAGTGCCCGTGCGAAGGTCTCGGCCGCTCCCACACGCCCGAGGGTCTCGGTCTTGGGTGCGATGTCCCCCAACTGGATGACCCCCGCCTCGTGGATCGCCAGGTTGGTCAGGCACAGCAGCCACGAGACCTCGGAGTCGTTCATGCCCATCTGGAACGCCCCCAGGGCCAGTTCACCCTCGGCGACCGGGGCGTAGCCGGCGATGACGTGGTTCATGTCGTGGGCCACGAACGCGTAGTTCAGCTCGCTCGCCGACGCGCCCGGCACCGACAGCCCGAACTCGGCGTAGAAGTGGGTCAGCGCGTGCCCGAGCGTGCCCGTCGGGAGATCGGCCAGTGCCAGGATGCGTTCCACGAGCTCCGGGTCGGTGTCGTCGGCCCGTTGGCGGTGGGTCCGCAGCTCGGGCTCCTGCTGCTCGATCCGGAGGTTGGCCTCGAACCGGTCGTGGTCGGCCCGGGCGGCCGCCACTCCGCGCGCCGCGAGGTCGCGGCAGAACTCGAGTCCCATGCCGTCGAGGGCGAGGGCGGCGGCGTACTCCGCCACCCGGGCCTCCTGCGCCGCGGTGAACGGGTGGCGACACAGCTCGAGCACCACGAGCAGGTAGTGGAAGCGCCGCACCGCGTCGGTCCCGCCGATGGCGCGGGTCACCCCGGACGGGTCCAGCGGGACCACGGTCCCGAGATCGAGGTCGGGGCGGTCCCACACGTGGGTGGTGAGGGCCCGCAGGAGCCGCACCTGCTCGTCGGTGGGACCGCCGTCGACGTCGACCGCGCCGAGCAACCCCCCGACCACCGGCGCCACCTGCTCCGGATCGACCAGCCTGGGCACGGGTGTCCTTCAGGCCCCGGTCACGAAAAGTCGATCTCGTCGCGGAGCGAACGCTTGAACTCCGCGAACCCCGGGGTCGCAGCCAGGGTGCGGACCGCGTCCCACAGTGCCACCGCGTCGGCGCCCCGTGGGATGCGCGAGATCACGGGGCCGAACAACGAGTTCTCGCGGTGGGTGCCCGGGTCGAAGGTGAGGATCGGCGTACCGACGTCGGGTCCGGTCCGCGCCAACGCGATCTCGGTGTCGGCTCGCAGCACCGCGTCGTGCGTCTCGTCGTCGGCCGCGGACGCGAACCCCGGGTCGAGCCCGGCGTCGGCCAGCGCCCCCGCCAGCAGGTCGTCGGGCATCGGGGCCCCGTTGCGGACCGCCTGCGACACGCCGGCGGTGTGCAGCCGGGTCCCGAGCGCCGTGTAGAGGCCGGCCACGGCCGTGTTGCCCAGCGCCTCGTCGACCGCGGCGGCGACCCGCAGCCAACGCTTCCCGGCGGCGTGCACCTGTCCGTATCCGGGTGGGAGCTCCGAGTGGTCCCGGTGCTCGTTGACGACCGCGAGGCTGATGAATCGCCAGTGGACCGAGTAGGCGGTCTGGGCCTGCACCTCGGTGACCCAGCGGCTCGTGATCCAGGCGAACGGGCAGACGGGGTCGAAGAAGAATTCCAGGTCGTGGGCCATGCCCCGACGCTACCGGGGGCCGACTACGTTATCGTGCCCGAAACCCGGGTCCGACGGCGACGGTGAGGAGCCTTCGAGCATGGCGCCCACGGATGGCCCCACTCGTGCCGAGCGCCCCCTCGTCGCGGTCCACACCTGGGTCGACGAGACCGACCACTACACCGCCCTCTCGGCGGCGATGGGTGGCGTCCCGATCCACTCGATCCTGCCGCCGCTCCCGGACGACGGCCCGATGCCACGGCGGGTCGAGGAGTGGGTGGCACACAGCCGAGCCCACCTGGTCGACCTCGGGCTGACGCCGCCGTACCGCATCATCGGGTGGTCGTTCGGCGGCGTGGTCGCCCTGGAGCTCGCTCGGGCCCTCCGGGACGAAGGCGCGCCGGTCGAGTTCGTCGGGCTGATCGATTCGACCCGACCTCGCCTGCTCCCCGCCTCGGACTCCGAGTTCGTCTGGCACCACCTCGGTGCAGCGGCCGCGATGTCGGCTGGAGCGCGCGGGGCCTACCTCCGCCAGAAGCTCGGCTACCTCCTCGTGCGGCGGTACCCCCGACTCGGCGGCACGCTGCGCGCCGCGCTCGTCCGGCTCGGCTACCGGCGCGGTCGGGACAAGCCGTACTCCGTCAGGCCCACCGATCCGGCGATGGTGTCCGTGCACACCTCGTACCTGAACTATCGCGGCGCTGCCGTCGACTTCCCGGTGCACCTGTACGCAACGGAACCGTCGCTGCGCAAGGCGCGCGAGCCGGCCTTGCGCTGGGTTCCGACCCTCCATGCAGGCTTCGAACTGCAGCGGATCGCCGGCGAGCACTTCACCCTGTTCGAACCGGACGCGATCGACAGCCTGGCCACTGCGCTGGCCCGCAGCCTCGCCCGCATCGACTGATCGGCACCCGTGTGATCGGCACCCGTGACCACCCGAGACGGTGGCGGCGGCAACCCGTGCCGGCTGACCAGGTGCGTCACCCGCGACGAAGGCGCCAATCGGGTGGTCGAGGAACTTCGCCGGCGGCCGAGCCGGCGGGCGAGGCCACCATCGGTCCCCCTCGACCCACATCGCTGCATACCCCCCCCCCCCCACGCCGGACCGGTGCGGTGCGGCCGACGGTCGACCGATGGCCGCGCTGTCGCCTGCGGCACCGACCCGGCGCGGTCCCGGCGTGCCCCGGCTCGGTCTGGTGACGGCAAACGGCGGGGAGTACGCCGACCAGACGGGTATGCCGATCGACCCCACCGCGTGTTCCACACAGGAGCCTGTCTCGACCCGCAACAGCCGATCACCTGCACCCGTGACGCCGTCTCCCCTCGAGGTGGTAGTCGCGCCTCCACCACCCGTCGTGTAGCGCACCGCACGATTCGCTTCGACGTTGCCGACGCGAAGGAGCACTCCTATGCTCCACACATGCCGGTCTCCCGAAGGGTGTTCCTGACGAGGGCGGCACTCGCCTCCAGTGCGCTGCTGCCCGTCGTCGCCTTCTCGGACGCGCGTATGGCTGGTACGCTGCTGCGCGAACTCGAGGCGAGCGCCCGCACGCGCAGGGATCGTCGCACGACGCTCGACGCCACCATCGGCCTCGCCAGAGGTTCGGGATACCGCCCGCTCATCTGGGGTCCCGGCGAGCCGTTCCTCGTCCGCGACGACCTCGGTGCGAAACCGAACCCGGGACGCACCGCCGATCGTCGTTCGATCCTGTACTTCGGTCAGCTGAGCGACACCCATGTCGTCGACGCACAGACCCCGTCGCGAGCCGACTGGACGTTCGGCATCACGCAGAACCCGTTCGCGCAGCGGCCGCAGGAGACTCTCACCGTCCATGTCCTCGCCGAGATGGTCGCCGCGGTGAATGCGCTGAACCGCAGCGTCGTCACGGGCGCACCGTGCGCGATCACGGTGATCACCGGAGACCTCGCCGATTCCCATGCCACCACCGAGCTGGATTGGTACCTCAAGGTGCTCGCTGGAGGCAAGG
Organism: uncultured Actinomycetes bacterium; assembly: GCA_903899845.1. Taxonomy (GTDB): domain Bacteria; phylum Actinomycetota; class Acidimicrobiia; order IMCC26256; family PALSA-555; genus CAIUKV01. The sequence continues at coordinate 151,672 of CAIUKV010000251.1, forward strand.
TCACGGCCAACTCCGGCGCGCCAGGCCGGTACGAAGGCGTGCAGGCCTGGCCGGAGGCGACCTACGCCTGGCATCCCGACGATCCGTCGAAGGACCAGTGGGGTCAGAACGGCTACCCGTCGTATCCCGGTCTCCTCGATGCTGCAGTCGGACGCTCCGTCGTCTCGGAGGGTCTCACCATGCCGTGGCTCAGCGTGCTCGGAAACCACGACACGACGTGGATGGGCTCGCTCGGGCCCTACACGGCCGCCTACGAAGCGCTCGCAATCGGAAGGGCGAAGATCGCCACGCCACCCCCTGACACCGGCGAGTTCCTCGCCGATGCCTACCAACCGGGAAACGTTGTGGCCCAGAGGCAGTTCGAGGACCTGGTGCGCAGCCTCGGCGAGGAATCCGGGGTGCGGCGCGTCACTCCCGATGCCCGGCGCAAGGCCTACACGCGCAGGTCGATCATCAATGCACACTTCGATCTCGGCGACCGGGTGGGCCCGAAAGGCCACGGTTTCACCGAGGAGTCACGGTCGACCGGCGACGCGTGGTGGGCGTGGAACATCGGCCCCGCAGTTCGCTTCGTCGGACTGGACACCAACAATGCGTGGTTCGGGACCGATGGCAGCATCCCACAGCCGCAGTGGGACTGGCTGGTGCAGGAGCTGATCGCCAGCTCGTCTCGCTACCTCGACGAGTCCGGCAACGTCGTGGAGCACGCAGCCGACGACCGGCTGATCGTCATTCTCAGCCATCACACCAGCTGGACGATGGACAACACGGCCGCCGCGCCCGACGACACCACCAGGCTCTACACGGGAGCCGACCTCGTCGGGCTGCTCCTGCGCTTCCCCAACGTCGTCGCGTGGTGCAACGGCCACACCCACGCGAACACGATCGTCCCGCACGTGGCCACTTCGGGCTCGCCGGGGGGCGGGTTCTGGGAGATCAACACACCCAGCTGCGTCGATTGGGGGCAACAGTCCCGGATGGTCGAGATCATCGACAACCGGGACGGCACCCTTTCGATCTTCACACTCGCCGTCGACCACGCCGCACCACCCCAGGTGACCAAGGGCAGTCGATCCCAGCAGAACCTCGCGTCCATCAGCAGGGAGCTGGCCGCCAACCCCTGGTTCTGGGATGCCGCTGCCCTCCTCGGTACGCCCGCCGACCGCAATACCGAACTCGTCGTGAGGGCACCGTTCGACCTCTCGCGGGTGAGCGATCGCCGGCTCGAGGACCATGCCGTCAGGGCGACATGGCGCGAACTGCGCTCGGCGTCGCGCCTCTCCGTCTGACCGGGCGACCGCACTCGGCTCGCCTGGGACGTTCGCGCAGGTCAGCGATGGTGTCGGAGGGGGGACTTGAACCCCCACGCCCTTACGGGCACTAGCCCCTCAAGCTAGCGCGTCTGCCGATTCCGCCACTCCGACGTGGAGCCGAGATAGTAGCGGAGCTCTCTCCGTCGACCCCGGGCCGGAGCCCCCCGGATCAGCCGAACAGGTCGAGCTCCCGGCGCTGCCAGCGTCCGGGCAGGCGGAGCGCCCCGGTGAGGCGGGAGGCTCCTCGCCGGGCCTCGAGGCCGTCGGCGAGGCGGTCGGCGCACCACACCGCGACCGGCACGGCGAGGGCCATGAGGACCCACCGCACCGGACGCCGGGCCAGCCATGCGAGCATCTGCTCGTTGTACACGATCCGGCACGCCGGGGGCACTCACCCCGGCCCTGGGATCCGGTCATGCGGCGAACACCTCGGCCATCCGGCGGGCCTCGTCCACGGGATCGGGGCCGCACGGGGTGTACAGCAACTCGGTGACCCCGGCGGCGCCGGCCTGATCGGCCCGGGTCCGGATCTCGTCGGGGGTCCCGACCCAGGCGGCCCGGGCGATGGGGAGGTCCCAGGCGTGCTCGAGCACGGTGGCCCGGTCCCGGTCGGTGAGGTCGGTCGCGTGGCCGTCGTGCACGGCGAGGTGGTGCTGACCCTCGGGGCGCTCCGCCGCGATGGCCTCGAGCCAGGCCGGGCCGCCCGGGAGCCGCCGCACGATCTCGGGGTCGGCCGCGTGGGCGGCGTGGTACGGCAGCACCGCCCACGGCCCGATCGCCTCCACCACCCGGGCCGAACGGGGGTCCTCGTCGGGCGCGAGGACGGTGCCGGTCATCATGTCGACGTTCCAGGCCATCGGCATCGGCCGGGTCCCCGACCCGATGAACCCGTCGGCGATCTCGGCGGCGATCGCCTGCCCCCGGGGTCCCAGGGCACTGAGGAGGATCGGGATGCGCACGGGGCGCTCGGCGGTGAGACCGGGCCAGTGCAGCATCTGGCACGCCGCGCCGTCGACCTCCACGACCTCCCCGGCGAGCAGACCCCGGAGGCACTCGACGTAGCGGCGGGTGGTCGCCCACGACAGGGGCCGTTGCCCGAGCGCCCAGCGGGCGGTCGCTCCGGTGCCGAAGCCGAGGGCGAGACGCCCGGGGTGGGCGTGCTCGATGGTCGCCGCGGCCGATGCGGTGGTCATCACGTGCCGCAGGTTCGGGACCAGCACGGCGGTCCCGAGCCCGACGTCGGTGGCGTGGCCGATCCGGTCGAGCCAGATCCACACGTCCTCGTAGAGGGCGGCCGAGTCGAACAGCCAGATCCGGGGCAGACCGTGGTCCTGCGCGACCCGGGCGAGGTCGAGGGCGTGGGGCCCGGGTGGGCAGCCGAGCGACAGGGCCGGTCTCGTCATGTCGGCATCCTGACCCGGCCCGGGCGCCCCCGGCCACCCGTCGCGGGCGCCCCCGTCCGAGCATGTGACGCTGGACCACCTCGTTCGTGGTCCCGCGTCACATGCTCGTTGCGGGGGGCGGCGGCGCGGGGGGCGGCGGCGCGGGCGGCGGTGGCGCGAGCGGGATCGGGGCTGGGACGGCGGCGAGCAGCGCCCGGGTGTGGGGGTGCTGTGGTTCGGTGAACACGCGGTCGGTCGGACCGGTCTCGACGATCCGGCCGCGCTCCATCACCGCGACCCGGTCGGCGACCTGGCGGACCACGGCGAGGTCGTGGCTGATCAGCAGGTAGGCGAGGCCGAGCCGGCGCCGCAGGTCGGCGAGCAGCACCAGCACCTGGGCCTGGATCGACACGTCGAGCGCGCTGACGGGCTCGTCGAGCACCACCAGGTCGGGCTGCACGGCGAGGGCGCGCGCGATCGCGAGACGCTGGCGCTGTCCACCGGAGAACTCGTGGGGGTACCGGTCGGCGGCGGCACGATCGAGCCCGACCATCTCGAGCAGCTCGGGGACCCGGGCCGCGGCCTCGGCGCGCCGCCCCTGGGCCACCAGCGGCTCGGCCACCGAGGTCCCGACCTTCCGGCGCGGGTCGAACGACGACGCCGGGTCCTGGAAGACCACCTGCATCCCCCGGCGCAGGGGGCGCAGCGCCGGGCCCCGGGCCCGGGTGACGTCGGTGCCACCGAAGACGACGCGCCCCGCGGTCGGGTCGTCGAGGCGCAGCACCAACCGGGCCACCGTCGACTTGCCGGCTCCCGACTCCCCGACCAGCGCCAGGGTCTCGCCCCGCTCGACGGTGAACGACACGCCGTCGACCGCGCGGACCACCGGCCCGCCCCACCGCCGGGGCCGCCCGACCGGGATGTCCCGGACCAGACCTTCGACCGCGAGGAGCGCGCCGCCGGGGCCGTCGCCGCCACTCACGGCGCGACCTCGGGACCCGGGTGATGACAGGCGACGGCACCCGCATCGGGCGGCGCGCCCACGACCGCGCCGAGCACGGGCACCTCGGCGGTGCAGCGGGCGTCGGCCCGGTCGCAGCGGGTCCGGAACGCGCAGCCCGACGGCCGGTCCCAGGGGTTCGGCGGCTGGCCGGGGATCGGCGCGACGGGTGCGACGAGGTCGAGCCGGGGCACGGCTGCGGCCAGGCCCCGGGTGTAGGGGTGCTGCGGCGCGCCGAGCACGGTGGCGACCGGGCCGGTCTCGACCACCCGGCCGGCGTAGCACACCACCACGCGGTCGGCGGTCGCCGCCACCACCCCGAGGTCGTGGGTCACGAGCAGCAGGCCGGCCCCGGTCCCGGTCCGGGCCGCGGCGAGGAGGTCGAGCACCTGGGCCTGCACGGTGACGTCGAGGGCGCTGGTGGCCTCGTCGGCGATGCAGAGGACCGGGTCGTTGGCGGTCGCCATCGCCAGCATCACCCGCTGGCGCATCCCCCCCGACAGTTGGTGCGGGTAGACGCGCGGATCGTCGAGGCCGACGCGGCGCAGGCGGGCCGCCGCCTCGGCCTGCGCACGAGCCCGACCGAACCCGGGGCGGTGGGCCCGGATCGCCTCGGCCACCTGCGCCCCGATGCGGAACGCCGGGTGCAGCGAGGCCTGGGGGTCCTGGAAGACCATGCCCACGGTCCCGCCCCGCACGACCCGCACGACGGCGTCGGGCGCGCCGACCACCTCGGTGCCCGCCACCCGGATGCTGCCGCCGGTCACCCGCATCCCCGGTGGCAGGAGCGCCATCACCGCGAGCGCGAGCACGGTCTTCCCGGCGCCCGACTCCCCCACGACGGCCACGCACTCCCCCGCCGCGACGGACAGCGACACCCCGTCGAGCACCGGGACCTCGGCGTCGCCACGACGCAGCCCGACCCGGAGGTCGCGTACCTCGAGCACGGGCGGCGTGCTCACCGCGACCGCCGTCGGGGTCCGGTGGCGTCGCGCAGACCGTCACCGACGAGGTTGACCGCGAGCACGAGCAGGAACAGCACCAGCCCCGGGTACAGGATCAGGTACGCGAGGTCGGTGCCCACGGTGTCCTCGGCGTCGGCGATCATCGTGCCGAGCGAGAACGCCGGGTACTGGACGCCCACTCCGAGGAAGGCGAGCACCGCCTCGTTGAGCACCGCGATCCCCACCGCCAGGGCGCCGAAGACCAGGATCACCCCGGTGGCGTTGGGCAGGAGGTGCGTCAGCACGATGCGCCGCCCGGATGCGCCGGCAGCCCGGGCGGCGTCGACGTAGGCCTGCTCGCGCAGGGTGAGGAACTCTCCACGCACGATGCGGGCCATCGGCATCCAGCCGAGCGCCGACAGGACGAGGACCATCCCGGGCACCTCGGTGGCGGGCGGCAGGTCGAACCAGCCGAAGAACGTGGGCTCGGGGTTGCCCGCGACCACGAGCAGGAGCGCGAGGGCCGGGATCACCAGGAACAGGTCGGTGACCCGCATGAGCAGCCCGTCGACCCACCCGCCCCGCCAGCCCGCCCACGCCCCCACCGCCGCCCCGACGACCACCGAGACCAGCGCGACGCCGAGGCCCACGAGGAGCGACACCCGCAGGCCGTAGAGCACCCGGGTCAACTGGTCGCGGCCCAGCAGGTCGGTGCCGAAGGGGTGCGCCCACGACGGCCCCTGGCGGGCCTCGGCGAGGACGACCGGGGTCAGCACCGGGTCCGGATCGCCGGGGGCGATCACCGGGGCCAGCACGGCGGCGAGCGCGAGCACGACCAGGAACGCGGCCGCGACCAGGGTCACCCGGGGCCGCCGCCAC